>NZ_JBVIRQ010000016.1:0-158631 GCF_055575955.1 Streptomyces sp. NPDC033966 | reverse complement strand
CCCGACACCCTCCACCGGACACCCATCGGCGTCTTCCGAAGCGTGCGGCGGCCCGTCTACGACACCCTCATGGCCGACCAGCTCGACGCGGCCGTGGAGCAACACGGCAAGGCGGACCTCGGGGCCCTCCTCACGGGGTCCGACGCATACGTTCTCGGACGGGACTGACCACCCCGCGGACGGCACGGAGGGGGCGGCCGCGGGGCCGCCCCCTCCGTACGGCGCCGTGCCGGGCCGCGGCCTCAGGTGCGCGACGGCGCGCCCAGCGGCGGGACGGCCTCGGCGGGGGCGGGCGGTCCCGGCGGGGTGCCGTCCCCGAACGGGCGCCCGCCCAGCGCCTCCCGGCCGTGCGGTTCGAGCCAGCCCGACGGGTCGGGGCCGGCGGGAACGATCCCGGACGGGTTGATGTGGCTGTGCACGACGTAGAAGTGCTGCTTGATGTGGTCGAAGTCGACCGTGTCCCCGAAGCCCGGCGTCTGGAACAGGTCCCGGGCGTACGCCCACAGCACCGGCATGTCCGAGAGCCGCTGCCGGTTGCACTTGAAGTGGCCGTGGTAGACGGCGTCGAAGCGCACCAGCGAGGTGAACAGCCGGATGTCCGCCTCGGTGATCGTGTCGCCGACGAGGTAGCGGGACGACTCCAGCCGCTCCGAGAACCGGTCGAGGCGGTCGAAGAGCGCCCGGTACGCCTCCTCGTACGCTTCCTGGGACTTGGCGAACCCGGCGCGGTAGACGCCGTTGTTCACGTCCGTGTAGATGTCCTCGTTGACCGCGTCGATCTCCGCCCGCAGCGCGGCCGGGTACAGCTCCGGCGCCCCCTCGCGGTGGTACGCCGTCCACTCCAGCGACATGTCCAGGGTGATCTGCGCGTAGTCGTTGGTGACCACCTCGCCGCTCGGCACGTCCACGATCGCGGGCACGGTGATGCCCCGGTCGTAGCCGGGGTCGCGGGCGAAGTAGGCCTCCTGGAGCCGCTCTATCCCGAGTACCGGGTCGCGGCCGTCCGGGTCGAGGTCGAAGGTCCAGCTGCGCTTGTCGTGCGTCGGCCCGGCGACGGCCAGCGGCAGGGCCTTCTCCAGCCCGAGGAGCCGTCGGACGATCGTCGCGCGGTGCGCCCAGGGGCAGGCGCGGCTGACCACGAGACGGTAGCGGCCGGGCTCCACGGGGAAGCCGTCGCGTCCGTCGGCGGTGATCCGGGTGGTGATGTACCGGCTGTCCCGCGTGTACCCCTTGTCGGGGCGTACGTTGCTCATTCCCGGGGCCTACCCAGGAACCGCGGCGGCGAGCGGTCGCTCCACCGGCGCTCCGGCGTTCCTCGTGCCGCGCGAGGGCCCCGCCACAGCCACGGAGACCGACCCCCGCCGCGCACGGGGCACCGGTGAAGTACGGCACCGGAGGCGACGAGAGCCGCCCCGGCGGCCTGCGCGCCCGGACGGCTCTCGTGCGTCTTCCCGTGTCTTCCCGCGTGACGGCTTCCGGCTACTCGGCGATGTAGGTGTGGCCGCTGTAGGCGTACACGAGGAGTTCGAGCTCGAGCTCCGTGTCCACCACGGTGCCCCCGGTGGGCTCGAAGTGTTCGTACCGGTTCCCGTTGAGGACCTTCACCTTCGCGGTGGTGTCCTCCACGTAGCGGATGCGGTCCAGCTCTTCGACACTGGACGAGGGTCCGCCGCTGAGTATGACGTTCGGGCTCTGCACTGTCATGGTCGTCGTCTCCTTCGGCCGGGTGCGGAGGCAGCAGACTCACTGCCTGCCCGCACAGGATCGGGGATACCGCTAAAGCCGGTCTAAAAGCGGAGGAACCGTATGCCCTACGACGCCCACGCGCCCGGGGTGCGGAAGTCCCCGTCCGCTGCGGGCCAATGGGCGCGCAGCGGCCGCGGATCGGGCGGGGCGATCTCGGCGCCCACCATCCGGGCCGTGAGCAGCAGGGCGATGGCCGCGACCTCCTCCAGCGTCGGGGACCCGCCGACCACGTGGAAGGCCGCCTGCTGGAGCTGCGCCTCGGCGGGGCTCACAGGGGGAGGTTCCCGTGCTTGCGGCTGGGACGCGGCACGTGTTTGCCGCGCAGCATCTCCAGCGCGTCGATGAGCCGGGACCTGGTCTCGGCGGGGTCGATGACGTCGTCCACAAGGCCTCGTTCCGCGGCGTAGTAGGGGTGCATGAGTTCGGTTTGGTATTCCTTGATCTTCATCTGGCGCACCGTGTCGGGATCGTCGGAGGCGGCGATCTCGCGGCGGAAGATGACGTTCGCGGCACCCTCGGCGCCCATCACGGCGATCTCGTTGGACGGCCAGGCCAGCGCGATGTCCGCGCCGATGGAGCGGGAGTCCATGACGATGTACGCGCCGCCGTAGGCCTTGCGCAGGATCAGCGAGATCCGCGGCACGGTGGCGTTGCAGTACGCGTACAGCAGCTTGGCCCCGTGCCGGATCACCCCGCCGTGCTCCTGGCCCACGCCCGGCAGGAAGCCCGGTACGTCGACCAGCGTCACCAGCGGGATGCTGAAGGCGTCGCAGAACTGCACGAAGCGCGCGGCCTTCTCGCTCGCCTGGATGTCGAGGACGCCCGCCATGCACGAGGGCTGGTTGGCGACGATGCCGACGGTCCGGCCGCCGAGCCGGGCCAGGGTGCAGACGACGTTCTGCGCCCATGCGGCGTGGACCTCGAAGTGTTCCCCGTGGTCGACGACCTCCTCGATCAGCTCGCGGATGTCGTACGACTGGTTGGGGCGCGCCGGCACCAGGTCGGCCAGGCGCTCGCAGCGCCGGCCGGGCGGGTCCTCGGTGTCGCCGGCCGGCGGCAGCTCGCGGTTGTTGGCGGGCAGCAGCGACAGCAGGTAGCGCACGTCCTCCAGCGCGCTCTCCTCGTCGTCGTACGCGAAGTGCGCGACGCCGGAGGTCCCCGCATGGCTGTCGGCCCCGCCGAGGGTCTCACTGGTGACGGCCTCGCCGGTGACCGCCTGGACCACGTCGGGTCCCGTGATGAACATCTGCGAGGTCCCGCGGACCATGAAGACGAAGTCGGTCAGCGCCGGGGAGTACGCGGCCCCGCCGGCGCACGGGCCCATGACCACGGAGATCTGCGGGATCACCCCGGAGCTGCGCACGTTGCGGGTGAAGATGCCGCCGTAGCCGGCGAGCGCGGTGACGCCCTCCTGGATGCGGGCGCCGGCGCCGTCGCACAGGCCCACCAGGGGAGCCCCGGTGGTCTCGGCGAGGTCCATCAGCTTGTGGATCTTCTGCGCGTGGGCCTCGCCCAGTGCGCCGCCGAAGATCCGGAAGTCGTGGGCGTACGCGAAGGCGGTCCGGCCGTGGACCAGTCCCCACCCCGTGATCACGCCGTCGGTGTGCGGCTTCTTGTACTCCAGGCCGAAGCCGGTGGCACGGTGCCGGCGCAGCCCTTCGATCTCGGTGAACGTCCCCTCATCGAAGAGGAGTTCGAGGCGTTCGCGGGCGGTCAGCTTCCCCTTGGAGTGCTGGGCCTCGGTCGCCTTGTCGCTCGGACCCCGTACCACCTCCTCCCGCAGGACGGCGAGCTCCGCCGTGCGCTCCCGCAGTGACGAGTACCGGATCTCCTCCTGGGTGCTCATGAGAGGGCCCCTTTCGACGCAGACGCGCCGGTCCGGCCGGTGCGCGGCGACGAGCGTCCGGCGGCGGGCTAAAGCCGGGCTTGCACGCGGCCGCCCGGACACCGCCGCCCGGACACCGCCGGCCGCTCCGCCCGGAGCCCGGGGCACCCCTACCTCGCCCGTGCGGACCCCACTGCATGCGCCGCGACCGGGACTTCGGGGGCCGGGATGCGTATCAGTGGAACGTCACGTCCGAACCGCCGGAGGCCTCTGTGAAGGAAATCCTCGACGCGATCGCCGCGTCGACCGCATCTGGCAGCGGCTCCCCCGCTGTCACCGCCGCCGACTTCGCGGCCCTGCCGCTGCCCGAGTCGTACCGCGCGGTGACCGTGCACAAGTCGGAGACGGACATGTTCGCGGGCATCGCGACCCGCGACCGCGACTCCCGCAAGTCCCTGCACGTCGAGCAGGTACCGCTGCCCGAACTCGGGCCCGGCGAGGCCCTGGTGGCCGTCATGGCCTCCTCGGTCAACTACAACACCGTCTGGAGCTCGATCTTCGAGCCGCTGCCGACCTTCGGCTTCCTGGAGCGCTACGGCAGGATGTCCCCGCTCGCCGCGCGCCACGACCTGCCGTACCACATCCTCGGCTCCGACCTGGCGGGCGTCGTGCTGCGCACCGGCCCCGGCGTCAACCGCTGGCACCCCGGTGACGAGGTCGTCGCGCACTGTCTGTCGGTGGAGCTGGAATCGGCCGACGGGCACAACGACACGATGCTCGACCCCGAGCAGCGGATCTGGGGCTTCGAGACCAACTTCGGCGGCCTGGCGGAGATCGCGCTCGTCAAGTCCAACCAGCTGATGCCCAAGGCGCGCCACCTCACCTGGGAGGAGGCCGCCTCCCCCGGCCTGGTCAACTCCACCGCCTACCGCCAGCTGGTCTCCCGCAACGGCGCCGGCATGAAGCAGGGCGACAACGTCCTGATCTGGGGCGCCAGCGGCGGCCTCGGCTCCTACGCCACCCAGCTGGCCCTGGCCGGCGGCGCCAACCCGATCTGCGTCGTCTCCAGCCCCGAGAAGGCCGGCATCTGCCGGGCCATGGGCGCCGAGGCCGTCATCGACCGCAACGCCGAGGGCTACAGGTTCTGGAAGGACGAGCGCACCCAGGACCCGCGCGAGTGGAAGCGCTTCGGCAAGCGGATCCGCGAGCTGACCGGCGGCGAGGACGTGGACATCGTCTTCGAGCACCCGGGCCGCGAGACCTTCGGCGCCTCCGTCTACGTCACCCGCAAGGGCGGCACCGTCGTCACCTGCGCCTCCACCTCCGGCTACATGCACGAGTACGACAACCGCTACCTGTGGATGTCCCTCAAGAGGATCGTCGGCTCGCACTTCGCGAACTACCGCGAGGCGTGGGAGGCCAACCGCCTCATCGCCAAGGGCAAGATCCACCCGACCCTCTCCAAGGTCTACCCGCTGGAGGAGACCGGCCAGGCCTCCTACGACGTGCACCGCAACCTCCACCAGGGCAAGGTCGGCGTCCTCGCCCTCGCCCCCGAGGAGGGCCTCGGCGTCCGCGACCACGAGCTGCGCGCCCGCCACCTCGACGCCATCAACCGCTTCCGCGACGGCCGTACGCTGCCGGAAACAGGATGACGGGTACGAGAGCCGCCGGGGCCGCCCTCCCCGGCGGCCAGGTGGCCCTCGCCCACGACGACGAGCTCCCCCCGGGCGGTGAGCTGCGCGCCCTGCTGGAGGACGTCCTCGCGGAGGTGCGCGGCACCTGCCCGCCCCTGGGCCAGCACCCGCCCGCCGTGGTGAGCGGCGCCCACGTGGTCGACCCGCCGTTCTACGGCAGCGGCGACATCGGGCGGATCGCCGTGTGCGCCACCGTCAACGAACTCGCCGCCGCCGGCGCCCGGCCCCTCGCCCTGACCCTGTCGGCGGTCGTCGAGGCGGGCCTGCCGCTGGAGCGACTGCACCGGCTGGCCCGCTCCGTGCGCGACGCGGCCCGCGAGGCCGACGTGGTGATCGCCGGCCTGGACGTCCGGGTCGTCCGGGCCGGCGAGGCGGACCAGGTCTACCTGCACACCACCGGGATCGGCGCCTTCCACGGCGCCCCGCTGCGCACCCGCGACGCCCGCCCCGGCGACCGCGTCCTGCTCAGCGCCCCGCTCGGCGGACACGGAGCCCACATCCTGTCGGTGCGCCGGGGCCTCGGCTTCGAGAGCCTGGTCCCCAGCGGCTGTGCGCCGCTGGCCGGACTGCTGGAGCGGGCCCGCACGGCCGGGTCCGGCGACGGGATCCGGGCCGTACGGACCGTGGCGCGCGGCGGCCTCGCCGCCGCGCTGCACGCGTACGCCCGCGAACTGGGCCACACCCTGCGCGTCGAGGAAAGCGCGCTGCCCGTGCAGTACGAGGCCCGGATGGCCCTGGAGGCCATGGCCGTCGACCCGCTGCACGCCTCCAGCGAGAGCTGCCTGTGCCTGCTCGTCGCGCCGGACGCCGCGGCCGGTGTCCTGGCCGCGCTGCGCAGCCACCCGTACGGGCGCTTCGCGGCCGAGATCGGCACGGTCGTCGAGGACGGCGCCGCCCCGGTCGAGCTGGTGCGCGACCAGGGCCGCGCGGTGCCCGTCACGCCCGAACCGGCGGCCTTCCCCCGGCTGGCGTGAACCCCGCCGGGGCCGCCGGAGCCGGAGCCGCGGCGGCAGCCGCCGCCCTCGCCGGACCGGCGGGGTGGTCCGGACGGGCCGCGGGCCGGAAGCCGCGCAGCAGCAGCAGTCCGCCCGCCGCGGCCAGCGCCGGGAGCAGCCCCATCCCCGCCAGGACCCCCCACGCGGCACCGGCGCCCTGGCCGGTGGCGTGCCCGGTGTCGGAGGAGACGTAGCCGGACGACTGGAGCACCAGCCCCATCAGGAACGGCCCGACGGCCATGCCCAGCGCCTCCCCGGCGCTGAACAGCCCCGACATCGCACCGGCCCGGCTGTGCCCGGTGCGGACGGCGTCACCGGCCGCGCACTCGGCGAGCATCGCGTACAGGAACAGCAACTGCCCCGCGTGCCCGGTCCCGACGACGAGGAGCGCCACCGGGGCCCAGAACAGCGGCAGCACGGGCGCGGCCGGCAGCAGCAGGGCGCCCCCGGCGAACAGGGCGCAGGACAGACCGAGCACCCGCCGGTGACCGTGCCGGGCGGCCACGCGGGACCACAGGGCCGTGGTGAACAGGTTCGGCAGGACGAACGCGGCGACCAGCACCCCGGTCATCCCGGGCCGCTCCAGGACGTGTTCGGCGTAGTAGGGGCAGCCGGCGAGCAGCACCCCGGTGCCGGCGACGAGGACGGTGGCCCCGCGCAGCAGCGCGGCGAAGTGGGCGTTGCCGCGCAGCACGGCGAACCACGCGCGGGGTCCGGCGGTGCGCGGCTCCCCCGCCTTCCCCGCCTCCCGCGGCGCGCCGGACGCGGTGGCCCGGGAGGTCCCGAAGAACACGCCGAGCGTTCCGACGGCGACCACGAGGGCGCCGAACAGCCCGGCCCAGCGGTGCCCGGACAGGCCCCCGCCGCCCGCCTCGACGACGGCGGGCGCGGCCGCTCCGGCGACCAGGGCGGCGACGGCGATGCCGGCCACCCGGCCCCCCACCAGCCGCACCCGGTCCCGCGCGCTCGTGGCGATCTCGGCGGGCAGGGCGGCGTACGCCACCTGGAAGAACGCGAACGCGGTCGCGGTGAGCAGGAAGCCCGCGGCGGCCCACAGCGCACCCGCCGGCCCCCGCGCGGCCCCCGCGAACATCAGGGCGAAGGCGGCGGCCACACCGAGGCCCCCGCCCAGGACGTGGCCGCGCCGCGGGCCCCACCGGCCGTGGGTCCGGTCGCTGATCCGCCCCGCGTACGGGGTGAGCAGCACGTCCCAGACCTTGGGCACCAGGACGACGGCCCCCGCCATGGCGGCGCCGACGCCGAGGGTGTCGGTGAGGTAGGGCAGCAGGAGCAGACCGGGCAGCGTGTTGAAGGCTCCGGTGACCAGGGAGCCGGAGGCGTAACCGAGACGTGTACGGGCGGACATGCCCCGATCGTCGCCGTGCCGGGCCGGCCCCACCAGTCGGTGCTTCTCCCCTTTTCCGCAGGTCGCGGCGGTCCCCGGGCGGCCGCCCCGGACGGCCCGTCAGGGAACATCCCGACACCCGGGCCCGGGACCCGGGTCGCCCTCCGCAGTAACTGACATGCAGGTAGTGACGGTACGGCGGGTCTGTGCGCGGGGACGCGGGTCGGCGAGGCTGCCGGAGGGGGGAACGCGTACACGAGGGGGATGCCCGTGCTTCACCAGCAGGAGCCGTTGGCGGCGGCCCGGACGCGGGACCTCGCGGTCCTCCACCGCGAGCTGCGGCTGGCCGGCGAGGGTTCCCGGTTCGTCCGGCTGACCGGCGAGCCGTGGAGCGGCAAGAGCCGGCTGCTGCGGCAACTGGCCGCCACCGCGCACAAGGAGGGGTGGACGGTGGCGTCCGGGCGGGTGCCCAGGGCGGGCCGGACCCGGCCCTTCGAGGTGGTGGCCGACGCCCTGGACGACCATCTGGCCCGCGCCGACGGCACCCTGTTCGAGCGGCTCGGCGAGGCGCGCACCCGCGCGCTCGCGCCCGTCCTGCCCGCCCTCGCCACCCTGCCCGGAGCCGGGGAACGGCCCGACCCCGGTGCGGCGGTCCGTGCCCTGCGCGTCCTGCTGGGGCTGCTGGGGGAGCGCGGGACGCTGCTGGTCCTGGACGACGTGCACCGGGCCGGTCCCGAGGTCCTCGACCTGCTCGACCACCTCGTCCGGCACCCCCCGCGGGGTGCCGTGCTGACCGTCTTCGCGCACCGCTCCGTGCCGGGCGGCCGCCACCTGGCGGCCGTGCCGTACGACGCGCCCGGGGTCCGCCACCTCGCCCTGGGTCCGCTGCCCCCGGCCGACGCCCGCGCCCTGCTGCCGCCCGGGACGCCGCCGCTCGCCGCCGAGCTGGTGCTCCGCGACGCGGCGGGCGTGCCGGGGCTGCTGCACGCCCTCGCCCGGGGCGCCGCGCCCGGTCCGTCCTTCCACGCGACGGCCGAACTGGCCACGGGCGTACCGCCGGTGCTCGCGTCCGACTCGATCGACCTGCACACGCTGTCGTCCCTCGGCTGGCGCTGCGCGTGCGCCGCCGCCCTGCTCGGCGACCCGTTCAGCGCCGCCGCGCTCGCCCACACCGCGGGCGTGCCGGTGGAGCACGCGCTGGCCGGGCTGGACGAGCTGCACGGCGAGGGGCTGGTCCGGCCCGAGGGCGCGGCCGGTACGCGGTTCCGCTTCGTCCGCCCGGCGGTCCGGGCGCTGGTCCACCACGCCTCGGGGGCCGGCTGGCGCAGTGCGGCGCTGGGGCGCGCCCTGGAGGCGCTGAGGGCCGAGGCCGGCACGGCGGCCGGTCCGCAGGACGCCCCGCAGGACACGCCGCAGGACGCCCCGCAGGGCGGTGACGCCGGGGCCGCCGGGGCCCGCAGGACGCTGGCCGCGCACCTCGAACACGCCGCCGGGATCGGCCTGGAGGACATCCGCGCCCTGGCGCTGAGCGCCCGCGACGGCCTGTACACCCGGCCCGCCCGCTCCGCCGCGGCCCTGCGCCGGGTGATGGCCACCGGTCCGGTACCGGTGGAGGTCCGCCTCCTGCTCAACAAGGCGCTGGTGCTGTCGGGCCGTCTGGAGGAGGCGGTACGCGGCTACGAGGAGACCGGACCCCGCTCGCACGAGGACCGGCTGCCCGGCGGCCGGACCGACACGGCGGTGTGGCAGGCCCGCGCCCTGCGCTGGAGCGGCCGCCACGCACAGGCCCGGTCCGTGCTCGACGGGGACGGCGGCCTGCCCCCGGCGGGCCCCGCCGCCGACGCGGAACGGGCGGCGCTGGCCCTGGAGCCGGAGGCGGGGGCGGACCCGCAGGAGGCCCGCGCCGCGGCCGAGCAGGCCGTGCGGACGGCCCCGGCGGACGACCCCGGGGCGCGGGCGCACGCGTACGCCCTGCTCGCCGCCGCCTGCGCGGCGGCCGGTGACGGTGAGTCGGCCAGGGCGGCGGCGGACGGGGCGCAGGCCCTGCTGGCGCGGACCGGGGAGCCGGAGCGGGCCGCGCACCTGGAGGCGCTGCGCTGGCTGGGAGCGGCCGAGACCGGGCTGGGCGAGCCCGAGCGGGCGGGCCGGCTCGTCGAGCGGGGCCTGGCGGCGGCACTGGAGCACGGGCAGGCGCATCTGGCGGGGCTGCTGGCCCTGGGGCTGGCGGAGGCCGCGCTGGCCGTCGGCGACACCGAGGGGGCACGGGCGCGCATCCGGCTGGCGGCCGCGCTCGCGGAACAGACCGCCGTGCCCGCTCTCGCCGCCGCGGCGCTCGGGGCGGAGCGCCGCACCGGGGCGCACGCGGGCGGATCCCCCGACGCCAGCCGGCTGTCCCTGCTCAGTGAGCGGGAGCGCATCGTCACCGGGCTGGTGGGAGAAGGCCGTACGAACCAACAGATTGCGGCCCGACTGGACATCAGCGTGAAGACGGTGGAGACGTATATGAGCCGGATCTTCAAGAAGCTCGGGATGAATTCCCGGACACAGGTCGCACACGTCGTCGGGTTGAGCGCCAATATCCGCTGACTACTGCCGGGTGCAAGTGCCATGGGCGGTATGTTTTGCTCATATCCCTGGCGCCCATTCATGCCGAAGCCCCGCTGATTTCGGAAAAACTTTTCCGAAATCAGCGGGGCGAACGGTCCGGCTCTACCGGCGGGGGATCCGGGAGCCCGTGCCCCGGATCATGCCCCCGCGCGCTTGTGGCCTGCTAAAGGCCGGTCCTCACGGGCAGGTGAGCTCCCAGCGGTCGTCCAGCGGGCAGTTGACGACCGTCTCGCTCACGCGCAGGTCGGCGAGGTCCTTCGGCGCGGTCACCGTGATCTTGGTTACGGGCTGGGACGCCTGGGCAACATTGGTCCAGGCCATTCCCCACAGGCCGAACGCGAGAACGGCGGCGGTTGTGGCTTTTCGGATGGAAGTGCTGTTCATGTCTAACCCCCGTGTCGACAACTTTTGTTTGCAGGGACATCCTGACCAGCGGACACGGCGGGCTCCAAGCCGAAAGGGCATGCGTAAAGTTGCCTGGCAGCAAGTCCTGTCAGCACATGGGGGTGTCAAACGGGATGTCGGGGAGTTCCCTACACGGGTCCGAGTTCGGGGAGTTGGACGACGCGAGTGCGTCCGCCTATCAGCACGCCGTCCTGTTGGGACGTTTCGTCCGTACGGAGATCGCGTCCGCCCTGCGCATGACGGAGCAGGAGGCCGGGCGAGTGGAGGAGGCGCTCACCACGCTCCGCCTGCTCCGCCCGATGCCCGGCCGCCCGGACGAGCTGGTCCCGGTGAGCCCGGACGCGGCGGCAGCGGACCTGGTCGGCCCCGCGGAGGCCGAGATCCGCGAGATGCAGCAAGCGGTGAGCAGCGTGAAGACGCAGATGCTGGGACTGCTGCCCGCCTACTTCGAGACCCGCCGCAGGCGCAATCAGGCGGAGGCCTTCGACGTCATCAGTGACGTGGGAGTGCTCCAGTCGATGCTGGACGAATGGGGTACGCGCTGCCGCATCGAGCTGCTGACCTCCCAGCCGGGGGGCTCCCGCCGGCCCGGCGCCATGGAGACGGCCCTGCCCCTGACCCTCGACCGGCTGCACCGCGGCGTGCACGTCCGGCACCTGTACCAGCACACCGTCCGCAGCGACCTGGCGACGACCGACTACGTGCGCGCGGTCACGGCCGAAGGCGCCGACGTGCGCACCACGGACGAACTGGTCGACCGGATGCTCATCTACGACCGCGAGGTGGCCTTCCTCCCCGAGCAGCACGTGGAGGGCCGCTCCCCGGGCGCGATCGTGGTCCGCGAGCCGACGCTCGTCGCCTTCCTGTGCAAGGTCTACGACCACATGTGGGCGGGGGCCGCGCCTTTCACCCCCGGGGAGGAGGACACCGCCGACATCGCCGACGACCTCAAGCGGTCGATCATCCGGCTCATGGCGCAGGGCCACAAGGACGAGATGGTGGCCCGCCGGCTCGGCATGTCGGTGCGCACCTGCCGCCGCCACATCGCCCGGATCATGGAGGAGATGGAGTCCACCAGCAGGTTCCAGACGGGCGTCAACGTCGCGCTCTACGGGCTCCTCGGCGCCGACTTCGCCCCCTCGGGCTCGGCCGCCGGGGAGGCCGCCGGGGACTCCGCAGGGGTGGGTACTAGCTGACGGACAGCAACCTGCCAGGTTCCACGGCTGGTTCCCCCCGCCGGACCCCCGGCAGCCTGATGCCTGCGGCCTCAGCACCCGGTGGGGCCGGAGGGAGGGCCAGCCATGGACACCGCCGTCATCGCCGCGGGACCGACTGCCGCCAGGGCTGCCGCACGGCACCTGGTGCACCGTCCGCAGCCCTGGGACCGGCACGGCGGTGCCGCCGCACCGCCCGTGGCGGAGGAGTTCGTCCTGCTGGGCGACCTGACGTCCGGTCACCCGCTGTTCGACGACGGCCCGGGGCACTTCCACGACGTGGTGGCGGCGGCCGACATGCTCCGGGAAGTCGGCGAGTTCATCGGCCGCACCCACTTCCGCGTGCCCGGGAACCGCACGGGGATCTTCTACCGGGTGGGCATCGAGGTGAGCGACATCGGACCGTGGCGCACCCGGCCCGGGGCCGCCCCCGCGCGGCTGGCCACCACGATGAGCGTCCGCCCCGACAAGGTCATCGACGGGGTGCCGCGCGCGCTGGAGTTCCGTACCGCGCTGGAGATCGACGACGTGCCCTGCGGCACGGGCACGGCGAACCTGGTCTTCCTCGCCCCGATGGTGCACCGCAGCCACCGCGAGCACAGCAGGCTGGCCGCGCTCAGCTCGACGGCCGGACAGGACCGCCCGGCCCCCGCCGGCACCCCGGTCGCCCCCGAGGAGGTGGGACGACGGGATCCGGCCAACGTCCTGCTGCACGGCCCCTCCGGACCGCGCGACGGCCGGCTGTCCGTCGGGGTGACCGTGCCCCCGCACTGGCTCGGCGCGGCCGCCGCGCGGGACGGGCACGTACCCGCGCCGGCCCTGCTGGAATCCCTGCGCCAGACGTCCCTGCTGGCCGTGGGGCGCGGCCACTGCCTCGAACCCGGGCGCAGCGCCCTCGCCTCGCTCCAGGTCCACGTCCGCGGATACGCCGAGGCCGACCTCCCGCTGCGCTGCGCCGCGGTGACCGGCAGGCCGGGGCGGGACGCCGCGGGCCGGCGGACGGCACCCCTCACCCTGACCCTCACCCAGGCCGGCCGTACCGTCCTGGAGGCGACCACGGTGGTCGTGGAGGACCACTGACGGAGACGGACAGGACACCCCCCGGGGTCAGCCGACGGCGGCCCGCAGCGCCCGCCCCAGCGCCTCGGCGGCCTCGGAGTCGAGCATCGTGGTGATCTCGGTGTCCAGGGTGCGGCCGAGCCCCGCGTCGTACACGGCCGCGCTGACGCAGAACGCGACGCCGCCGACGTCGAGGCCATACGTGCGGAAGGCCCACTCGGAGCCCGCGCCGGGGGTGCCGTCCGGCCGGTGCACGCGGGCCGGCCGGTCGTCCGGCCCGAAGCCGAACTCGGTGAACCGGAACTGCATGCCCTGCCCGATGGCCTTGCTGTAGGCCTCCTTCAGGGTCCACAGCCGCACCAGCCGCGGATTGCGCTGCGCCGGGTCCAGCCCGGTGAGGTGCAGGCGCTCGGCCGGGGTGCAGATGTGCCGGTCCAGGCCCTTGCTGTAGATCTGGCGGTCCGCGAGCTCCGCGTCGACGCCGACGAGCCCGCGCGTGGTCAGGCCCACCAGCAGCAGGTCCCCGGTGTGGCTGAGGCTGATGTCGATCTGGTCGCAGCCGCGCAGGTACGGGCGCCCGGTGGGCCCGTAGGTGAGTTCGAGGTCCGCCGCGTCCGCGTGCAGGGCCGCCGCGGCCGCGTGCTTGAGCAGCCTGCGCGAGGCCGCGTACCGCTCCCGGATGTCCTCGTGCGCGATGCCGCTGTAGCGGGTCCAGTCACGGCCCAGCACGGCGCGCAGCGCGGGCCCGTCGGCGTCCCGGGGGCGCCAGTCCGCGAGGGTGCCGTGCACCAGGGCCGTGCCGTGGGTGCGCAGGTCCGCGCGGACCGCCTCCCAGTCGGTGCCCTCGGCGCGCACCGCGATCGGCTCGCCCGGCGACACGGACGCCGGAGCGATCACCGCGCACCGCCCCGGGACACGGGCCGGGCGCCGGAGGCGGCCAGCACCTCGGTGTGGATCTGCGCGATGCTGCGGGCCCGCAGCACGGCGGAGACGGGCACGCGGCTCCCCGTCTCCTGCTCGATCAGCATGACCAGCCGGAGCAGGTGCACGGAGTCCCAGGACGGCAGGGCGTCCAGGTCGGCGCGGGCCTGCTCCTCGGTCAGCTCCAGTCCGAGTTCGTCACTGATCAGGGCGAGGAAGCCCGGGAGATCAGCGGGTGGTTCCGGCAGGCTCATCGTCGTCCCCTCCGAGGCGTGGATCGGTGGTCAAGTGGTCGGGTACGGGGGGCAGCTCCGCCAGGTCGTGGCGGTAGTGCAGCGACCCGTCGGGGTCCGTGACGGTCTCGGCGAAGCCCAGTGAGGGGTAGAAGCCGCCCGACCGGGCGTTCTTGGCGGTCGGCCGGTGGCGGGCGTGCACGGCCGGCAGGCCCAGGGCCGCCGCGTGCGCCAGCAGGGTCGCGAGGACGGCCTGCTCGACCCCGCGCGCGAACACCCGGCAGCTGAGCCAGAAGCCGTTCAGGTGCAGTCCGTCGGCCGCGTACCGGCCGAGGACCGCGCCGGCCAGGCCGCTCTCGCCGAACCGGTCGCCGACGTGCACCCCGAGCAGCAGGCCCGCGCGGTCGGCGGCGAGGGCGGCGACGCGGTCCGCGCCGAGCCGTTCGCCGGTGAGGTTGAACTGGTTGGTGCGCAGCGACAGCTGGACGATCCGGTCGCGCTCGTGCGGCTGCGGCGGCGCGATCCGGACCCGGACGCCCAGACCGCGCAGGTA
The DNA here is from genome assembly GCF_055575955.1 of Streptomyces sp. NPDC033966. Lineage (NCBI taxonomy): Bacteria > Bacillati > Actinomycetota > Actinomycetes > Kitasatosporales > Streptomycetaceae > Streptomyces > Streptomyces sp. NPDC033966. The sequence continues at coordinate 144,031 of NZ_JBVIRQ010000016.1, read as the reverse complement.
CTCCTCGTACGATCCGCTGCCGCGCTCCAGCTCCGCGCGGGCGGCCGCCTCGTGGTAGCGGGCGGTGCGGGCGAGGTCGTCGCCGGTCAGCCGGGGGGTGTCGAACCAGCCGTCGGCCAGCAGCCGGGTGACGTGCAGGGCCGGTTCCGTGCCCAGCGGCACCACGGCGGCGGCGGGGAGCCGGGCCCGCACCAGGGCCCGCTCGGCGGGGGAGTCGTCGGCGAAGACCAGCGCGTCGGCGCCGATGCCGAGGGCGGCGGCGATGTCCCGCAGATTGCCGTCCTTGGGTTCCCAGTTGGCGTGGACGCGTACGAAGTCCCGCTCGCGCAGCACCATGTCCGGGTGGTCGCGGAGCACGCCGAGGACCGGAGCGGAATCGTTCTTGCTGCTGACCGCGAGCAGCACCCCCTGGGCGGCGAGCTGCCGCGCGGTGCGCTGCAGCGCCGCGTGCGGCTCCCCGGCCAGGGTGCCGGCGGCGGCCGTGATCCCCTCGGGGCCGTCGTCGCCGAGGATCCCCGCCCACAGGGTGTCGTCGAGGTCCAGGACCAGGCACTTGCGGGTCATGCCCCGGTGGGCGCGCAGCACGTGCACGGCCTCCCGGGCGTAGGCGGCGAGCAGCTGCTCCGTGTACGGGGCGTGCGTGTACAGGGCCAGGCGCGGATCGGCGGCCGGGCCGCCGTCGGCGATCAGCGGCTCCAGGTCGACCACGGCCACCGTCGGGTGCTCGCCGGCCAGCCGCAGCAGCCGGGCGTTGAACTCCCGCCACACCGCTCCGAGCAGCGCCCGCTCCCGCTGCCCGACGAGCTGCTGGAGGCGGATCCGGGGCAGGGGCAGGGTGTTCAGGACGAGCGGACCCGCGGCGTCCGCGGCGTGCGCGGCGGTGACCGCGCGCAGCCGCTCCAGCAGCCGGGCGCAGCCGGCCTCCACGTCCTGCCAGGTCCACGGCTCCGGGAGCTCGTCGAAGACGGCGCCCGCGTCGAGTACGCACAGCGTCAGGCCGGGCCGGTGGCGGCGCAGTTCGCCGTCGCCGTCGTGCAGGTCGCGCAGGTAGGCGCCGTGGTCCCCGGACAGCACCCGGGAGAGCAGGCCGTGCCGGGCCAGCTCGGCGACCAGCGGGTCGGTGAGCTGGACCAGGGTGGAGTGCCCGGTGACGGCCACCGTGACCAGGGGGGTGTCCGGGTGCCGGGCGAGGACCTCCGCCGCCGGGAGCGCCGCCAGGACCCGGCCGGCCCGCACCAGATCGGTGCGGACGGCCTCGGGCTCCCGGTCCCCGTGGTCGGTCAGCTCGGCCAGCAGCGCCGCCACGCGGGGCCATTCCCCGGCGAGCCGGCCCGCGCGGTGCAGGGCGCGCAGCTCCCGCACCGGGTCGGGGGGCGCCGGGGGGCCGGCGGGTGCGGTGGGGGAGGCGGGGGCGGTCATCCGGCGCCGTCCGTCTCCGGGACCCGCTGCAGCGCCAGCCCGCCCTTGATCCACTTGCTGGACTCGACCACCACGGCCAGGGCCCGCTCGCCGTCGCCCAGCTCCTCGGCGAGCCGGTCGAGCTGGATCAGGGGCAGGGCGTTGCCGGTGTTCCCGGTGTCGGCCACGCAGGACACCTCACGCAGCTCCGGTACGTCCAGGTGCTCCCTGATGCGGGCCGTCATCCGGCCCGAGAGCTGCGGGGGCAGGACGTAGTCGAGGTCCTCACGGCACCAGCCGGCGTCGGCCAGCAGCTCCCAGAAGATCTCCGAGGCCATGGCGGGAACGCTCTCCTCGATGGCCTTGTAGTCCTCGAACAGCATCTGCCGGCCCGCGGTGTGGCGGACCACGCCCTGCCAGTCGACGATCTGGCCGGGGGCGCGGCCCCGCCCGGTGAAGCGGTGCAGCAGGCTCCGTACGGCGATGGCCTCGCCGACGGGCTCCGAGGCCACCACGGCCGCTCCCGCCCCGTCGCCGAACAGCACGTAGTTGACGAGCTCCTCGGTGGGCAGGCTGACCGCCTCGCGCCCCGGGTCGAGGAAGCGGTCGGTGACGTCCCCGCCGACGACGAGGCCCGCACGGTGGCCGCCCGCGAGCAGCGCGCGGGCCACGTCCAGCGCCTGCACGGCGCCCGAACAGCCCGCCTGGAGCTGGAAGGCGGGCAGGTGGCTGAGGCCCAGCCGGTCGGCCACCACGGTCGCGGTGGTGGGCAGCAGGGTGTCGGGCGTGGCGGTGGCCAGGATCAGGAAGTCGAGGTCGGCGGGGACGAGGCCGGAGCCCGACAGGGCCCGCCCGGCGGCCTCGGCGCACAGGTCGGCGAGGCTGTGGGTGAGGGTGCCGGTGCCCAGGTCCCAGCAGAAGTGCCGGCTGCGGGTCCCCACGAAGAGGTCGATCCACTCCTCGCTGATCCCGAACACCTTGCCCAGCGTGGTGTTGTCCACCGGGTCGCCGGGCAGGGCGGTGCCCGTGCCCACGACGTACAGGGCGGTCTCGGTCACGGGTTTCACGGTCGTACCCCCACACTGATCCACTCGCCGACGAAGTCGGCCAGGGTGCCCACCGAGCGCAGCGCGGGCAGCAGTTGCTGCACCGCGATGCCGCCGGCCTGCGGCAGCGAGGTCTCGATCCGGTCCTTGAGCTGCATGATCATTACAGAGTCGAAGCCGAGATCCTCATAGAACCTGGACCCTCGGTCGACGCGTTCCGGCGCGTAGTCGCCCACCTCCACCACGGCCCGCACGACGGCGGCCAGCACCGGGTCCTCGGACCCGCCGAGCCCCCCGCTGTCCGCGGCGGCCGCGGGCGCGGCCGGGGACGGGGAAGCGGAGGGGGACAGGGGCGAGGAGGGGGCCGGGGCCGAGGGGGCCTGCGGGCGGGCGGTCGCGGCGTGCCAGAAGCGGTGCTCGGTGGAGAAGGCGTACGGGGGCAGCCGCTCGGTGGTGCGCCAGGCGGGCTCGTACAGCTCGTCCCACTGCGGCTCCAGCCCGGAGCGGTACAGGGCGGCGACGGTCTCGGCCAGGTCGCGGGCCGTCGCGTCCCGGCCCGGCGCCGGATGCAGCAGCCGGATCCCGTCGGCCAGCCCGGACCGGCCCACCAGCTGGATCAGCTGCGGCGCCGGGCCGATCTCCACCAGCGCGGTCGGGGCGGTCCGCGCCACCAGGTCGGCCAGCGCGTCCGCGAACAGCACCGGCCCGGCCGCCTGCCCGGCCCAGTAGGCGCCGTCCATCGGCTCGTCGGCCAGCAGCCGCCCGTACCGGGTGGAGGCCACGGGGATGCGCGGCGCGGCGGGCGTGGTCCCCGCGGCGGCGGCGGCCAGCGGCTCCAGGACGGGAGCCATCAGCGGCGAGTGGAAGGCGTGCGAGACGCCGACCGCACGGCAGTGCGTACCGCGCTCGCGCAGCACGCCGGCGACCTGCTCCAGCTCCGCGAGCCCGCCCGACAGGACGGTGTTCCGCGGGCCGTTGACCGCGGCGAGGGACACCCCCGGACCGGTGGTGAGGAACTCCTCGACCGCCTCGCGCCCCGCCCGCACCGACAGCATGCCGCCGCCCTCGGGCAACGCGTCCATCAGCCGTGCCCGCTCCGCGACCAGCCGGGCCGCCTCGTCCAGCGTGAGCACCCCGGCGGTCACGGCGGCCGCGAACTCCCCGACGCTGTGCCCGAGTACGACGTGCGGCCCCGCGCCGAGGCCGCTCAGCGTGGCCGCCAGCGCATGGCCGACGGCGAACAGGGCGGGCTGCGCCCAGCGGGTGCGGTGCAGGGCCGGATCCCCGCCGAGGATCAGGTCGCGCACCGAACCGCCCAGGTGCGGGGCGAGCGCCGCGTCGGCCTCGTCGAGCCGCCGCCGGTACAGCGGCGACTGCCGGTACAGGGCGGCCGTCATCCCGGGCTCCTGGACGCCCTGGCCGGTGAAGAGGAACCCGATGACCGGCGGACGCCAGGCCCGGTCGGCGATCCCGGCCGCGAGCCGCCCGTCCTCGGCCGCCGCGCGCAGCGCCGCCGCCAGCTCGACGGTGTCGGTGGCGGTGAACGCGGCCCGGTAGGGCAGCCCGGTCTTGACCCGGTTGCTGCTCCAGCACAGCGCGGCGGCGTCCCCGCGCGGGCGGGCGGCCACCGCCTCCGCCTGCGCGGCGAGGTTGCGGCGCAGCGCCTCCGGGGTGTCGGCCGAGAGCGTGAACACCCCGGCCGGCGCGGCCGAAGCCCGGCGCCGCCCGGTACGGGCCGCGCGGGGCGCGGCGGCCAGCACCGCGTGCGCGTTGGTCCCGCCCATGCCGAAGCTGCTCACGCCCGCCACGACCTCACCGGCGGGCAGCCGCACCGGGGCCTTCAGCAGGGCCAGGCCCCGTTCGGCGAGCCGCAGCTGCGGGTTCTCGCGGTCCGCGTACCGGCTTGCGGGCACGATCCGGTGGTGCAGCGCCAGCGCCACCTTGATCAGCCCGGCGATCCCCGAAGCCCCCTCCGTGTGCCCGAGGTTGCCCTTGACGGAGCCGATCGCGCACGGCTCCTCGCGCGGCACGTCGTGCACCTCGCCCAGGGCCCCGCACTCGATGACGTCGCCGAGCGCCGTGCCCGTGCCGTGGGCCTCGACGAACCGCACCTGGTCGGGGGTGACCCCGGCCCGCCGGTACGCGGCCGCGACGACCTCCCGCTGGGAGTGCCGGTTCGGCGCGGTGACGCCGTTGCTGCGCCCGTCCTGGTTGACGGCGGTGCCCCGGATGACGGCGTAGACCCGCTGCCCGTCGGCGAGCGCGTCCTCCAGCCGCCGCAGCACCACCACCCCGACGCCGTCACTGCGCGCGATGCCGTTCGCGTCGGCGCTGAACGGGCGGCACCGGCCGTCCGGCGAGGCCAGCCCCATCTGCGCGTACACCAGCCCCAGCGCCGGGGTCAGGATCAGGTTGACCCCTCCGGCCAGCGCCGTCCCGCACTCCCCGGACAGCAGTGAGTTGACCGCCAGGTGGACGGCGACCAGCGAGGAGGAGCAGGCCGTGTCCACCGACAGGCTCGGCCCCTTGAGGTCGAGGTGGTACGAGATGCGGTTGGCGGCCATGCCGGCGCTGGACCCGGCGCCCAGCTGCGGGGTCACCCGGCCGTAGTCGCCCAGGTGCAGCTGGCCCCACTCGCTGCCCATCATGCCGACGAACACCCCGGTGTCGCCGCCCGCCAGGGACCGCGGCGAGCGCCCCGAGTCCTCCAGGGCCCGCCACGCGCACTGGAGCAGCAGCCGCTGCTGCGGGTCCATCGCCGCGGCCTCGCGCGGCGAGACGGTGAAGAAGTCGTTGTCGAACACGTCGGCGTCGTCGATGAAACCGCCGCGCACCGGCGTCTCGTACCCCGGCCCGAACCTGCGCGGGCCGGGCTGCTCCCCGGTCGCGTCGCCGCCGCGCATCAGCAGGTCCCAGTAGGCGTCGGGGCCCGGCGCGCCCGGGAAGACGCAGTCGAGCCCGACCAGGGCCACGGAGGCGGAGCTCACCGGGAGACCCCCGTGACGGGAACCGTCACGCCCCGGGCGCCGAGGTGGGCGACCAGCGCGACGACGGTCGGGTGGTCCCAGGCCAGCGACGGGTCCACGGCGATGTGGAACGTGTCCTCGATGTCCCCGCACAGGCTCAGCGCCCCCACCGAGTCCATGCCGTACTCGGCGAGCGGCACGGTGGGGTCGATGCTGTCCGGCAGCCGGTCGAGGTAGACGGCGAGGCGGTCGGTCAGCCAGTGGTGCAGCGGGGCCGCGCTGTGCGGCGACACGGGCAGGGACATCCCTGGACTCCTTGCGTGCGGGCTAAGGGGGAAGCGGTGGTCGGGGGCGTCGCCCGTCAGCCGGGAAGCGGGGTGTTGTGCAGGTCGTAGCTGCGCCGGTCCCCGAAGCGGGCCAGCACCTCCTGGTGGACGCGGGCCAGGCACTCGGGGGGCAGCTCCACGGGCGCGGTGCCCAGTCTGCTCGTGATGCGGTGCAGGGCGGCCGCCGCCCAGGCCGGATCGGCGAGGAACGGGTCGAGGCCGTGGCGGTTGTGGCGGCGGACGCCGAGCACGGCCGCGGCCGCCAGGACCAGGACGTAGCGGTCCGTCAGCGCGAACCAGGCCGGTCCCACCGGCGTCCCGCCGTCCAGCGGCGGCAGCGCGAGCACCCGCCGGCGCAGGTCCCGCAGCTCCTCGACGAGGTGCTCCGTCATCGTGCGCAGGGCCCGCTCCACCGGGTCGCGGCCCGGCAGTTCCGCTGCGGCGGCCAGCAGCGAGGCGCTGAGGCTGTCGCGTCCGCTCGCCAGCGCGAGCGCGTCGTAGCGGAACGCCGGCAGGGGCGCGTCGGGCTGGAACAGCGCGGCGGGGGCCTCCTCCTCGGTGAACCAGGAGCGGCTCGCCAGCTGCTTCAGCTGCGGGATGATCGTCGCCTGGCAGGCGACCGTCCCCGCGTGGCCGAGGCTGATCACCGGCACGTCCCGGATGTGCTTCTGCAGGACGCCGACGGTGCCTTCCCGCGTGTACAGCTGCGAGCCCAGGACCGTGGACAGGTCGTACATCGTCTCGATCAGCACCCGCGGCAGCAGCAGCTTCACCGCCGCCGAGTACACGCTGGTCTCGGCGGGCAGCAGGTGCAGCGCCCGGGTGGCGACGACCGCCAGGCAGTCGTACAGGAGCAGGTTCACGAACGCGCCGGTCAGCGTGTTCGCGGTGTGCTGCGGGTCCACCGGCGCCGTGCCGGCCGCGCCGGGCCCGCGCCGGCGGTCCACCAGCACGGCCGTGCGCAGGCTCGTGTCCACGGCCGCCACCGACAGGGAGGCCATCAGCGTACGGCTCATCTGGAACGACTGCAGCGAGGTCGCGACCCCGCTGCCGGGCGCGCCGAGCAGCGCGCCGTCGGGCACCGGGCAGTCGTCGAAGCGGACGCCCGAGAAGAAGCAGGACCGCAGGCCCACCGCGGCGGGCCGCCGCTCGGTCCGGTAGCGGTCGGCGGGCAGGGTGCGCGGGTCCAGCAGCAGGGCGCTCTGCGTCCCGCCGGGGAAGTGCTCGCCGGTACGGCAGAACAGCACCAGGGCGTCGGCCCGGTGCAGGTTGTTGACCACCGGCTTGGCCCCGGTCACCGACAGGCCGCCGCCGGGGAGCAGGTCCGCCGAGATCTGGTTGCGGACGAAGTCGTTGGTGTGCGCGGTCTCGTGCTGGGCGATGGCGGCCTTCGAACCGCCCAGCAGCAGGCCGCCCAGCCACGACCGCTGCTCCTCGCTGCCGCGCATCCAGACGTCGGAGGCGGCCATGAAGGTGGTCATGCCGTAGCCCATGCCGAGGGACACGTCCCGGCGGAACACCGGGCGCATCACCCGCAGCAGGCCCTCGGGGGAGTCGAAGCGGCCGCCGAGCTCGCGCGGAACGAACTCGCGGTGCATCCCGAAGTCGTCGAGCAGCCCCTCCGCCTCCGGGGACAGCGCCGCCGCCTGGTCGGAGGCGAGCAGTGCGTGGTGCCCGGCCGGGTTGCCGGGCGCTGCCGGGTCGCCGAGCAGGGCCTCCAGGGCGGCGGCCCGGACCCGGCCGCTCGTCGACTCCGGGGACGGCGCGGGCCGCCGCACCGGCGCCCGGGGGGCCGGTCCGGCGGCGACGGCGACGGCGCTCACCACGCCGTCTCCGCGGCGGCGCGGGCGGAGGGCCGCAGCAGGTCGTTGCCGAGCAGCGTGTCACGCGGACGGACCAGGGCGTGCACGGCCGGGTCGAGGACCTCGTACGCGCCGCTGACCTCGCCGGCCAGGAACAGCTTCCGGATCAGGGTCCGCTGGATCTTGCCGCTGGTGGTACGGCGCAGGGTGCCCGGCCGCACCAGGAGCACATTGGCCGCGGGCACGTCGAAGTCCTGGCCGATCAGGATCTGGATGCGCCGGGCGAGGGCGCGCAGCGTCTCCCAGTCCGCGTTCTCGGGGCGCACCTCGTGCACGACGACGAGCTGCTCGCGGTCCGCGTCCACCGTGAAGACGGCGCCCTGGCCCGCCCCGAGGGCCGGCTCCGTCTCGCGCACCGCCCACTCGACGTCCTGCGGATAGATGTTGCGCCCGTTGAGGATGATCATCTCCTTGAGGCGGCCGGTGACGTACAGCTCGTCCCCGTCGATCACCCCGAGGTCACCGGTGCGGAGGAAGCCGCTGTCCCCGTCGTCCACCATGGCTTCGAAGGTGCGGGCGGTGTCGGTGGGACGGCGCCAGTAGCCCTGGGCGACGCTGTCGCCGCGCACCCAGATCTCCCCGACCCGGCCCTCGGGCACCTCGCCGCCGGTCACCGGCTCCACGATCCGCACGTCGAAGTCGCGTACGGTACCGCTCCCGACCAGGGTCCGCACCGGTCGGCCCGGGCGCGGCGGGCGCAGCTCGTCGTACTCCAGGCCGGCCGCGTCGACGGTCAGGGTGCGCGGGCCGTGGCCGGGCGTGCCGCCGGACACGACGAGCGTGGCCTCGGCGAGCCCGTAGGCCGGGAAGAGGCTCCCGCGGCGGAAACCGGCCGCGGCGAAGCGCCCGGCGAAGGCCTCAAGTGTCTGGTGGCGCACCGGTTCGGCGCCGTTGATCGCCAGCCGCCAGCTGCTCAGGTCCAGGCCGGCGAGCTGCTCGTCCGTGATCCGGCGCAGGCACAGGTCGTAGCAGAAGTTGGGGCCGCCGCCGATGGTCACCCCGTACTCGCCGATCGAGCGCAGCCAGCGCACCGGCCGCTTGACGAAGGCGGTGGGGGACATCTGCACCGACCTGGTGCCCAGCCACAGCGGGTGCAGCAGATGGCAGATGAGTCCCATGTCGTGGTAGTGCGGCAGCCAGCTGCCGAACACGTCCTCGGCGGTGGAACCCAGGACGTTGCGCATGGCCTCCATGTTGGCGAGGAGGTTGCGGTGACTGACCATCACACCGCGCGGCCGGGAGGTCGAACCCGAGGTGTACTGGAGGAACGCCAGGTCGTCCGGACCGGTGCGGGGCGGCTGCCAGGCGTCGGCGTTCAGCCCCTCCTCCACGTCGGTGGCCAGGCACACCGTCTCGCCCCGGCCCGCCATGGCGAGCCACAGCGACACGTCGGGGGCGTTGGCGGAGTCCGTCAGCACCAGCTGCGCGCCGGTGTCGCGGATGATCCCCGACACGCGCTGCAGCCGCTCGCCCCGGTCACCGGGGAGCGGGGCGGGAACGGCGACGGCGCCCGCGTACAGACAGCCGGCGAACGCCTTCAGGAAGCCGGGGCCCGGCGGGTACAGCAGCAGCACCGGCTGCCGCAGGGCGCCGTGCTCGCGCAGCCGCACCGCGATGGCCCGGGCCGCCCGGTCCAGCTCCCCGTACGTGAGGTGCTCGGCGGCGGCGCCCGGGGCGTCACCGAGGAACACGTGAGCGTCGCGCTCGCCCAGCGCCGCGGCCCGGCCGCGGAGCACATCGGTGAACGTAGCGAATCCAGACAACGTCAGCCCCCTTCTGGCGCACCCGGGGCAACTGCCGAACGCCCGGCGCCCCTGCCGCCAACGCCTCGGCATGCTCCACGGCGCGCCTAAAGCATGGCTTGCGGGTCGCGGGCCAGGGTGCGGGGCACCGGATCAGGGGTCCGGCTGTCCGAAGCCGGGGGTGCGCCCGGCCCTAGGGTGACGAGGGCCGGGCAGCTGGGGGAGTCTGCCGCCACCCGTGCCACCGGAGTGCCGAGGAGCGGGGGCTGCATGCGATTTCGGGTGTTGGGGCCACTGGAAGTGGACGCGGCCGGCCCGGACGCGCAGCGCGTCACACCCCGCGCGGCGAAGATCCGCGTGGTGCTCGCGACGCTGCTCGTGCGGCCCAACGAGATCGTGTCCGTGGGCAGCCTCATCGACGAACTGTGGGGCGAGGACCCGCCGCGCACCGCGACGACCACGCTCCAGGTCTACATCTCGCAGCTGCGCAAGCTCCTGCACGCCGCCGACCCCGACGCGGGCCGCGACGGCCTGGTCACCCGGCCCCCCGGCTACCTCATGCGGCTGGACCCGGACCGGCTGGACCTGACCGCCTTCGAGGACCTGCACGCCCAGGGCCGCGCGGCCATGGCCCGCCACGACGCCGCGGCCGCCGCCGACCTCCAGCGCCGCGCGCTCGCGCTCTGGCGCGGCCCCCTGCTGTCCGACACGCCCCACGGGGCACTCCTCGACAGCACCGCGATCCGCCTCGGCGAACTGCGCACGGCCGCACTGGAGCAGCGCATCCGGGCGGACCTGCAACTGGGCCGCCACCACGAACTCGTCGGTGAACTCCGGGCGCTCGCCACCGAACTGCCGATGCGCGAGGAGTTCCACGCCCACCTGATGGTGGCGCTCTACCGCACCGGCCGGCAGGCCGACGCGCTGGAGGCCTTCGCCCGGCTGCGGCGCACCCTCGTCGACGAGCTGGCGATCGAGCCGGGGCCGCCCCTGCAGCAGCTCCACGGCCGGATCCTCGACGGGGACACGGCACTGATGCGCCCCTCGGGCGCCGCAGCGCACCCGGCGGACCCGGCGCGGTCCGCGGTGACCGCGGGCGGGCGCACCACGGCCGCCCCCGCCGCGGCGCCGGCCGCCGGAACGGACACCGGGACGGACCCCGCACTGCCGCCGGCCACCGCGCCGGTCGGTGAACTCCCGCCGACCGACCCCCTGTTCACCGGACGCGACGAGGACCTCGCCGCGCTGGAGACGCTCCTGCGGGACGTCCCCGCGGGCGGCTGCGTCGCGCTCACCGGCCCCGCCGGAACGGGAAAGACCGCCCTCGCCCTGGCCGCCGCGCACCGCGCCGGCGACCTCTTCCCCGACGGCCGGGTGTTCCTGCCCCTGCGCGACGACGGCGGCGAACCGCTCGCCCCCGCCGCCGCCCTCACCCTGCTGCTGCTCCGCTGCCGGGTCGCCGGGCCGCTGCCCGACGACCTCGACGGGCTGCGCCGCACCCTGGACCGGCTCACCCTGGGCCGGCGGATGCTGTTCGTGCTCGACGACGCGGCCGACGCGGAGCAGGCCGCCCGCCTGCTGCCCGCGACCCCCGGCAGCACCGCGCTGCTGACCGGCCGCCGGGCCCCGGCGGTCCCGGTCACCCGGGTGCACCTGCTGGACGTCCTCGCCCCGGCGCAGGCCCGCCGGCTGCTGCTGGCCGCGTCGGGCCGCGAGGGGGAGGACGACGGCCCCGACGGGGCCTGCGCCGCCGTCGTCGACGCCTGCGGGCGGCTGCCGTCCGCCGTACGGGCCCTCGCGGGCCGGCTGGCCGCGCGCCCGCACTGGAGCGTGGCCTCCCTGGCCGCCCGGCTGTCCGGGGAACACGCCCGGCTCGCCGAACTCCGCTCCGCGCAGCCCGGCCTGGACGCCGCCCTGCGAGGCGGGTACGACGAGGCCGGCGAACCGCTGAAGCGCGCCTTCCGGCTGCTCGGGCTGCTGCCCGCCGGCCCCTTCCCCACCGCCGACGCCGCAGCCCTGTTCGGTACGCCCGAACCGGCTGCCGAAGCGGTGCTGGAGAGCCTCGTGGAAGCCCGGCTGCTGCGGGCCGAACCCCGCGGCGCCTACCGCCTGCACGTGCTGTGGCGGCTGCTGGCCGGCGAGCTCCTCACCGCCGAGGAACCCCCCGGCGAGGTGGCGCGGGCCGTGGCCCGGCTCGCCGACGCCCTGGCCGCCGAGGCGCGGGAGGCCGACGGACTGCCGCACGCCCCCGAGTGGTTCGCGGACCGCCGCACCGCACTGACCTCGGCCCTGGGCCGGGCCCACGCGGCCGGACTGTGGGTCCACACCGTGCGCCTCGCCGACGGCCTCACCGCCCCCCTGGAGGCCCACGCGGCCTGGGACGACTGGGAACGCGCGCACACCCTCGCCCTGGACGCGGCCGAACGCTCCGGCGACCTCGGCGCTCAGTCCCGGCTGCTGTGCTCGCTCGGCGACCTGGCCTGGCAGCGCCGCCGGACCGACGCGGCCCGCGGCCTCTACCGGCGCGCCCTGAGGGCCGCCGACGGCGCCGACGCCCGGCCCGAGCGCGACCGCGCCCTGACGGGCCTGGCCGAACTGAGCCTGGACTCCTCGGCCGTCACGGAGGCGGCCCGGCTGATCGGCCAGGTCCTTGACGCGGCACCCGCCGACCCCCGCGACCACTACGAGGCCAGCCGGGTCCGGGCCCTGCTCGCCCTGGAGACGGAGGGCCCCGCCGCCGCGGAGCCGCACTTCGAGCGCTGCCTGGCCCTGGCGGCGCGGCTCGGCGACCGGCGGCGCGAGGCGTACGCGGTCCGCTGGCTGCGCCAGGTGCGCGGCGGCCTCCCGCTGCCGGACTGGACGGAGACCCGGCCCGGGGTGTGGCGCCTGCGCGCCGCCGTCTGACCCGCCCGCCGCCGCACCGCAGAAGTACCGACCGACCGACGGACCGACGCGCCACGCGTCACCACGTACCGACGTAAGGAGAGACGACCGTGCTCACGGCGCTGCAAGGGGTGTACGGGGACCGCGCGGACGCGGTCACCGTCGCCGGCCGGACCGCCTCGTACGAGGAACTGCTGGGCGCGGCCGGAGCGGTGGCCGCCGACGTGGCCGGCGCCCCCGCCGTCGCCGTCGAGGCCACGGCCTGCCTGGAGACCGTCGCCGCGGTGGCCGGCTGCCTGCTGGCCGGGGTGCCCGTGGTGCCCGTACCGCCCGACGCGGGCGTCGCCGAACGCGAGCACATCCTGCGCGACTCGGGCGCCTGCCCCGTGACGGTGGACTTCGCCCGCCGGGCCGACTGGAGCGGCCCCGCACCGGCGGCCGACGCCCCCGCGATGATCCTCTACACCTCCGGGACCACCGGCGCGCCCAAGGGCGTCGTCCTCGGCGGCGCAGCCATCGCCGCCGGTCTGGACGCCCTCGCCGAGGCCTGGCAGTGGAACGCCGAGGACACCCTGGTCCACGGGCTGCCGCTGTTCCACGTCCACGGCCTGATCCTCGGCGTCCTCGGCGCGCTGCGCACCGGCAGCCGCCTCGTGCACACCGGACGGCCCACCGCCGCCGCGTACGCCGAGGCCGGCGGCAGCCTGTACTTCGGGGTGCCCACGGTGTGGTCCCGCGTCGTGGGGGAGCCGGAGCGGGCCCGGGCGCTGCGCTCCGCGCGGCTGCTGGTCTCGGGCAGCGCCCCGCTGCCGGAGCGGGTCTTCCGCGGCCTGGAGGAGCTGACGGGGAGCCGGCCGGTCGAGCGGTACGGGATGACGGAGACCCTGATCACGGTGAGCGGCCGCGCGGACGGCCCGCTGCGGCCGGGTGCGGTGGGGACCCCGCTGCCCGGCGTCCGTACGCGGATCGCGGCCGGGCCGGGGGAGGAGATCGGCGAACTCCAGCTGACCGCGCCCACGTTGTTCTCCGGCTACCTGGGGCGCCCCGAGGCCACGGCGGCCTCGTACACCGAGGACGGCTGGTTCCGTACGGGTGACATCGCGGCGATCGACGCGGACGGCACCCACCGCATCGTGGGCCGGGCCTCGGTCGACATGATCAAGTCGGGCGGCTACCGGATGGGGGCGGGCGAGATCGAGAACGCGCTCCTGGACCACCCGCGCGTGGCCGAGGCCGCCGTGGTCGGGGTACCGGACTCCGATCTGGGCCAGCGCGTCGTGGCGTTCGTCGTGGCCTCGGAGGTGACCGGGGCCGAGCTCACCGACTTCGTCGCCGCACGCCTCTCGGTGCACAAGCGGCCGCGCGAGGTACGGTTCGTCGCCGCGCTGCCGCGCAACGCGATGGGCAAGACCCAGAAGCGGCTGCTGCTGTCGGGCGAGGGGTGAGGCGCGGCGGCCCTCAGCCCGGCCCCGGGGAGCCGGCGGGCGCCGGCTCGCCCTCGGGGCGGTAGTGGCGCAGGAACAGTTCCTCAAGGGTCGGGGGCCGGCTGACGAGGCTGCGTACGCCCGTCCGGGACAGCACCTGCAGGAACGCGCCGAGGTGCTCGTGGTCGACCTGGGCGGTGACCTCCGTGCCCCGCGCCTCCAGGCCGTGGACCCCGGGGAGTTCCGCCAGGCCCTCGACGGGGACGGCCAGTTCGGCCGTGACGTAGGTGCGCGACAGGTGCCGCATCCGGGCGAGCGTGCCCGTCTCGACCGTGCGCCCGTCCCGGACGATGCTGACGCGGTCGCACAGCGCCTCGACCTCGGTGAGGACGTGGCTGGAGAGCAGCACCGTACGGCCCTCGTCGGTGGCCTCGCCGACACAGCTCTGAAAGACTTCCTCGGCCAACGGGTCGAGACCGGAGGTGGGTTCGTCGAAGACGAGCAGTTCGGCGTCGGCGGCGAAGGCGGCGACCAGGGCGAGCTTCTGCCGGTTGCCCTTGGAGTACGCGCGGCCCTTCTTGCCCGGGTCGAGCCCGAAGCGCTCCATCAGCTCTTTGGTTAAACGCGAGTCGGTGTTCTCCCGCAGCCCCGAGAGGAAGCCGAGGGCGTCGCCGCCGGAGAGGTTGCGCCACAGGTGCACGTCGCCGGGCACGTACGCGATGCGCTGGTGCAGCGCGACCGCGTCGCGCCAGGGGTCGCCGCCCAGCAGCCGCACGCGGCCGCGGTCGGCGCGGATCAGGCCGAGCAGGATGCGCAGGGTGGTGGACTTGCCGGCGCCGTTGGGGCCGAGGAAGCCGTGCACCTCGCCCTTCTCGACGCTCAGGTCCAGGCCCTTCAGCGCGGGCGTGCGGCCGAACGACTTGTACAGTCCGGCAATATCGATTGCCATCGTCACATTGTCGGAAGATACCTTAGTTTCAGAATATCGTGAAGCTAGCGGAAGGTATCGTCTGACGATCGATCACGGGGGAGACGTGTGGACGCCAGCGAAAGCGCCAGCGAGAGCGAAAGCGGAACCGGACGGCGGGGCTACAGCGAGGAGGTCTCGGCGTTCGTCGAGCGGTTCTCCGCCGACCTGGTGGCCGCCGGGATGCCCCGGATGCCCTCCCGGATCTTCGCGTGCCTGCTCGCCGAGGACGCGGGCGCGCTGAGCGCCGCCGAGCTCTCGGAGCGGCTCAAGGTCAGCCCGGCCGCGGTCTCGGGAGCGGTCCGCTACCTCGCCCAGATGCACATGGTCGGCCGGGAGCGGGCGCCGGGCGAGCGTCGGGAGATCTACCGGATCCACGCGGACCTCTGGTACGAGACGGTCACCAGCCGGGACCAGATGCTCAACCGCTGGGCGGCCACCCTCAAGCAGGGGGTGGAGGTACTGGGTCCCGGTACCCCGGCGGGCATCCGGGCCGAGGAGACCGCCGACTTCTTCAACTTCGTGAAACTGGAACTGGACTCGCTGATGGACCGCTGGCGCGCTCACCGGGGCGGGTGACCGGCCGGCCGGAGCGGGCCCGACGGCCACCGCCGGGACCGCGCGGCACCGGGACCCCGCGGCACCGGAACTCCCGGTGCCGCGCGGTCCTGACACCTTCTAGTACGTGTGGAAGCCCCGCCCGCTCTTGCGGCCCAGGTACCCCGCGTCCACCAGGTGCTCCAGGTGCCGGGCCGGCACCAGCGACGGCTCCCGGAACGAGGCGTGCAGGCTGTTCTGGATCTGCAGCGACACGTCCAGACCGATCGTGTCCAGCAGCGTCAGCGGCCCCATCGGATAGCCGCAGCCCCGCGTCATCACCGCGTCGATCTCCCCGGCCACCGCCCGGCGCTCCTCCAGCAGCCGCACCGCGCTGTTGAGGTACGGGAACAGCAGGGCGTTGACGATGAACCCGGCCCGGTCGTCGATCCCGACCGGGTGCTTGCCCAGCCGCGCGCACACCTCGTGGACCGTCCCCAGCGCGTCCGGCGCCGTCAGCACCGTGCCGACCACCTCCACCAGCCGCATCACCGGAGCCGGATTGAAGAAGTGCATGCCGAGCACGTCCTCGGGCCGCGAGGTGACCGCCGCGCACTCCACCACCGGCAGGCTCGACGTCGTCGTCGTCAGCACCGCCCCCGGACGGCACACCGCGTCCAGCCCCCGGAAGACCTCCCGCTTGACGGGGAGTTCCTCGGCGACCGCCTCGACCACCAGGTCGCAGTCCGCCACCGCCTCCAGCGAGTCCGCCGGAACCAGCCGCTCCAGCGCGGCCCGGCCGTCCTCGGCGCTGATCCGCCCGCGCTTGACCCCGCGCTCCACGGAAGCCGCGACCTTGTCCAGCGCCTCCTTCGCCCGTACGTCCGTACGCGCCACCAGCCGCGTCGCGTAACCGGACCGGGCGAACACCTCGGCGATGCCCGACGCCATCGTGCCGGACCCGATCACCCCGACGCTGCGCACCGGCCGCGACGGCCGCGCGGAACCTCCCGCCCCGCCCCCCTGCGCGCCGGCCGCTGCCCGGGGACCCGCCGGACCCTCCGGCCACGTGTGGAACCCCCGGCCCGCCTTCGCGCCCAGCAGCCCCGCCGTCACCATGTGGTCCAGCAGCGGCGGCGGCAGGAACTGCGCCTGCCCCGTCTGGTCGTACAGACCGCGCAGGGTGTCGCGCGCCGTGTCCAGACCGATCAGGTCGAGGTGGGCCAGCGGCCCCAGCGGCAGCCCGCAGCCCAGCATCATCGCCGCGTCGATGTCGTCGCGCGACGCGTACCGGCGCTCGTACATCGCGACGGCGCCGTTCAGGTAGGCCATCAGCAGCCCGCCGCCCGTGAAGCCCGGCTGGTCGCTGGAGGCCACGGCCGTCCGGCCCAGCGCACCCACCAGCTCCTCGGCGGCCCGCCCCACCGACGGCTCGGTCAGGGGCGTGGTCACCACCTCCACCACACCGCCGTCCGGGGCGTGCCCGACCGGGTGCAGGCCGACCGTGCGCGGCAGCCGCCCGCACGCCGCCGCCACCCGGGTCACCGACAGCGAGGTCGTCGTCGCGAACACCGCCTCGGGACCGCACAGCCCGTCGGCCCGCCGCAGCACCTCCGTCTTCAGCTCGAAGTCCTCCGGCACCGCCTCCACGACCAGCTCGCTGCCCGTGATGGCGGCGAGATCGGCCGTGTACGTGATCCGGGCCAGGGCCGCCGGATCCTCCAGCCCGCGCCGGACGCGCTCCCGGCCGCCGGCCAGGGCGTCACCGTCGGCCTCCACCGCCACCACCCGGGCGCCCGCCGAGGCGAGCGAGCGGGCCAGCGCGGATCCGACCGTACCGAGGCCGATCACCGCGACGGCGGTGAAGGGCAGGGCACCGGGAAGGGGTGCCGCGGATGCTGCCGTCATGCTGCTGAGTCCTTTCGGGGAGCGGGAGCCGCCTCCTCGTCCCAGCGGACGAGCACCGTGCCCAGGGACATGCCGCCGCCGAAACCGGCGAGCAGCACGACGTCCCGGTCCCGGAACGCCCCGGACCGGTACGCCTCGTCGAGGGCGAGGGGAATGGAAGCGGCACTGGTGTTTCCGTGCTCGGCGACGGTGAGGTGGGTACGGGCGCGGGGCAGGCCGAGGCGGGGCACGGTCTCGCCCAGCATCACGCCGTTGGCCTGGTGCGGGACGAAGTGGTCGACCTCGGAGCGCTCCAGACCGTGCCGGTCCAGCACCTCGCCGACCGCGCGCGGCAGTTCGGCGGCCACGAAATCGCGCACGCCGCGCCCGTTCATCCTGAAGTGGTGCAGCCCCTCCGTGACCGTCTTCTCCGAGGCGGGCAGCCGGCTGCCGCCGGCCTCGACGTGGATCAGCTCCGCCTGGTCGCCACGGCTGGCCAGGTACGAGCCGAGGACCCCGTAGCCGGACCGCACCGGGCCCAGCACCACGGCACCCGCACCGTCACCGAACAGGACGGCGGTGCGCCGGTCCTCGCGGTCGATGATGCGCGAGTACACGTCGGCGCCGATGACCAGGGCGTGACCGCGGACCCCGCCGTCCTGTCCCGGCAGCAGCCGGGCCGCCGCCACCAGACCGAACACGAAGCCGCTGCACACCGAATTCAGGTCGAAGGCGGCCGCGTTCACCGCACCGATCCGGTGCTGGACCAGACAGGCCGTGGCCGGCTGCGGGGAATCCGGCGTGGACGTCGCCACCACGATCCACGACAGCTGCGCCGCCGAGATCCCCGCAGCGTCCAGAGCGGCCCGCGCCGCCTCGACCGCCAGGTCGGAGGTGGCCTCGGACTCGGCCGCGTAGCGGCGCTCCCGGATGCCCGTCTTCTGCAGGATCCAGTCCTCCGTGACCCCCGCCCGTTCCCCGACGAGCCGATTGGAGACCGTGTCGGCAGGCAGATAAGACCCGGTGCCCAGAATTCCGATTGCTGTCATGACGGGCGGCTCCTCACCGTGGCGGTGGGCAGAAAGCGCGGGAAAGTGCGGGAAATGCATTCACCGCGGGGTGCTCGAATGGGACATTCAGCAATGGTTCTCGGAGCCCGAGCCGGGCGGTAACCCTTGCTCCGCCCCCTAGCCGCCCCTAGCGGTCCGGCAGGCCGGTGACCGGGAGCTGTTTTTAGCCGACCTTTAGAGCTGGACGTCAGCGTCTCGACGGTCTGCATGGAATTCCCCCGGTCCTCGGTCCGCCCGCGCGCCCGGCGGATCCCTGAAGACGCATCAGGCAAACAGGCGAAGGGGGAGATCGTGGCTGACCCGCTGAATTCGGCACGGCAGACGACGGCGGCTCCGGAGGAGTCCGGTACACCAGGCCGTGGCACCGGGCCGATCGCGGTCATCGGCATCTCCTGCCGGTTCCCGCAGGCCGACGGGCCCGCCGCGTACTGGCGGCTGCTGCGCGACGGCACGGACGCCGTCACCGACGCCCCCGCGGCGCGCCGCGACGTCGTCCCGGCAGGGTCCGGTCCGGCCGCCGCCCGCGGCGGCTACCTCGACCGCGTCGACACCTTCGACGCCCGGTTCTTCGGCATCTCGCCGCGCGAGGCCGCCGCCATGGACCCGCAGCAGCGGCTCGTCCTCGAACTCGCCTGGGAGGCCCTGGAGGACGCCGGCATCCTGCCGGGCACCCTCAAGAACAGCGGCACCGGCGTGTTCGTCGGCGCCATCTGGGACGACTACGCCGACCTCGTACGCCGCTCCGGCGGCGCGGGCACCGGGCAGCACACCTTCACCGGGCTCAACCGGGGCGTCATCGCCAACCGGGTCTCGTACACGCTCGGCCTGCACGGCCCCAGCCTGACGGTCGACACCGCCCAGTCCTCCTCCCTCGTCGCCGTGCACCTGGCCTGCCAGGCACTGCTCAGCGGGGAGGCCGACCTGGCCATCGCCGGCGGCGTCAACCTCCGCGTCACGCCCGCCAGTTCCGAGATCACCGCCGGGTTCGGAGCCCTGTCGCCCGACGGCCGCTGCCACACCTTCGACGAGCGCGCCAACGGCTTCGTCCGGGGCGAGGGCGGCGGACTCGTCCTGCTCAAGCCCCTCGACCGGGCCCTCGCCGACGGCGACCGCGTCCACTGCGTCCTGCTCGGCAGCGCCGTCAACCACGACGGGGCCACCGACGGCCTCACGGTCCCCAGCCCCACCGCCCAGGCCGACGTCATCCGCCGGGCCCTGGAGGCCGCCGGCACCGACCCCGCCGAGGTGCAGTACGTCGAACTGCACGGCACCGGCACCCCGGTCGGCGACCCCGTCGAGGCCGCCGCGCTCGGCACCGCCCTCGGCGCGGCCCGCGACGCGGCCGACCCGCTGCCCGTCGGCTCCGCCAAGACCAACATCGGCCACCTCGAAGCCGCCGCGGGCATCGCCGGCCTCATCAAGGCGGCACTCGCCGTCGGCCACCGGGAACTGCCCGCCAGTCTCCACCACCGCACCCCCCACCCCGCCATCGACCTCGACGCGCTGCGCCTGCGGGTGCAGACCGAGGCCGGCCCCTGGCCGCACCCCGCCCGCCCCCTCGTCGCGGGCGTCAGCTCCTTCGGCCTCGGCGGCGCCAACTGCCACGTCGTCCTCGCAGAGGCCCCCGCCACCGCCGAGGCCCCCGCCACCGCGCCCGCCCGGGCACAGGACGCCGGGACCGGCCGGACGCTGCTCTTCCCGCTCTCCGGCCGCGGCGAGCAGGCCCTGCGCGCCCAGGCCGCCCGGCTCGCCGCGTACGCCGCCACCCACACCGGGACGGCCGCGGACCTCGCGCACGCCCTCGCCGCCACCCGTACCACCCACGAGGACCGGGCCGTCGTCCTCGCCGAGGACCTCACCGGCCTCACCGCCGGACTCGACGCCCTCGCCTCCGCAGCCGCCTCCCCGCACCTGGTCCGCGGCCGGGCCGACTCCGGCGCCACCGCGTTCCTCTTCTCCGGCCAGGGCAGCCAGCGCCCCGGCATGGGGCGCGAACTGCACGCCGCGCAGCCCGTGTTCGCCGCGGCCTTCGACGAGGTGTGCGCCGCCTTCGACGCACACCTGCCCCGCCCGCTGCGAGAGATCGCCTTCGCCGCCCCGGGCACCGACGAGGCGGCCCTCCTCGACCGCACCGCCTGGACCCAGCCCGCCCTGTTCGCCTTCGAGGTCGCCCTCCACCGGCTGCTCGGCCACCTCGGCGTCCGCCCCGACTACCTCGTCGGCCACTCCATCGGCGAACTCGCCGCCGCGCACGTCGCCGGGATCCTCACCCTCCCCGACGCCGCCGCGCTCGTCGCCGCCCGCGGCCGCCTCATGGACGCCCTCCCCGAGGGCGGCGCGATGGCCGCCCTCCAGGCCGGCGAGGCCGAGGTCGAGCCGCTGCTCGCCGGGCGCACCGACCGGGTGTGCGTGGCCGCCGTCAACAGCCCCCGCTCCGTCGTGGTCTCCGGCGACGAGGAAGCCGTCGACGACCTCGCCCGCCACTTCGCCGCTCAGGGCCGCAAGACCAAGCGGCTGCCCGTCAGCCACGCCTTCCACTCCCCCCACATGGACGGCATGCTCGACGCGTTCCGCACCGTCGCCGCCTCCGTCTCCTACGCTCCGGCCCGCATCCCCGTCGTCTCCAACCTGACCGGGCGGATCGTCACCGACGAGGAGATCGGCACCGCCGACTACTGGGTGCGCCACGTCCGCGAGGCCGTCCGCTTCGCCGACGGCATCCGCGCCCTCGACGCCGCCGGCGTCACCACGTACGTGGAACTCGGCCCCGACGGCGCCCTGTCCTCCGCCGGACGCGAATCCGCGGACGAGGACGCCGCGTTCGTGCCCGTCGCCCGCACCGGCAAGCAGCCCGAGCCGGAGTCGCTCACCACCGCCCTCGCCCGGCTGCACACCCTGGGCGCCGCCCCGGAACTGTGCTGGGAGACCCTCCTCGGCACGACCGGCCCGGCCCCCCGGCTGGACCTGCCGACCTACGCCTTCCAGCGCCGCCGCCACTGGATCGACGCGGCGCCCGCCGCCCCGGCGGCAGCCCCGGCAGCCGCCCCCGCCGCCCCCGCCGCCCACGACGGCCTGGACGGTCTGGACGGCCTGGACGAGGAGACGGACTCCGACGCCGGAGCCCTGCGCGCCCGCCTCACCGCGCTCCCCGCCGCCGACCGCGAACAGGCCGTCCTCGACCTGCTCCGCACGGACATCGCGGTCGTCCTGCGCCACGACGACCCCCGCGACATCGACCTGCGCGAGACCTTCCACGAACTCGGCTTCGACTCCTGGACCGCCGTCGAACTGCGCGACAGCCTCACCCGCAGCACCGGACTGGCCCTGCCCAGCAGCCTGCTGTTCGACTACCCCACGCCCGTCGCCCTCGCCCGCAACCTCGCGGAACGCGCCCTCGGCCGGCCCGCCGACCCGGCCGCCACCGCCCGGCACACCGGCGCCGCGGCCGCCGACGAACCGATCGCCGTCGTCGCCATGGCCTGCCGCTTCCCCGGCGGCACCGACTCGCCCGAGGCGCTGTGGGAGGTCCTCGCCGCCGGCCGGGACGTCACCGGCCCCTTCCCCACCGACCGCGGCTGGGACCTGGAGGGCCTCTACGACCCCGAGGGACGGCCGGGCACGCACTACGTGCGCGCGGGCGGCTTCCTCGACGGCGCCACCCTCTTCGACCCCGCCTTCTTCGGCATCTCCCCGCGCGAGGCCGCTGCCATGGACCCGCAGCAGCGACTGCTGCTGGAGACCTCCTGGGAGGCCCTGGAGCGCGCCGGCCTCGACCCCCTCGCCCTCAAGGGCACGGACACCGGCGTGTTCATCGGCGCCACCTTCCAGGACTACGGCCCGCGCCTGCACGAGGGCACCGAGTCCACCGAGGGCTACCTGATGACCGGCAGCACGCCCAGCGTCGCCTCCGGCCGCATCGCCTACACCCTCGGCCTCGAAGGCCCCGCCGTCACCGTCGACACCGCCTGCTCCTCCTCCCTGGTCGCCCTGCACCTGGCCGCCCAGTCCCTGCGCCAGGGAGAGTGCACCCTCGCCGTGGCGGGCGGCGTCACCGTCATGCCCACCCCCGGCCTCTTCGTCGAACTCACCCGCCAGCGCGCCCTGTCCGCCGACGGCCGCTGCAAGTCCTTCTCCGCCGGAGCCGACGGCACCGGCTGGGCCGAGGGCGCCGGCGTACTCCTCCTGGAGAAGCTCTCCGACGCGCAGGCCAACGGCCACCAGGTACTCGCCGTCATCCGGGGCTCCGCCACCAACCAGGACGGCGCCAGCAACGGCCTGACCGCCCCCAGCGGCCCCTCCCAGCAGCGCGTCATCCGCCAGGCCCTGGCCAACGCGGGCGTCACCGCCGACACCGTCGACGCCGTCGAGGCCCACGGCACCGGCACCAGGCTCGGCGACCCCATCGAGGCGCACGCCCTGCTCGCCACCTACGGCCAGGGCCGCGACGCGGACCGGCCGCTGTGGCTCGGCTCCCTCAAGTCCAACACCGGCCACACCCAGCAGGCCGCGGGTGTCGCGGGCGTCATCAAGATGATCCTGGCCCTGCGCCACGGCGTCCTGCCCAAGACCCTGCACGCCGAAGAGCGCTCCCCGCACATCGACTGGTCGGCGGGCTCCGTCGAACTGCTCACCGAGGCCCGTCCGTGGCCCGCCGCCGGGGAGACCGGCCACCCGCGCCGCGCCGGCGTCTCCTCCTTCGGGATCAGCGGTACGAACGCCCACCTCATCCTCGAGGAGGCGCCGGCCCCGGCGTCGCCCGAGCCTGAGGCGGCACCCGCCGCCGGCCCCGTGGCGTGGCTGCTGTCCGCCAAGACCGAGGACGCCCTGCGCGAGCAGGCCGTCCGGCTGCGCACCCACGCGGCCGAGCACCCCGGTACCCCCGTTTCCGCCGTCGCCGCCGCCCTCGCCGGGCACCGCTCCGTCTTCGGCCACCGGGCGGCGGTGCTGGGCTCCTCCCGCGAGGAACTGCTGGCCGGCCTGGAGGCCCCGCTGGTGTCCGGTGTCGCGGACGCGGGCGGCAAGACGGTGTTCGTCTTCCCGGGTCAGGGCTCCCAGTGGGCCGGGATGGGTGTCGAGCTGCTGGATTCCTCGCCGGTGTTCGCGGCGCGGTTCGCGGAGGTCGCGGCGGCGGTGGAGGCGCATGTCGGCTGGTCGGTGGAGGGGGTGCTGCGCGGGGACGGGGATCTGACCCGGATCGAGGTGTTGCAGCCGGTCCTGTTCGCCGTGATGGTCTCGCTGGCGGAGTTGTGGCGTGCGGCGGGTGTGGTGCCGGACGCGGTGGTGGGTCACTCGCAGGGTGAGATCGCCGCCGCGGTCGTGTCGGGTGCGCTGTCGCTGGAGGACGGCGCGAAGGTCGTCGTGCTCCGTTCGCAGCTGTTCGCCGACGAGCTGGTGGGCCGGGGCGCTGTCGCCTCGGTGTCGCTGGGCGCCGACGCGGTGCGCCGGCGGATCGCCCCGTACGGGGACGCGCTGTCGATCGCCGGGATCAACGGTCCGGGTACGGTCACCGTCGCCGGCGAGGTCGCCCCGCTGGAGGAACTCGTCGCGGCCCTGGAGGCGGAGGGGGTACGGGCCAAGGTCATCCCCTCCACGGTGGCCTCCCACTGCGCCCAGGTCGACCGCCTCAAGGAGCGGATCCTGGACCTGCTGGGCTTCGTGGAGCCCCGGACGGGTTCGGTTCCGCTGTACTCCACCGTCACCGGGGAGGTCCTGGAGGGTCTCGAGCTGACGGCCGCCTACTGGTACGAGAACTGCCGGCGGCCCGTCTCCTTCGAACCCGTCGTCCGCTCTCTCCTGGCGGACGGTTTCCGGGCGTTCGTGGAGTCGAGCGCGCACCCGGTGCTCACGTACGGGCTGGTGGAGACGGCCGAAGCCGCGGGCGCCGAGATCCTCGCCACGGGCACCCTGCGCCGTGGCGAGGGCGGCCCGGCCCGCTTCTACACCTCGCTCGCCACCGCCTGGACCCGCGGCGTCGACGTCGACTGGAGCTCCGTCCTCAACGGCTCCGGCGCCCACGCGGCGACCGAGCTGCCCACCTACCCCTTCCAGCGCGCACGCCACTGGCTCGACGCCCCGGACACCGGCGGCGCCGACGTGTCCGCGGCGGGCCTCGCCGAGGCCCGGCACCCGCTGCTGGGCGCGTCCGTACGGGTCGCCGACGGCGACCGGTTCCTGCTGACCGGCCGGATCTCCCTGCACAGCCACCCCTGGCTCGCCGACCACGGCGCGCTGGACACCGTCCTGCTGCCGGGCACCGCCTTCGTCGAACTGGCCGTCCGGGCCGGTGACGAGGCCGGCTGCGCGCACCTCGAAGAGCTCACGCTCGAAGCCCCGCTCGTGCTCCCGACGCGCGGAGCCGTCCAGGTGCAGGCGGTCGTCGGAGCCCCCGACGGCTCCGGCCGACGCTCCGTCGCCGTCTACGCACGGACCGAGGACTCCGCCACGGACACCGCCTGGACCCGCCACGCCAACGGCTTCCTGGCGCCTGCTGCCGCCCCGGTCCCGGCCGTGGACCTGGCGGTCTGGCCGCCGGCGGGTGCGCGGCCGGTGGACGTCGAGGGGTTCTACGAGCGGGCGGCCGGGGCCGGTTACGGCTACGGGCCCGCTTTCCAGGGCCTCAAGGCCGCCTGGGCGGCCGAGGGCGGGACGGTGTACGCGGAGGTCGCGCTGGATTCCGCGCAGCGGGAGGAGGCGGCCGCCTTCGGCCTGCACCCCGCCCTCCTCGACGCCGCCCTGCACGCCGAGCAGCTCGTCCGCGCCGCACGCGGCGAGGACTCCGGCGTCCGGCTGCCCTTCGTGTGGAGCGGCGTGTCCCTGCACGCCACCGGAGCCGCCTCCCTCCGCCTGCGCATGACCTCCCTCGGCACCGACACGGTCGCGCTGGACGTCGCCGACGCCGAAGGCCGCCCCGTGGCCCGTGTCGAGTCGCTCGTGCTGCGGCCCGTCGCCGAGGGAGCCCTGCGCGGCGCACACCGCGACGGACTCCACCGCGTCGAGTGGTCGGCGGTTCCCGCGGTCGAGGACACCGGCGCGCTCCCCGACCGGACCGAGCTGGGCGGCGCCGCCTACCCGCGCCTCGCCGACCTCACCGCCGCCCTCGACCAGGGGCTCGCCGTCCCCTCGACGGTCGTGTTCTCCTGCGCACCCGCCACGGGTGCGGACACCGACGGAGCCCCGACCGCCGAAGCCGCCCGCGCGGCGACGGCCGCCGCCCTCGGCCTCGTCCGGGACTGGCTCGCCGAGGACCGGCTGGCCGCCGCCCGGCTGGTGATCGTCACGCGCGGCGCCGTCTCCGTACGCGCCGGCGAGGACGTCATCGACCTCGTGCACGCCCCGCTGTGGGGTCTGCTGCGCTCCGCCCAGACGGAGAACCAGGACCGCTTCGTCCTGGTCGACCTCGACCCGTGGGACAGCGGCAGCACCGACCTGACCGCCGCACTTGCCACCGGGGAACCCCAGATCGCCGTCCGCGACGGCTCCCTGCTCGTCCCGCGCCTGGTCCGGGCGGGCGCTGTGCCCGCCGGGGGTGTGGTGTGGGATCCGGAGGGGACGGTGCTGGTCACCGGTGGTACGGGTGCGCTGGGTGCGTTGGTGGCCCGGCATCTGGTGTCGGAGCACGGGGTGCGTTCGCTGGTGTTGGCGGGCCGTCGTGGTGCGGATGCGCCGGGTGCGGTGGAGCTGGCTGATGCGCTGCGGGCTTCGGGTGCCGTGGTGGAGGTCGTGGCGTGTGACGCGGCGGACCGGGAGGCGCTGGCTTCGGTGCTGGCGGGGATCCCGGCGGACCGTCCCCTGAGGGGCGTGGTCCACGCGGCGGGTGTGCTGGACGACGGGCTCGTCGCCTCGCTCACCGACGAGAGGCTGGACGCGGTGATGCGTCCCAAGGTGGATGCGGCGTGGAACCTCCACGAGCTGACCCGCGACCTCGACCTCACCGCCCTCGTGTTCTTCTCCTCCATCGCAGGTGTGTTCGGCAATCCCGGCCAGGCCAACTACGCGGCCGCCAACGCCTTCATGGACGCCCTCGCCCACCGCCGCCACGCCCAGGGCCTGCCCGCCACCGCCCTCGCCTGGGGCCTGTGGGAACAGTCCAGCGGCATGCTCGCCCACCTCAAGGACGGCGACCTCGGCTGGATGACCCGCGCAGGCATCCTGCCGCTGGCCTCCGACCACGCCCTCACCCTGCTCGACTCCGCGCTGCGCGCACCCGGCGAGCCCCTGCTGGTCCCCGTACGCCTGGACGCGGCGACCCTGCGCACCCGCGCCGCCGCCGGCATGCTGCCCGCACTGCTGCGCTCCCTGGTCCGCACCCCCGCCCGGCGCGCCGTCGAGGCGGCCGCCCCGGAGGCCGAGGTCTCCTCGCTGGTCCGCCGCCTCACCGCCCTCGACGGTGCCGAGCGGGAACGTGAACTCCTCGACCTCGTACGCGGCCGGGTCGCGGCCGTGCTCGGCCACGCCGATCCGTCGGCGATCCGCCCCGACAAGGCGTTCAAGGAGCTCGGCTTCGACTCCCTCACCGCCGTCGAACTGCGCAACCAGCTCGGCGCCGCCACGGGCCTGCGGCTGCCCGCCACCATCGTCTTCGACCACCCCACGATCAACGCGGCCGCCCGCTTCCTGCTCACCGAGCTGCTCGGCGCCCAGGACGGAGCAACGGACGCCG
The DNA here is from genome assembly GCF_055575955.1 of Streptomyces sp. NPDC033966. Classification (NCBI taxonomy): domain Bacteria; kingdom Bacillati; phylum Actinomycetota; class Actinomycetes; order Kitasatosporales; family Streptomycetaceae; genus Streptomyces; species Streptomyces sp. NPDC033966. Next base: position 117,264 of record NZ_JBVIRQ010000016.1, on the reverse strand, counting down.
GCACCGACGAGCCGGCCGCGGCCGCCCGGACCGCCGCCCCCGACGAGCCGATCGCGATCGTCGGGATGGCCTGCCGCTACCCCGGCGGGGTCGGCTCCCCCGAGGACCTGTGGCGGCTCGTCGCCGAAGGCCGCGACGCCGTCGCCGGCTTCCCCACCGACCGCGGCTGGGACCTCGCCACCCTCTTCGACTCCGACCCCGAGCGGCTGGGCACCAGCTACGCCCGCGAGGGCGGATTCCTCTACGGAGCGGGCGACTTCGACCCCCTCCTCTTCGGGATCTCGCCGCGCGAAGCCCTCGCCATGGACCCGCAGCAGCGGCTCCTCCTCGAAGCCTCCTGGGAGGTCTTCGAACGAGCCGGGCTCGACCTCGACACCGTGCGCGGCAGCCGGACCGGCGTCTTCGCCGGAGCCATGCACCACGACTACGCCTTCCGCGTCGAGGAGAACCCGCAGCGCGTCGAGGGATACGGGCTGACCGGCACCCAGGGCAGCGTGGTCTCCGGCCGCGTCGCCTACACCTTCGGGCTGGAGGGCCCGGCCGTCACCGTCGACACCGCCTGCTCCTCCTCGCTGGTCGCCCTGCACCTGGCCGCGCAGTCCCTGCGCCAGGGCGAGTGCACGATGGCACTGGCCGGCGGCGTCGCCGTCATGGCCACCCCCAGCGTGTTCGTCGAGTTCAGCCGCCAGCGCGGCATGGCCGCCGACGGCCGCTGCAAGTCCTTCGCCGCCGACGCCGACGGCACCGGCTGGGCCGAGGGCGTCGGCGTGCTCCTCCTGGAGAAGCTCTCCGACGCCCGCCGCAACGGCCACCCGGTCCTCGCCGTGGTCCGCGGTACGGCCACCAACCAGGACGGCGCCTCCAACGGCCTGACCGCCCCCAACGGCCCCGCCCAGCAGCGCGTCATCCGCCAGGCCCTCGCCAACGCCCGGCTCGCCCCGCAGGACGTGGACACCGTCGAGGCCCACGGCACCGGCACCACCCTCGGCGACCCGATCGAGGCGCAGGCGCTGCTCGCCACCTACGGCCAGGACCGGCCCGAGGACCGGCCGCTGTGGCTCGGCTCGCTGAAGTCGAACATCGGACACGCCCAGGCCGCCGCCGGCGTCGCGGGCGTCATCAAGATGGTCATGGCGATGCGGGAGGGTGTGCTGCCGCGCACCCTCCACGTGGACGAGCCCACGCCCCAGGTCGACTGGTCGGCGGGCGCCGTGGAACTCCTGACGGAGGCCGTGGACTGGCCCGAGACCGGCCGCCCGCGACGGGCCGGCGTCTCCTCGTTCGGCATCAGCGGCACCAACGCCCACGTGATCATCGAGCAGGGGCCGCAGGAGCCCGCGCCCGCCACGGAGCAGGAGCCCGCCCGGCTGCTGCCCTGGGTGATCTCGGCGCGCAGCACTGGAGCACTGCGCGGCCAGGCCGCACGGCTGCTGGACCTGGACGGCTCCGTCCCGGCCGCGGATGTCGCCACCGCGCTGCTGACCACCCGGTCGCCGCTGGAGCACCGCGCGGTGGTGCTCGCCGAGGACCGCGACGGCTTCGCGGCCGGACTCCGCGCCCTCGCCGAGGGCACGGGCGCGCCCGGCGTCACGCAGGGCCTCACGGGCGCCGGCGAGCGGCTGGCCTTCCTGTTCTCGGGTCAGGGTGCGCAGCGTGCGGGCATGGGGCGTGAGCTGTACTCGGCTCAGCCGGTGTTCGCGGCGGCCTTCGACGAGGTGTGCGTCCACTTCGACCTGCCGTTGAAGGACCTGGTCTTCGGGGGCGGGGACGAGGTCCACCGCACCGAGTACACCCAGCCGGCGCTGTTCGCGGTCGAGGTGGCCCTGTACCGGCTGGCGGAGTCCTACGGCGTCCGTCCGGACTTCGTGGCGGGGCATTCGATCGGTGAGATCGCGGCCGCGCACGTGGCCGGTGTGCTTTCGCTGGCGGACGCGGCGCGTCTGGTTGCGGCGCGTGGTGCGCTGATGGGTGCGCTGCCGGAGGGCGGTGCGATGGTCTCCGTACGGGCTACCGAGGAGGAGATACGCCCGCTGCTGTCGGCGGATGTCGACATCGCGGCGGTCAACGGGCCTTCCTCGCTGGTGATTTCGGGTGACGAACAGGCCGTCCTGGCCGTGGCCGCGCAGCTGGCGGAACAGGGCCGCAAGACCAAGCGCCTGACCGTCTCGCACGCTTTCCACTCGCCCCTCATGGAGCCGATGCTGGAGGCGTTCCGCGAGGTCGCGGAATCCCTCACCTACGCGGCCCCCGCCATCCCGGTCGTCTCCAACGTCACCGGCGGGCAGATCACGGAGTTCACCGCCGACTACTGGGTCGAGCACGTCCGGGGTGCGGTCCGCTTCGCCGACGGGGTCCAGTACCTCGCCGCGCAGGGCGTGGGCCACTTCCTGGAGCTGGGCCCGCAGGGTGTCCTCGCCGCCATGGCGGGGGAGTCCCTTCCCGAGGACTTCTCCGGGCTGCTGACCCCCGTCCTGCGCAAGGACCGCCCCGAGCCCGAAGCCTTCCTCGGCGCACTCGCCGAGGCCTGGACCCGCGGCCTGCCCGTCGACTGGGCCCCGCTCCTCGCGGGCCGCCCGGCCCGCCGGGTGGACCTGCCGACGTACGCCTTCGAACACGAGCGGTTCTGGCTCGCCCCCGCCCCCGCCTCGAACGGCGCGGCGGCCGGACTCGGCCTGACCTCCGCCACCCACCCCCTGCTCGGCGCGTCGGTCGACCTGGCCGACGGGGACGGGCTGGTCCTCACCGGCCGGCTGTCCGCCGACACCCTTCCGTGGGCCGTCGACCACGCGGTGGCCGGAACGGTCCTGCTGCCCGGCACCGCCTTCGTGGAACTCGCGCTCCGCGCGGGCGACGAAGCGGGCTGCGGCCGTCTGGAGGAGCTGACCCTGGAAGCCCCGCTCGCGCTCCCGGAGCGCGGCGCGGCCCGCCTCCAGATCGCGGTGGGCGCCCCGGACGAGGAGTCGGGCTCCCGCAGCGTCGTGATCCACTCGCGGCCGGAAGGCGCCGAGGCGGCCCTGCCGTGGACCCGGCACGCCACCGGTACCCTCACCGCCGCCGGGCCCGCGCCGAGCGGTGCGGAGTTCGCGGTGTGGCCGCCGGCCGGGGCCCGGCCGGTCGACCTGCGCGGGTTCTACGAGGGGCTCGCCGAGGCCGGTTACGCCTACGGGCCCGCCTTCCAGGGCCTCAAGGCCGCCTGGCGGTCCGGCGAGGAGGTCTACGCCGAGGTCGTCCTCGACCCGGCCCGGCAGGAGGAGGCCGCCGCGTTCGGCGTGCACCCGGCCCTGCTCGACGCCTCCCTGCACGGCATGCTGCTCGACGTCGCGTCCGGTGCCGACAGCGGTCTGCGGCTGCCCTTCGCCTGGAGCGGGGTGACCGTGCACGCCGAGGGGGCCTCGGCGGTACGGGTCCGCCTGGTGCCCGCGGGCGCCGACGCGGTGGCGGTCACCGTCGTGGACCCGGCCGGGCTGCCGGTCGCGACCATCGACTCCCTCACCCTGCTGCCCGTCTCCCACGACCAGCTGCACCGGGCGCGGTCCGCCGACCAGGACGCCCTGTACCGGGTCGACTGGACGACGGCCACCGCCGCCGACGCACCGCAGCTGAACTGGGCGGTGATCGGCTCGCCGGGCGACCCGGACGAGGGTGGCCTGCCGGCCCACCCCGACCTCCAGGCGCTGGCCGCCGCCATCGCGGGCGGCGCCCCCGCCCCCGACGCGGTGCTGCTGCCGGTCGCCCGGACGCGTACCGCCGTACGGGCGGACGACGTACGGGAGGCCACCGCGGCCCTGCTGAGCACGCTCCAGCACTGGCTCGCCGAGCCCGCGTTCGCCTCGTCCCGCCTGGTCGTGGCGACGCGCGGCGCGGTCGCGGCCCGCCCGGGCGAGGACGTCACCGACCTGACGCACGCCGGGCTCTGGGGCCTGGTGCGCTCCGCGCAGGCCGAGAACCCCGGCCGGCTCGTGCTCATCGACACGGACACCGCCGTCGAGGACGCCCCGGTGATCCCGGCCGTCGCCACCGGCGAGAGCCAGATCGCCGTCCGCGACGGGGAGTTCCTCGTGCCGCGCCTGGCCCGCACCGACGCGGGAGCCCTGCTCGCCGCGCCGCAGGACGCCCCGCACTGGCGGCTCGACACCACCGGCGGCGGCACCCTGGAGAGCCTCGCCCTCACCCCGTTCCCGGAGGCGGCCGAGCCGCTGGCCCCCGGCCAGGTGCGGATCGCGGTCCGCGCCGCAGGCCTGAACTTCCGTGACGTCCTGATGGCGCTCGGCATGTACCCGGACAAGATCGTCCTGGGCAGCGAGGCCTCCGGCGTCGTCACCGAGACGGGCCCGGGCGTCACCCACCTCGCCCCCGGCGACCGGGTGATGGGCATGGTCCCGTACGCCTTCGGCGAGGTGGCCGTCGCCGACGCGCGGATGCTGGCGCCGATGCCCGGGGGCTGGTCCTTCGAGCAGGCCGCCTCCGTGCCCGCGGTGTTCCTGACCGCCTACTACGCGCTCGTCGACCTGGCCGGACTGCGGACCGGGGAACGCGTCCTGGTGCACTCGGCGGCCGGCGGCGTGGGCATGGCCGCCGTCCAGCTGGCCCGCCACCTGGGTGCCGAGGTGTTCGGCACGGCCAGCGAGGGCAAGTGGGACGTACTGCGCCGGCAGGTCAGGCTGGAGGGCGCCCATTACGGCTCCTCCCGCTCGACCTCCTTCGAGGAGCGGTTCACGCACGCGACCGGCGGCCGGGGCATGGACGTGGTCCTGGACTGCCTGGCCGGGGAGCTGGTGGACGCCTCGCTGCGGCTGCTGCCGCGCGGCGGCCGCTTCATCGAGATGGGCAAGACCGACATCCGCGACCCGCAGGACGTGGCCCGCGCCTACCCGGGCGTGCGCTACCGGGCCTTCGACCTGATGGAGGCCGGTCCGGACCGGATCGGGGAGATGCTCGCCGAGCTGGGCCGGCTGTTCGAGGCGGGCGTGCTGCGGCCGCTGCCGGTCCGGGCGTGGGACATCCGGCGTGCGCCGGAGGCGTTCCGCTTCATGAGCCAGGCCAAGCACGTGGGCAAGATCGTGCTGACGGTCCCGCAGGGCTGGGACCCGGCCGGGACCGTCCTGGTCACCGGCGGTACGGGCACCCTGGGCGCGCTGGTCGCCAAGCACCTGGTCACCACGCACGGCGTCCGGCACCTGCTGCTGGCGGGCCGGCGCGGCCCGGACGCCCCCGGGGCGGCCGAACTGGTGGCGGAGATAGCCGAGTTGGGCGGTACGGCCGAGGTGGTGGCCTGCGACGCCGCCGACCGCGACGCGCTCACCGCCCTCCTCGCCGCGATCCCCGCCGACCGGCCGCTGCGCGGGGTCGTCCACACCGCCGGGGTCGTGGACGACGGAGTCCTCGGCTCGCTCGACGCCGAACGGCTGGACCGCGTCCTGCGGCCCAAGGTCGACGCCGCCGTCAACCTGCACGAACTCACCCGCGACCTGGACCTGACCGCCTTCGTCCTCTACTCGTCGGCGGCCGGTGTCCTCGGCAACGCGGGCCAGGCCAACTACGCGGCGGGCAACTCCTTCCTGGACGCCCTCGCCCAGCACCGGCGCGCCCACGGCAGGCCGGGCGTCTCCCTCGCCTGGGGCCACTGGGCCGAGTCCAGCGGCATGACCGCCGGACTCGACACCACCGACCTCGCCCGCCTCGGCCGGTCCGGCTTCCTGCCCATGACCAACGAGCAGGGCCTGAGCCTCCTCGACGACTCCCTCAGCCAGGACGAGCCGCTGCTCGCCCCCGTCCGGCTGGACCTGGCCGGACTGCGCGGACAGGCCCGCGACGGCTCCCTGCCCGACGTGCTCAAGGGCCTCGTACGCGCCCCGGCACGCCGCATCGCCGGACCGGCCGCCGTCGAGGGCGCCGAGCCGCTGGGCCGGCGGCTCGCCGCCCAGCCGGAATCGGAGCGGGAGCACCTGCTGCTGGAGCTCGTACGGACCAACGTCGCCACCGTCCTCGGACACGGCGCTCCCGCCGCCGTCGGCGCGGACCGCACCTTCAAGGAGCTCGGCTTCGACTCGCTGACCGCCGTCGAGTTCCGCAACCGGCTCGGGGCCGCCACCGGACTGCGGCTGCCCCCCACGCTGATCTTCGACTACCCGACGGCCGGCACGCTCGCCAAGCACCTGCTGAACGAGCTGGTGCCCGAGGAGGCCGCCGCCCCCGGCGCCGACCTCCTCGCCGAACTCGGCCGCTTCGAAGCGGCCGTGTTCGCCGCCGACGCCGAGGCACCCGGACACGACGAGGTGACCGGCCGCATCGAGGACCTCCTCCAGCGCTGGAAGGCGGCGGCAGCCGCCTCCGCGCCGACGGCGTCCGCCGGCGGGGAGGACGTGGCGGACCGGCTCCAGTCGGCCTCGGCCGACGAGGTACTCGACTTCATCCAGAACGAGCTCGGGGTCTCCTGATCCCCGGCGACCGCGAGAACAGGGAAGGACACGCCGCGATGGCGAACGAGGACAAGCTGGTCGAGTCCCTCAAGCGAGTGGCCGCCGAGCTCCACGAGACCCGGCAGCGGCTCAGTGAGGCCGAGAGCCGGGGCAGCGAGCCCATCGCCCTGGTGGGCATGGCCTGCCGCTACCCGGGCGGGGTCCGCTCCCCCGAGGACCTGTGGCGGCTGGTCGCGGAGGGACGCGACGCGATATCCGGGTTCCCGGCCGACCGCGGCTGGGACCTGGACACCCTCTACCACCCGGACCCCGACCACCCCGGGACCACGTACACCCGCTCCGGCGGCTTCCTGCACGACGCGCCGGAGTTCGACCCCGGCCTGTTCGGCATCTCCCCGCGCGAGGCACTGGCCATGGACCCGCAGCAGCGGGTCCTGCTGGAGACCTCCTGGGAGGCGCTGGAACGGGCCGGGCTCGACCCCGGCACCCTCAAGGGCACCCAGACCGGGGTGTACGTGGGCGCGGCGACGCCCGCCTACATCGTCGGAGGACACAACACCCAGGGCGGCGCCGAGGGCTACTCCCTCACCGGCACCTCCGGCAGCGTCGTCTCCGGACGCCTCGCCTACCACTACGGCTTCGAGGGCCCGGCCGTCACCGTCGACACCGCCTGCTCCTCCTCACTGGTCGCCCTGCACCTCGCCGCCCAGGCGCTCCGCAACGGCGAGTGCTCGATGGCGCTCGCCGGCGGCGTGAGCGTCATGTCCGTCCCCGGCCTGTTCGTCGAGTTCAGCCGCCAGCGCGGCCTGTCCGAGGACGGCCGCTGCAAGGCCTTCGCCGCCGCAGCCGACGGCACCGGCTGGGGCGAGGGCGTCGGCGTGATCGTCCTCGAACGGCTCTCCGACGCCCGCCGCAACGGCCACCGCGTCCTCGCCGTCGTCCGGGGCTCCGCCACCAACCAGGACGGCGCCAGCAACGGCCTCGCCGCCCCCAACGGCCCCTCCCAGCAGCGCGTCATCCGCCAGGCCCTGGCCAACGCCCGGCTGCGCGGGCGGGACGTCGACGTCGTCGAGGCGCACGGCACCGGCACCACCCTCGGCGACCCGATCGAGGCCCAGGCCGTCATCGCCACCTACGGCCAGGACCGGCCGCAGGACGCCCCGCTGTGGCTGGGCTCGCTGAAGACCAACATCGGACACACCGCGGCCGCCGCCGGTATCGCCGGAGTCATCAAGATGACGATGGCGATCCGCAACGGCGTCCTCCCCAAGACCCTCCACGTCGACGAGCCCACCCCGCACGTCGACTGGTCGGCCGGCGCCGTCGAGCTCCTCACCGACGCCCGGGAATGGCCCGACCACGAACGCCCCCGCCGTGCCGCCGTCTCGGCGTTCGGCATCAGCGGCACCAACGCCCACCTCATCCTGGAGCAGGCCGCACCCGCCGAGGAGCCCGCCCCCGCCCCGGCCGCCGGCCCCGCCCCCTTCACGGCCGCGGCCCCCACGCCCTGGCCGCTCTCCGGCCACAGCGAGGCCGCCCTGCGCGGCCAGGCCGGCCGGCTGCACGCCTTCGCCGCCGGTACGGACGCCGGCACGGACGCCCCGCGCCCCGCCGACACCGCCCTCTCCCTGGCCGTCACCCGCTCCGCACTGGCCCACCGCGCGGTCGTCGTCGCCGGCCCGGACTCCGGTCCGGACTCCGGCGCCGACGACGCGGCCGGCGCGGACGCCCGGCTGGACGCGCTCGCCCGGCTCGCCGCCGGCGAGAGTGCCGCCCGGCTCGTCGAGGGCACCGCCGACATCGAGGGCAAGACCGCCTTCGTCTTCCCCGGGCAGGGCTCCCAGTGGGTGGGCATGGCCGTCGAACTGTACGGGTCCTCCCCGGCGTTCGCCGCCCGCCTCGACGAGTGCGCCGAGGCCCTCGCCCCGCACACCGACTGGTCCCTCCTCGCCGTCCTGCGCCAGGAGGACGGCGCACCCGGCTTCGACCGCGTCGACGTCGTCCAGCCCGTCCTGTGGGCCGTCATGGTCTCCCTCGCCGAGCTGTGGCGGGCGAGCGGCATCGAACCCGACGCCGTCGTCGGCCACTCCCAGGGAGAGATCGCCGCAGCCGCCGTCTCCGGCGCCCTGTCCCTCCAGGACGCCGCGAAGGTCTCCGCGCTGCGCGCCAAGGCCCTCCTCGCCCTGGCCGGCAAGGGCGGCATGATGTCCGTCGCCGACACCGCCGACGCCGTCGCGGAACGCATCCGCGCCTGGGGCGACCGGCTCGCCGTCGCCGCCGTCAACGGCCCCCGCTCCACCGTCGTCTCCGGCACCCCGCGGGCCCTCGACGAACTGCTCGCCGCATGCGAGGCCGACGGCGTCCGCGCCCGCCGCGTCAACGTCGACTACGCCTCCCACGGCCCCCAGGTCGAAGAGATCCGCGACGCCGTCATCGGCGCCCTCGCCGGCATCACCCCGCGCCGGACCCGCGTGCCGTTCCTGTCCACGGTCACCGGACGGCCCGTCGACGGCACCGAACTCGACGCCGAGTACTGGTACACCAACCTGCGCCGGACCGTGCGCTTCGAGGACGGCATCCGCGCCCTCCTCGAACGCGGCCACGGCTTCTTCATCGAGGCCAGCGCCCACCCGGTGCTCACCGTCGGCGTCCAGGAGACCATCGACGCCGCCGGCCTGCCCGCCGTCGCCCTCGGCTCCCTGCGCCGCGACGAAGGCGGCCCGCAGCGCTTCCTCACCTCCCTCGCCGAGGCCTGGACCCGGGGCGCCTCCCCCGACTGGCCCGCCGTGCTCGCCGGACACGCCCCCCGTACGGTCGACCTGCCCACGTACGCCTTCCAGCGCCGCCGGTACTGGGCCGAGGCGGCGGCCGGCGGCGCCGACGTGTCCGCCGCCGGACTGGCCGACGCCGGACACCCGCTGCTGGGCGCGTCCGTACGCTCCGCCGACGGCGACCGGTTCCTGCTGACCGGCCGGATCTCCCTGCACAGCCACCCCTGGCTCGCCGACCACGCCGTCGGTGACACCGTCCTCCTGCCGGGCACCGCATTCGTGGAACTCGCCGTCCGCGCCGGCGACGAGGCGGGCTGCGGACAGCTGCGCGAGCTCACCCTGGAGACCCCGCTGCCGCTGCCCGCGACCGGCACCGTCCAGCTGCAGCTCGTGGTCGGAGAACCCGCCGCCGACGGCAGCCGCCCGGTCGCCGTCCACGCCCGGCCCGACGACTCGGGCGCGGACACCGCCTGGACCCGCCACGCCACCGGCGTCGTCGCCCCCGCCCCCGCTGCCGCCCCGGTCCCGGCCGTGGACCTGGCGGTCTGGCCGCCGGCGGGTGCGCGGCCGGTGGACGTCGAGGGGTTCTACGAGCGGGCGGCCGGGGCCGGTTACGGCTACGGGCCCGCTTTCCAGGGCCTCAAGGCCGCCTGGGCCGAGGGCGGGACGGTGTACGCGGAGGTCGCGCTGGATTCCGCGCAGCGCGAGGAGGCGGCCGCCTTCGGCCTGCACCCCGCCCTCCTCGACGCCGCCCTGCACGCCACCCTCCTCGGGACCGGCACCGCCTTCGACGGGGTCCGGCTGCCCTTCGCGTGGAGCGGCGTGTCCCTGCACGCCACCGGAGCGCCCGCCCTGCGGGTCCGTATCACCCCGGCCGGCACCGGCGAACTCGCCGTGGACCTCGCCGACCCCGAGGGCCGGCCCGTCGCCACCGTGGACTCCCTCAGCCTGCTGCCCGTCACCCCCGACCGCCTCCAGGGCACCCGCGCGGACACCCTGCACCGGGTCACCTGGCACGACGTCCCGCTGCCCGCCGACGCGCCCGCAGACGGCTGGGCCGAGCTCGGCGGCGCCGGCTTCCCCGACCTGGGCGCGCTCACCGCCGCCCTCGACGCCGGAACCGCCGCTCCCACCCACGTCCTCCTCACCCACCCGGGCGCCGCCGCCGGCTCCGGTGACGACCCGGCCCGCGCCGCCCGCGCCGCGACGGCCGCGCTCCTGGCCACCCTCCGCGACTGGCTGGCCGACGAACGCCTCGCCGCCCCGCGCCTGGTCGTCACCACCACCGGCGCGGTCCGCACCGGGCCCGGCGACCCCGCGCCCGACCTGACCCTCGCCCCGCTGTGGGGCCTGGTCCGCTCGGCGCAGTCCGAACACCCCGACCGCATCCAGCTCGTCGACCTCGACGGCACCGACGCCTCCCGCGCCGCCCTGGAACGGGCCGTCGCCACCGGCGAACCCCAGCTCGCCCTGCGTACGGGCACCGCCCTCTCCCCGCGCCTGGTCCGGGCGGGCGCCGTGTCCGGCGGGGGTGTGGTGTGGGATCCGGAGGGGACGGTGCTGGTCACCGGTGGTACGGGTGCGCTGGGTGCGTTGGTGGCCCGGCATCTGGTGTCGGAGCACGGGGTGCGTTCGCTGGTGTTGGCGGGCCGTCGTGGTGCGGATGCGCCGGGTGCGGTGGAGCTGGCTGATGCGCTGCGGGCTTCGGGTGCGGTGGTGGAGGTCGTGGCGTGTGACGCGGCGGACCGGGAGGCGCTGGCTTCGGTGCTGGCGGGGATCCCGGCGGACCGTCCCCTGAGGGGCGTGGTCCACGCGGCGGGTGTGCTGGACGACGGGCTGGTCGCCTCGCTGACCGAGGAGCGGCTGGACGCGGTGATGCGTCCGAAGGTGGATGCGGCGTGGAACCTCCACGAGCTGACCCGCGACCTCGACCTCACCGCCCTCGTGTTCTTCTCCTCCGCCGCGGGTGTGTTCGGCAATCCCGGCCAGGCCAACTACGCGGCCGCCAACGCCTTCATGGACGCCCTCGCCGCCCACCGCCGGCACCAGGGCCTGCCCGCCCGCTCCCTGGCCTGGGGCCTGTGGGAGACCAGCGGCCTCACCGGCCACCTCACCGACGGCGACCTCGGCTGGGCCGCCCGCGCCGGCATCCTCCCGCTCACCGCGGCCCAGGGCCTCGCCGCCCTCGACGCGGCCGCGGCCGACACCGACGCCGACACCGAACCCGTCCTGGTCCCCGTACGCCTGGACGCGGCGACCCTGCGCACCCGCGCCGCCGCCGGGCTGCTGCCCGCACTGCTGCGCTCCCTAGTCCGCACCCCCGCCCGGCGCGCCGTCGAGACCGGCTCCGACGCCGAGGCCTCCTCCCTCGCCCGGCGGCTCGCCCCGCTCGGCGAGAGCGAACGCGAACGCGAACTCCTCGGCCTCGTCAGCGGCCAGGTCGCCGCCGTGCTCGGCCACGCCGATCCCTCCGCGATCCGCCCCGACGCGGCGTTCAAGGAACTCGGCTTCGACTCCCTCACCGCCGTCGAACTGCGCAACCGGCTCAACGCCGCCACCGGCCTGAAACTGGCCGCCACGCTCATCTTCGACCACCCCACCCCGGCCGCCCTGGCCCGCCACCTCCTCTCCGGGATCCTCACCCCCGCCACCACCAGCCCCGCCCCGGCCGCCCCGGCGCCCGCGCACGCCCCCGACGAGCCGATCGCGATCGTCGGGATGGCCTGCCGCTACCCCGGCGGGGTCCGCTCACCCGAGGACCTGTGGCGGCTCGTCACCGAAGGCCGCGACGCCGTCGCCGGCTTCCCCACCGACCGCGGCTGGGACCTCGACGCCCTCTACGACCCCGAGGGGAGCCGCCCCGGCACCTCGTACACCCGCAACGGCGGGTTCCTCTACGACGCCGCCGACTTCGACCCCGAACTCTTCGGGATCTCGCCGCGCGAGGCCGTCACCATGGACCCGCAGCAGCGGCTCCTCCTCGAAGCCTCCTGGGAGGCCTTCGAGCGCGCCGGACTCGACCCGGCGGAACGCAAGGGCACGCGTACCGGCGTCTTCGCCGGCGTCATGTACCACGACTACGCCAGCCACGTGGAGCGCGCCGCCGACAGCGCCGAGGGCTACCTGCTCACCGGCACCTCCGGCAGCGTTGTCTCCGGCCGCCTCTCGTACGCCTTCGGGCTGGAGGGCCCGGCCGTCACCGTCGACACCGCCTGCTCCTCCTCGCTGGTCGCCCTGCACCTGGCCGCCCAGGCCCTGCGGGCCGGCGAGTGCACCATGGCGCTGGCCGGCGGCGTCACCGTCATGGCCACCCCCAGCGTGTTCGTCGAGTTCAGCAAGCAGCGCGGACTGTCCGCCGACGGCCGCTGCAAGTCCTTCTCCGCCGCCGCCGACGGCGCCGGCTGGTCCGAAGGAGCCGGCGTGCTGCTCCTGGAGAAGCTCTCCGACGCCCAGGCCAACGGCCACCGGGTCCTCGCCGTACTCCGCGGCTCGGCCGTCAACCAGGACGGCGCCAGCAACGGACTCACCGCCCCCAACGGCCCCTCCCAGCAGCGGGTCATCGAACAGGCCCTCGCCAACGCCCGGCTGACCACGCACGACGTCGACGCGGTCGAGGCCCACGGCACCGGCACCACCCTCGGTGACCCCATCGAGGCCCAGGCACTCCTCGCCACCTACGGCCAGGACCGCCCCGAGGACCGGCCGCTGTGGCTCGGCTCCGTCAAGTCCAACATCGGACACGCCCAGGCCGCCGCCGGCGTCGCCGGCGTCATCAAGATGGTCATGGCCCTGCGCGAAGGGATCCTGCCCAAGACCCTGCACGTCGACGAGCCGTCGGCACACGTGGACTGGTCGGCGGGCGCCGTGGAACTCCTGACGGAGGCCGTGGACTGGCCCGAGACCGACCGTCCGCGCCGCGCGGGCGTCTCCTCCTTCGGAGCCAGCGGCACCAACGCCCACGTAGTCCTGGAACAGGCACCCGCGACGGCGCCCGCCCCCGCCGCCCCCGACACGGACGGCGGCCCGGTCACGTGGACCGTCTCCGGCCGCGGCGCCGAGGCCCTGCGCGCCCAGGCGGCACGGCTCGCCGCGTACGCCCGTACGCACACCGGCCTGGACCCGCGCGCCGTCGCGCACTCCCTGGCCACCACCCGCTCCGCGCTCGAACACCGGGGAGCGGTGACCGCCACGGGCCTGGACGGCCTGCTGGCCGGACTCGATGCCCTGACCGAGGCCACCAAGGCCCCGGTCCAGCCCGGGAAGCTGGCCTTCCTGTTCTCGGGTCAGGGTGCGCAGCGTGCGGGCATGGGCCGTGAGCTGTACTCGGCTCAGCCGGTGTTCGCGGCGGCCTTCGACGAGGTGTGCGCCCACTTCGACCTGCCGTTGAAGGAGATCGTCTTCGGGGGCGGGGACGAGGTCCACCGCACCGAGTACACCCAGCCGGCGCTGTTCGCGGTCGAGGTGGCCCTGTACCGGCTGCTGGAGTCCTACGGCGTCCGCCCGGACTTCGTGGCGGGTCATTCGATCGGTGAGATCGCGGCCGCGCATGTGGCCGGTGTGCTCTCGCTGGCGGACGCGGCGCGTCTGGTGGCGGCGCGTGGTGCGCTGATGGGTGCGCTGCCGGAGGGCGGTGCGATGGTCTCGATCCGTGCCACTGAGGAGGAGATACGCCCGCTGCTGTCGGCGGATGTCGACATCGCGGCGGTCAACGGGCCTTCCTCGCTGGTGATCTCGGGTGACGAACAGGCCGTCCTGGCCGTGGCCGCGCAGCTGGCGGAACAGGGTCGCAAGACCAAGCGGCTGACCGTCTCGCACGCTTTCCACTCGCCCCTCATGGAGCCGATGCTGGAGGCGTTCCGCGAGGTCGCAGAATCCCTCACCTACGCGGCCCCCGCCATCCCGGTCGTCTCCAACGTCACCGGCGGGCAGATCACCGAGTTCACCGCCGACTACTGGGTCGAGCACGTCCGGGGTGCGGTCCGCTTCGCCGACGGGGTCCAGTACCTCGCCGGACAGGGCGTCGCCCACTTCCTGGAGCTGGGCCCGCAGGGTGTCCTGGCCGCCATGGCGGGGGAGTCCCTCCCCGACACCTTCTCGGGACTGCTGACCCCCGTCCTGCGCAAGGACCGCCCCGAGCCGGAGGCCTTCCTCGGGGCCCTCGCCGAGGCCTGGACCCGCGGCCTGCCCGTCGACCGGGCGGCCCTGGCCGGCGGTACTGCGGCGGCCCCGGCCACCGTGGACCTTCCCACGTACGCCTTCCAGCGCAGCCGCTACTGGCCGCGCCCCGCCGCCTCCGCCTCCGCGGACGTGCTCGCGGCCGGACTCAGTGCTGCCGGACACCCGCTGCTCGGCGCCACCGTGGCGCCCGCCGACGGAGGGCAGCTGCTGCTCACCGGACGGCTCTCCCTGCACAGCCACCCCTGGCTCGCCGACCACGCGGTGGCCGGGACGGTCCTGCTGCCCGGCACCGCCTTCGTGGAACTCGCGCTCCGCGCGGGCGACGAAGCGGGCTGCGGCGAGCTGGAGGAGCTCACCATCGAGACGCCCCTGGTCGTTCCCGACCGGGGCGGCGTCCTGCTCCAGGTGCTCGTGGGTGCCGTCGACGAGGACGGCACCCGGCCGGTGAGCGTCCACTCGCGTCCCGAGGACGCCGACGCGGTCTGGACCCGGCACGCCGCCGGACGGCTCGCCCCTGCCCCCGAAACGGCCCCCGAACCCCTGTCCGACCTGGCCGTATGGCCTCCGGCGGACGCCGAGCCGGTCGACCTCGACGGGTTCTATGAGGGGCTCGCCGCGGCCGGTTACGGGTACGGGCAGGCCTTCCAGGGGTTGGCCCGGGCCTGGCGTCGGAGCGACGGTGACGTGGTGTTCGCCGAGGTGGGGCTGCCCGATGCGCAGCAGGATGAGGCGGGCTGGTTTGCACTGCATCCGGCCCTGCTCGACGCTGCGCTGCACGGGCTCGCTGTCGCCGGGCCGGCCACGGACGCGGGGCAGGTCCGCCTGCCCTTCGCCTGGAGCGGTGTGCGTCTGCACGCCGTGGGCGCGTCCAGGCTGAGGGTGCGGCTGACGCCGGCCGGCCCGGATTCCCTCTCGCTCGACATCGCGGACCCGGCCGGAAACCCGGTCGTCTCCGTGGCCTCGCTGGCGACCCGTACGGTCGCCGCCGAGCAGCTGACCGCCGCCGTGGCGGGTGCCGGCCACTCCGACGCCCTGTACCGGCTCGACTGGACCGCCGCTCCGCCGGCCGCCGGAACCGCCGGTGGGCCGCGGGTGGCGATCGGCGGTGCGGGCGCGGACCACGCGGACCTCGCTTCCCTGCGGGCCGCCCTCGACGAGGGTGCGCCGGTCCCCGCCGCGGTCCTCCTGCACACCGGCTCCCCGGCCGTCGCCCCGGCCGAAGGACTGGCCGGAGCCGTGCACGGGACCACCGCCGCGCTGCTCGACACCCTCCAGACCTGGCTGGCCGACGAGCGGCTCGGGGCCACCCGGCTGGTCGTCGTCACGCGCGGTGCGGTGGCCGTACTGCCGGGAGAGGACGTCACGGACCTGGCGCAGGCGCCCCTGTGGGGTCTGGTGCGGGCCGCGCAGGCCGAGAACCCCGGCCGCTTCGTCCTCCTCGACACCGACGCCGACACCGACGCCGGCAGTGACGCCGGCGCCGGCACCGGACACCCCTTCCCCGACGCGGTGTTCACCGGGAACGAGCCGCAGGCCGCGCTCCGCGACGGTGCGCTGCTCGTACCGCGCCTGGTCCCGTCCGCCGGAACGTCGGCCGCGGGCGGCGCCCTGGCCCTGCCCGCCGGTTCCTCCTGGATCCTCAACAGCACCCAGGCCGGGACGTTCGACAGCCTGGACTTCGTTCCGGCCCCGGCCGCCGGGATGGAGCTCGCCGAGGGCGAGATCCGGGTAGCGGTCCGCGCCGCCGGCCTGAACTTCCGCGACGTGATGATCGCGCTCGGCATGTACCCGGGTCTGGCCCGCATGGGCAACGAGGGAGCCGGCGTCGTCACCGAGGTGGGCCCGGGGGTCACCGGCATCGAGGTCGGGGACAAGGTCACCGGTCTCATCCGGGGCGCGTTCGGCCCCGTCGCGGTCGTCGACCACCGCCTCGTGGTCCGCATCCCCGACGGCTGGACCTTCGAGCAGGCCGCCGCGATCCCGACCGTGTTCCTCACCGCCTACTACGGGCTCGTCGACCTGGCGGGCCTGAAGGCCGGCGAGCGGGTCCTCGTCCACGCCACCGCCGGAGGCGTCGGCATGGCCGCCGTGCAGCTCATCCGCCACCTGGGTGCCGAGGTGTTCGGCACGGCCAGCGAGGGCAAGTGGGACGTGCTGCGCGAACTCGGGCTGGACGAGGCGCACATCGCCTCCTCCCGCGACGCCTCCTTCGAGGAGCGCTTCTCCGCCGCCACCGGCGGCGAGGGCGTCGACGTGGTCCTCGACTGCCTGGCCGGGGAGCTGGTGGACGCCTCGCTGCGGCTGCTGCCGCGCGGCGGCCGCTTCCTGGAGATGGGCAAGACGGACGTACGCGACCCCGAAGAGGTCGCCCGGCTCCACCCCGGAGTGACGTACCAGGCCTTCGACATGGTCGAGGGCGCCGGTCCGGAGCGGATCGGGGAGATGCTCGCGGAGCTGGGCCGGCTGTTCGAGGCGGGCGTGCTCCAGCCGCTGCCGGTCCGGGCGTGGGACATCCGGCGTGCACCGGAGGCCTTCCGCTTCATGAGCCAGGCCAAGCACGTGGGCAAGATCGTGCTGACGGTCCCGCAGGGCTGGGACCCGGCCGGCACCGTCCTGATCACCGGCGGTACCGGCACCCTGGGCGCGCTCGTCGCCAAGCACCTGGTCACCACGCACGGCGTACGGCACCTGCTGCTGGCGGGCCGGCGCGGCCCGGACGCCCCCGGCGCGGCCGAACTGGTGGCGGAGATAGCCGAGTTGGGCGGCACGGCCGAGGTCGTGGCCTGCGACGCCGCCGACCGCGACGCGCTCACGGCACTCCTCGCCGCGATCCCGGCCGACCGGCCGCTGCGCGGGGTCGTCCATACTGCCGGGGTCGTGGACGACGGAGTCCTCGGCTCGCTCGACGCCGAACGGCTGGACCGCGTCCTGCGGCCCAAGGTCGACGCCGCCGTCAACCTGCACGAACTCACCCGCGACCTGGACCTGACCGCCTTCGTCCTCTACTCCTCCGTGGCCGGCGTCATGGGCGGCCCCGGCCAGGGCAACTACGCCGCCGCCAACTCCTTCCTGGACGCCCTCGCCCAGCACCGGCGCGCCCACGGACGGCCGGGCGTCTCCCTCGCCTGGGGCCAGTGGGCCGAGTCCAGCGGCATGACCGCCGGACTCGACACCACCGACCTCGCGCGGATGAGCCGCAGCGGCGTCCTGCCGCTCGCCACCGAACAGGGCCTGGCCCTGTTCGACGAAGCGGCACGCCACGACGAGGCCCTGCTGGCCGCCGTACGCCTGGACACCACGGCGCTGCGCGGCCAGGCCGACGCGGGCCGGCTGCCCGGTGTGCTCAGGGGGCTCGTGCGGGCCTCCGTACGCCGGGCCGCGGGCGAGGCGGCCGCCGCCTCGGGGGCCTCGGCCCTGGCCGAGCGGCTGTCCCGGCTCACCGGCGCCGAACGCGCCGAAGCCCTCCTCGACCTGGTCCGCACCCAGGTCGCCCACGTCCTCGCCCACCCCAACCCGGCGGCCATCGACACCGAACGCGGGTTCCTCGACCTCGGGTTCGACTCGCTGACGGCCGTGGAACTGCGCAACGGACTCGGCGCGGCCACCGGTCTCCGGCTCCCGACCACGCTGATCTTCGACTATCCGTCGCCCGCCGCCCTCGCCGGTTTCCTGCACACGGAACTGGACCCGGGCGAGGGCACCCGGGAGGCCGCGGTGCTCGACGCCATGGCCGGCTGGGAGGCGGCCGTGGCCGCGCTGCCGGAGGGCAGCGACGGCAGGGAACGGGCCGTGAACCGGCTGCGCTCGATCCTGTGGAAGCTCGAGCAGGCCGGCACCGAGAACGACATTGACGAGGAAGCACAGACCTCCGACGGGACCGCGGAGATCACCTCGGCGAGCGACGACGAGATGTTCGCCCTCATCGAGAAGGAACTCGGTCTCAGCTGATCCCCGACCCGTCGTCCTGACCGTCCCACCGGAGGCACTGCCACGATGGCCAGCAGTAACGAAGACAAGCTCCGCGACTACCTGAAACTCGTCACCGCCGACCTCCAGCAGACCCGCAAGCGTCTGCAGGCCGCGGAGGCGAAGGAGCAGGAGCCGATCGCCATCGTCGCCATGGCCTGCCGCTACCCAGGGGACGTCGGTTCACCGGAGGACCTGTGGCGGCTGGTGGCGGAAGGCGGCGACGGCATCGTCGCCTTCCCCACCGACCGCGGCTGGGACCTCGACGGACTCTACGACCCGGACCCGGACGCCCACGGCAGCAGCTACGTCCGGGAGGGCGGGTTCGTCCCCGACGCGGCCGGGTTCGACGCGGGCTTCTTCGGGATCCCGCCGCGCGAGGCCCTCGCCATGGACCCCCAGCAGCGGCTCTTCCTGGAGTCCTCCTGGGAGGTCTTCGAACGCGCCGGGATCGATCCCGCCACCCTCAAGGGCAGCCGTACCGGGGTCTTCGTCGGCGCCGGAAACCCCGGCTACCTGGGCGGGGGCACGGGAACCCCGCACCGCGAGGTCGAGGGCTACACCCTCACCGGAAACGTCAACAGCGTCATCTCCGGCCGCGTCGCCTACACCTTCGGGCTGGAAGGCCCGGCCATCACCGTCGACACGGCCTGCTCCTCCTCCCTCGTCGCCGTCCACCAGGCCACCCAGGCCCTGCGCGCCGACGAGTGCTCCATGGCGATCGCCGGCGGCGTCACCGTCATGCCCAACCCGTGGCTGTTCCAGGAGTTCAGCCGCCAGCGCGGCCTGGCCGCCGACGGCCGCTGCAAGGCGTTCTCCTCCACCGCCGACGGCACCATCTGGGGCGAGGGCGTGGGCGTCCTCCTCCTGGAGAAGCTCTCCGACGCCCGCCGCAACGGCCACCGCGTCCTCGCCGTGGTCCGCGGCTCCGCCGTCAACCAGGACGGCGCGAGCAGCGGCCTGACCGCCCCCAACGGGCCCTCCCAGCAGCGGGTGATCCGCCAGGCGTTGGCCAATGCCCGGCTGACGGCGCAGGACGTGGACGCGGTCGAGGCGCACGGTACGGGCACCGCCCTGGGCGACCCGATCGAGGCGCAGGCGCTGCTCGCCACGTACGGCCAGGACCGGCCGGAGGACCGGCCGCTGCTGCTCGGCTCGGTCAAGTCGAACATCGGCCACACGGCCGCCGCGGCGGGCGTCGCCGGCATCATCAAGATGGTCATGGCGATGCGGGAGGGCGTGCTGCCGCGCACCCTCCACGTGGACGAGCCCACCCCCCAGGTCGACTGGTCGGCGGGCGCCGTGGAACTCCTGACGGAGGCCGTGGACTGGCCCGAGGCCGACCGTCCGCGCCGGGCCGGCGTCTCCTCGTTCGGCATCAGCGGCACCAACGCCCACGTGATCATCGAGCAGGCGCCCGCCGGCGCACCGGAGGAACAGCGGCCCGCCCCGGCCACCGCCGGGCCGCTGCCGTGGGTGGTCTCGGCGCACAGCGCGCAGGCGCTGCGCGGCCAGGCCGAGCGCCTCCTCGGCCTCGACACCTCCCTCCCGGCGGCGGACGTCGCGGCAGCACTCGTGACGACCCGCTCCGCGCTGGACCACCGCGCGGTGGTCCTGGCCGAGGACACCGACGGCCTCCGCTCCGGCCTGCGCGCCCTCGCGGACGGCACCCCGGACGGGTCCCTGTCCGAGGGCACGGCACGCCCGGGGAAGCTGGCCTTCCTGTTCTCGGGCCAGGGTGCGCAGCGTGCGGGCATGGGCCGTGAGCTGTACTCGGCTCAGCCGGTGTTCGCGGCGGCCTTCGACGAGGTGTGCGCCCACTTCGACCTGCCGTTGAAGGACCTGGTCTTCGGGGGCGGGGACGAGGTCCACCGCACCGAGTACACCCAGCCGGCCCTCTTCGCGGTCGAGGTGGCCCTGTACCGGCTGCTGGAGTCCTACGGCGTCCGCCCGGACTTCGTGGCGGGGCATTCGATCGGTGAGATCGCGGCCGCGCACGTGGCCGGTGTCTTCTCGCTGGCGGACGCGGCGCGTCTGGTGGCGGCCCGTGGTGCGCTGATGGGTGCGCTGCCCGAGGGCGGGGCGATGGTCTCCGTACGGGCCGGCGAGGACGAGGTCCGCGCACTGCTGACGGCCGGTGTCGACATCGCGGCGGTCAACGGGCCGGAGTCCGTGGTGGTTTCGGGCGCCGAGGACGCCGTCCTGGCGGTGGCCGCCACGCTCGCGGAGCGGGGCCGCAAGACCAAGCGGCTGACCGTCTCGCACGCCTTCCACTCCCCCCTCATGGAGCCGATGCTGGAGGCCTTCCGCGAGGTTGCGGAATCCCTCACCCACACCGCGCCCGCCATCCCGGTCGTCTCCAACGTCACCGGCGGGCAGATCACCGAGTTCACCGCCGACTACTGGGTCGAACACGTCCGCGCCGCCGTCCGCTTCGGCGACGGCGTCGCCCACCTCGCCGGACGCGGCGTCGGACACTTCCTGGAGCTCGGCCCCGCCGGGGTGCTCACCGCGATGGCCCGGGAGAACCTCCCCGAGGACTTCGACGGCCTGGTCGCCACCGCCCTCGACAGGCACCGCCCCGAGCCGGAAGGGTTCCTCGGCGCGCTCGCCGCGGCCTGGACGCGTGGCCTCCCCGTCGACTGGACGCCCCTCCTCGCCCCCGGCACCCCGGCGAACTCCGTCGAGCTGCCCACGTACGCCTTCCAGCACCGCCACTACTGGCTGACCCCCGGCACCGGCACCCCCCGCGACGCGGCCGAGGAGCGGTTCTGGCAGGCCGTCGACGAGGAGGACGTCGACACCCTCATCGCCACCCTGGACATCGACGGCGACAAGCCGCTGCGCGAAGCCCTCCCCGACATGGCCTCCTGGCTGCGCCGCCGCCGGGCCCCCGAGACCCGTACCGCCCTCGCGGCCCTGCACTCGGCACCCGACGCGGAGGCCGACGAGGCCGCCGGGTCGGCGCTGCGCGAGCAGCTCCGCGGCCTCCCCGAGGCCGAGCAGCTCCGCATCGTCCTGGACCTCGTACGCGCCCACGCCGCCGCCGTGCTCGGCCACGACGGGCCGGCCGCCATCGACCCGCAGCGGGCCTTCAAGGAGCTGGGCTTCGACTCGCTGGCAGCCGTCAACCTGCGCAACCGGCTGAACAACGCCACCGGGCTGCGGCTGCCCACCGCCTTCGCCTACGACCACCCGACCCCCACCGCCGTCGCCGCCTACGTCCGGGCCGAAGTGCTCGGTGAGCACACCGCCGCCGTCACCGGCCACATCGCGGGCGCGGCGGCGCACGACGAGCCCGTGGCGATCGTCGCCATGGCCTGCCGCTACCCCGGCGGGGTCCGCTCGCCCGAGGACCTGTGGCAGCTCGTCGACACCGGCGCCGACGTCATCAGCCCCTTCCCCGTCGACCGCGGCTGGGACCTGGAGGCCCTCTACCACCCGGACCCCGACCACCCCGGCACCACCTACGTCCGCGAGGGCGGGTTCCTCCACGACGCCGCCGACTTCGACCCGGCCTTCTTCGGGATCTCCCCGCGCGAGGCCGTCGCCATGGACCCGCAGCAGCGGCTGCTCCTGGAGGCCTCCTGGGAGGCCTTCGAGCGGGCCGGCATCGACCCGACGAGCGTGAAGTCCGCCCCCATCGGCGTCTTCGCGGGCGCCACCCAGCCCGGCTACTTCGGCGGGCTCCAGCAGATGGGCGGCGAAGGCGTCGAGGGCTACTCCCTCACCGGCAACCTGACCAGCGTCATCTCCGGCCGCATCGCCTACACCTTCGGGCTGGAGGGGCCGGCCGTCACCGTCGACACCGCCTGCTCCTCCTCCCTCGTCGCCCTGCACCTCGCCGCCCAGGCCCTGCGGGCCGGCGAGTGCACCATGGCACTGGCCGCGGGTGTCACCGTCATGCCGACGCCCGACCTGTTCGTGGAGTTCAGCCGCCAGCGCGGGCTGGCCGCCGACGGCCGCTGCAAGGCGTTCTCCGCCGACGCCGACGGCACCGCCTGGTCCGAGGGCGCCGGGGTCCTCCTCCTGGAGAAGCTCTCCGACGCCCGCCGCAACGGACACCGCGTCCTCGCCGTGGTGCGCGGTACGGCCACCAACCAGGACGGCGCCAGCAACGGCCTCATGGCCCCCAACGGGCCCTCCCAGCAGCGCGTCATCCGCCAGGCCCTCGCCAACGCCCGGCTCGCCCCGCAGGACGTGGACGCCGTCGAGGCGCACGGCACCGGCACCGCCCTGGGCGACCCGATCGAGGCGCAGGCGCTGCTCGCCACGTACGGCCAGGACCGGCCCGAGGACCGTCCGCTGCTGCTCGGATCGATCAAGTCGAACATCGGTCACACCTCGGCCGCCGCCGGTGTCGCCGGCGTCATGAAGATGGTCATGGCCATGCGCCACGGCGTACTGCCCAGGACCCTGCACGCCGACGAGGCCACCCCGCACGTGGACTGGTCCGCGGGCGCGGTGGAGCTGCTCACCGAGGCCGTGGAGTGGCCGGAGACCGGCCGCCCGCGCCGGGCCGGCGTCTCCTCGTTCGGCGTCAGCGGCACCAACGCCCACGTGATCATCGAAGAGGGCCCGCAGGAGCAGGAGCAGGAGCCCGTGCCGGCCCCGGAGCCCGCGCCCGGGGAGCTGCTGCCCTGGCTGGTCTCCGCCCGCACCCCCGACGCCCTGACCGAACAGGCGCGCCGCCTGCGCGACCTCACCGCCGCCCGCCCCGAGCTGGACACGGCGAGCACCGCCTCCGCCCTGCTGGCCTGGCGCGCCCAGCTGGAGAGCCGCGCCGTGGTCCTCGCCGACAGCCGCGAGGGCTACCTGGAGGGCCTCGACGCCCTCGCGGCCGGAGCCTCGGCACCCGGCACCTTCCGCGGCGAGTCCGTCGCGGGCGCCCGCACCGCCTTCCTGTTCTCCGGGCAGGGCGCGCAGCGCGTGGGCATGGGCCGGGACCTGTACGACGCCCAGCCGGTGTTCGCCGACGCCTTCGACGAGGTCTGCGCCCACTTCGACCTGCCGCTGAAGGAGATCGTCTTCGGCGGCGGGGACGAGGTCCACCGCACCGAGTACACGCAGCCGGCGCTGTTCGCCGTCGAGGTCGCGCTCTTCCGCGTACTGGCGTCCTACGGCATCCGCCCGGACTTCGTCGCGGGCCACTCGATCGGCGAGATCGCCGCCGCGCACGTCGCCGGGGTGCTCTCGCTGGCGGACGCGGCCCGTCTGGTGACGGCCCGCGGCGCCCTGATGGGCGCCCTGCCGGAAGGCGGCGCGATGGTCTCCGTACGGGCTACCGAGGAGGAGATACGCCCGCTGCTGTCGGCCGACGCGGACATCGCGGCGGTCAACGGCCCCGAGTCCGTGGTGATCTCGGGTGACGAGGACGCCGTCCTGGCCGTGGCCGCGAAGCTGGCGGAGCAGGGCCGCAAGACCAAGCGGCTGACCGTCTCGCACGCCTTCCACTCGCCGCTGATGGAGCCGATGCTGGAGGCGTTCCGCGAGGTCGCCGAGACCCTTGCCTACGCGACCCCCTCTATCCCGGTCGTCTCCAACGTCAGCGGTGAGCAGATCACCGAGTTCACCGCCGCCTACTGGGTCGAGCACGTCCGCGCCGCCGTCCGCTTCGCCGACGGCGTCGCCCACCTCGCCGGACAGGGCGTCACCCACTTCCTGGAGCTGGGCCCGCAGGGTGTCCTCGCCGCCATGGCGGGGGAGTCCCTCCCCGAGGACTTTTCCGGACTCCTCACCCCCGTGCTGCGCAAGGACCGCCCCGAGCCCGAGGCCTTCCTCGGGGCCCTCGCCGAGGCCTGGACCCGCGGCCTGCCCGTCGACTGGACACCGCCGCTCGCCGACCGCCCCGCCTGCCGGGTCGACCTCCCCACGTACGCCTTCCAGCGCAGCCGCTACTGGCTCGACGCCGCCCCCGCCGGCGCCGGAACGCCCACCGCGCAGGACGAGGTCGACGCCGAGTTCTGGGCGGCCGTCGAACGCGAGGACCTCCCGGCCCTCACCGGGACCCTGCGCCTCCCCGACGAGGAGCAGCTGCGCGGCGTCCTGCCCGCCCTGTCCACGTGGCGGCGCGGCCGCCGCGAGCAGCACACCATCGACTCCTGGCGCTACCGCATCACCTGGAAGCCCGCCCCCGACCCGGCCGCCGCCGCCCGCCCGGACGGACGCTGGCTGCTCGTCGTACCGGAAGGCGCGGACCCCGCCGGGCCGCTCGCCGACCGGGCCGCCGCCGCGCTCACCGCCGCCGGAGCCACCACCACCGTCCTGCGCCTGGACGCGACCGCCGCCGACCGCACCGACTGGGCCGCCCGGCTGCGCGCCGCCGCCGGCACCGGCCCGGAGCCCGCCGGCGTGCTCTCCCTGCTCCCGCTCGACGTCCGCCCGCACACCGCCCAGCCCGGGGTCAGCGCCGCGCTCGCCGCGACCGCCGCCCTGGCACAGGCCCTCGGAGACGCCGGCTTCGGCGCCCCGCTGTGGAACGTGACCAGCGGCGCCGTCTCCACCGGACCCTCGGACCCGACGGCCGACCCCACCGGAGCCCAGGCCCAGGTGTGGGCCCTCGGCCGGGTCGCCGCCCTCGAGTACCCCGACCGCTGGGGCGGCCTCGTCGACGTGCCCCACGACCTCGACGAGCGGGCCGCCGCCCGCCTCGCCGCCGTCCTGGCCGCACCCGGCGGCGAGGACCAGCTCGCCGTCCGCGGCGCCGGCGTCCAGGTACGCCGACTGCGCCGCGCCCCCGCCCCCGCCGCCCGCCCGGCCGCCGCACCCTGGCGGCCCACCGGAACCGTCCTCGTCACCGGCGGCACCGGCGCCCTGGGCAGCCGGCTCGCCGGCTGGCTCGCCGAAGGCGGCGCCGACCACCTGCTGCTGACCAGCAGGCGCGGCGCGGACGCCCCCGGTGCCACCGAACTCGCCGCCGCCCTGCGCGCGTCGGGCACCGAGGTCACCCTCGCCGCCTGCGACGTCGCGGACCGCGACCAGCTCGCCGCCCTGCTGGCGTCCGTACCGGCCGACCGGCCGCTGACCGCCGTCGTCCACGCCGCGGGCGTCTCCGACAACGGCTTCATGGACGAGGTCACCGCCGAACACCTGGCCCACGTCCTGCGCCCCAAGGCCGTCGCCGCCGACCTGCTCGACGAACTCACCCGCGGCCTCGACCTGTCCGCGTTCGTCGTCTTCGCGTCCAGCGCCGGCATGTGGGGCAGCGGCGGCCAGGCCGCCTACGCGGCCGCCAACGCCCACCTCGACGCCCTCGCCGAACGCCGCCGCGCCCACGGCCTGCCCGCCACCGCCGTCGCCTGGGGCCCCTGGGCCGAGGCCGGCATGGCGGCCTCCGAGGACATCGACGAACACCTGCGCCGCCGCGGCGTGATCGGCATCGCGCCCGGAACCGCCATCGCCGCCCTCCAGCAGGCCCTCGACCTCGACGAGACCTGCGTCGGCGTCGCCGACGTCGACTGGGCGCTGTTCGCCCCCACCTACACGGCCATGCGCCACAGCGCGCTGATCAGCGAACTGGCCGACGTACAGGAGGCGTTGGCGGACAGCGGTCCGGACGCCGGGCAGGGGACCACCGCCTCGGCCTCCGCCCTCAGGCAGCGGCTCGCCGCCGCCGCGCCCGCCGAACAGCAGCACCTCCTCGTCGAACTGGTCCGCGGACACGCCGCCGCGGTCCTCGGCCACCGCACCGCCGACGGGGTCCAGGAGGCGCGGCCCTTCAAGGACCTGGGCTTCGACTCGCTCAGCGCCGTCGAACTGCGCAACCGCCTCGCGGGCGACACAGGCCTGAAACTGTCCGCCACCCTCCTCTTCGACCACCCCACACCCGCCGTGCTCGCCCAGCACCTGCGCGAACACCTGCAGGGCGGCGACATCGACACGGACCAGTCCGTCCTCGCCGACCTCGACCGCATCGACGCGGCCCTCACCCGGCTCACCCCGGACGACGGGGCGCGCCACCGCATCGCCGGCCGGCTCCAGGTGCTGCTCACCAAGTGGGGCGGCACGAACCCGGAGAAGGCCGAAGAAGCCGACGCCCACGACGAACTGGCGTCCGCCTCGGCCGAAGAGATCTTCGCGTTCATCCACGAAGAGCTCGGCAAGTCGTAGCCCGTGCCGGAACGTCATCCAAGGAGCTCCCGCCAGATGGACAACGAACAGAAGCTGCTCGATCACCTCAGGTGGGTGACCGCCGAGCTGAAGCAGACCCGGCAGCGGCTGCGCGAGGTCGAGGCGGACGAGCCCGAGCCCATCGCCGTCGTCGGCATGGCCTGCCGCTACCCAGGCGGCGTGCGCTCGCCCGAGGACCTGTGGCAGCTCGTCCGCGACGGCCGCGACGCCGTCTCCGGCTTCCCCGTCAACCGCGGCTGGGACCTCGACTCCCTCTACGACCCGGACCCCGACCACCTCGGCACCACGTACGTCCGCGAGGGCGGCTTCGTCCACGACGCGGGCGACTTCGACGCCGACTTCTTCGGGATCTCCCCGCGCGAGGCCCTCGCCATGGACCCCCAGCAGCGGCTGCTGCTGGAGACCGCCTGGGAGGCCTTCGAGCGGGCGTCCGTCGACCCGACGGCGGTCGCCGGCAGCCGGACCGGCGTCTACGTCGGCACCACGTACACCGGCTACGGCAGCGACCGGGAGGGGGCCGCCGAGAACGTCGAGGGCCATCTGATGACCGGCATCGCCACCGCCGTGTCCTCCGGGCGCCTGTCGTACGCCTTCGGGCTGGAGGGCCCGGCCGTCTCCGTCGACACCATGTGCTCCTCCTCCCTCGTCGCCATCCACCTGGCCGTGCAGTCCCTGCGCCAGGGCGAGTGCGCGCTCGCCCTCGCGGGCGGCGCGCAGATCATGTCGACGCCCGAGGTGTACGTCGAGTTCAGCCGCCAGCGCGGGCTCTCCCCCGACGGCCGCTGCAAGCCGTTCGCGGCCGCCGCCGACGGCACCGGCTGGTCGGAGGGCGTCGGCGTCCTGCTCCTGGAGAAGCTGTCGGACGCCCGCCGCAACGGACACCGCGTACTGGCCGTCGTCCGCGGCTCCGCCGTCAACCAGGACGGCGCCTCCAACGGCCTGACCGCCCCCAACGGCCCCTCCCAGCAGCGGGTCATCGAGGAAGCCCTCGCCAACGCCCGGCTCTCGCCCCACGAGGTCGACCTCGTCGAGGCGCACGGCACCGGCACCACCCTCGGCGACCCCATCGAGGCCCAGGCCCTCCTCGCCACCTACGGCCGCAGCCGCCCCGAGGGCCGCCCCCTGCACCTGGGCTCCATCAAGTCCAACATCGGCCACTCGGCGGCCGCGGCCGGTGTCGCGGGCGTGATCAAGGCCGTGATGTCCGTACGCGACGGGGTGCTTCCCCGCAGCCTGCACATCGACGGCCCCACGCCCGAGGTCGACTGGTCCTCCGGCGCCGTCGAGCTCCTCACCGAGGAGCGGCCCTGGCCCGCCACGGAGGGTCCCCGCACCGCCGCCGTCTCCTCCTTCGGCGCGAGCGGCACCAACGCCCACGTGATCGTGCAGGCGGCCACCGGCCAGGACACGGACGTTGACGCGGACGCCGAATCCGCCCCGCGGGCAGCCGAGCCGGCCCGGCCGGTCCTCCCCGCCGCCGCCCTGCCCTGGGTGCTCTCCGGCCGCACCGCCGAGGGCCTGCGCGGCCAGGCGGCCCGGCTGCGCGCCTTCGCCGACGAAGCCGGCACCGGGGTCTCCGAGGCGGCCATCGGCCTCGCCCTGGCCACGACCCGGGCCGGGCTGGAGCAGCGCGGCGTCGTCCCGGCGGGCTCGCGGGCCGGTCTGGAGGCGCTGGCCGCCGGGCTCCCGGCGGCGGGCGTCGTGGACGGCGCCGTGGTGACGGGCGCGGAGCGTCCGGTGTTCGTGTTCCCGGGTCAGGGTTCGCAGTGGGCGGGGATGGCGGTGGAGCTCTACGAGGCCTCCCCGGTGTTCGCGGCCCGCCTGGACGCGTGCGCCGAGGCGCTGGCCCCGCACACGGACTGGTCGCTGCTGGAGGTGCTGCGTCAGGAGGGCGGCGCGCCCGGTTTCGACCGGGTCGACGTGGTCCAGCCGGCGTTGTGGGCGGTGATGGTGTCCCTGGCCGAGCTGTGGCGTGCCGCCGGTGTCGTCCCGGCGGCGGTCGTCGGCCACTCGCAGGGCGAGATCGCGGCCGCGGCCGTCTCGGGCGCGCTGTCGCTGCAGGACGCGGCGAAGGTGTCCGCGCTGCGGGCCCGGGCCATCGTGGCCCTGGCGGGCAAGGGCGGGATGGTGTCGGTCGCGGCTGCGGCCGACGCCGTGGCGGAACGTATCTCCGCCTGGGGTGAGCGCCTGGCGCTGGCTTCGGTGAACGGTCCGCAGTCGACGGTGGTTTCGGGTGATCCGGAGGCTCTGGACGAGCTGATGGCGGCCTGCGAGGCCGACGGCGTCCGTGCCCGCCGCATCAACGTGGACTACGCCTCCCACGGCCCGCAGGTCGAGTCGATCCGCGACGAGGTCATCGGCCTCCTTGCCGGGATCGAGCCCCGCACCGCCGAGATCCCGTTCTTCTCGACGGTGACGGGGGAGTGGGCCGACGGGTCGGAGCTGGACGCCGAGTACTGGTACACCAACCTCCGCCGCACGGTCCGTTTCCAGGACGCCATCAGCGCCCTGCTGGAGCGCGGGCACGGGCTGTTCGTGGAGTCCAGCGCGCACCCGGTGCTGACGATCGGCGTGCAGGAGACCATCGAGGCCGCCGGCTCCCCGGCCGTCACGCAGGGCACCCTGCGCCGCGACGAAGGCGGAGCCCAGCGCTTCCTCGCCTCCCTCGCCGAAGCCTGGACCCACGGCGCCCCCGTCGACTGGCAGAGCGTCTGCGACACCCCCGACGCGCCCGCCGACCTCCCCACGTACGCCTTCCAGCGCCGCACCTACTGGCTCGAAGGCACCCCGGCAGCCGACCGCGCACCCGTCGTGGACGAGGCCGAAGCCGGCTTCTGGAACTCCGTGGAGAGCGCCGACGTCACCGCCCTCGCCGACACCCTCGCCCTCCAGGACACCGGGCCGCTCCAGGAACTGCTGCCCGCCCTGTCCGCCTGGCGTCGCGACCGCCGCGAGGCGAGCGCGCTCGACGCCCGCCGCTACCGCATCACCTGGAAGCACCTGCCCGACGCTGCACCGGCCCGCCTCCGCGGCGACTGGCTGCTGCTGGCCCCCGAAGGCGCCACCGCCACCGCCGCCGGGCCCTTCGAAGAACTGCTCACCGCCCACGGCGCCCGCGCCCACCTCCTCACCCTCGACCCCGCCCGGGCCGACCGCGATGCCTGGGCCGGAGCCCTGCGCACCGCGCAGGACGGCCACGAGCCGTTCACCGGAGTCCTCTCCCTGCTCTCCACCGACGAGAGCGCCGGCCTCCTCGGCACCCTCGTCGCCACCCAGGCACTCGACGACGCCGGCATCGAGGCCCCCCTGTGGGCCCTCACCCGCGGGGCCGTCGCCGCCGGCCCCGAGAACGCTCCGCGCAGCGCCGTACAGGCACAGGTCTGGGGCCTCGGCCTCGTGGCCGCACTGGAACGGCCGCGCGGCTGGGGCGGCCTCGTCGACCTCCCCGCCGACCTCGACGAGGCCGCCGCGGCACGCCTCGCCGGGGCCCTCGCGGGCCGGGACGGCGAGGACCAGATAGCGATCCGCACCGCCGGCACCTACGTACGCCGGCTCGTCCGGGCCGCCCTGCCCGACGGCGCACCCGCCCGCGACTGGCAGCCGTCCGGCACGACCCTGCTCACCGGCGCCGCGGGCCCCCTGGGAGCCGAGGCGGCCCGCCGCCTCGCCGCCGCGGGCGCCGGCCACCTCCTGCTCACCGCGGCCCCCGCGGAGTTCACCCCCGCTCTCGAAGCCCTCGCCGGCGAACTCGCCGCCGACGGCACCGAGGTGACCCTGGAGGAGTGGGACGGCGCGGACCCGGCGGCGCTCGCCGCGCTGACCGTACGCGCCGAGCAGGCGGGACGGCCGGTCCGCACCGTCGTCCACGCCGCCGCCCACGTCGAACTCACCCCCCTCTCCGCCACCACCGGCCGGCACCTGGAGGAGGCCCTCGCCGCCAAGGTCACCTCCGCCCGGGCCCTCGACGAGGTGTTCGGCGCGGACGGCCCCGCCCTGGACGCGTTCGTACTGTTCTCCTCCGTCACCTCCTACTGGGGCGGCGGCGAGCACGCCGCGTTCGCCGCGGCCAACGCCCACCTGGACGCCCTCGCCCAGCAGCGCCGCGCCCGGAACCTGCCGGCCACCGCCGTCGGCTGGGGCGTATGGGACCTGTTCGACGCCGAAGCCCACCCCGACGAGGCGCGCGAACTCCACGAGCGTTCCGCCCAGCGCGGCCTGCCGCTCCTGGACCCGGCTGCGGCCCTCCAGGCCCTGCGGCGGATCCTCGGCCACGACGAGACGGCCGTGGCCGTCGCCGACGTCGACTGGGACCGCTTCCTGCCCCTGTTCACCTCGGCCCGTACCGGACGCCTCACCGAGGACGTCCCGCAGGCCCGCCGGATCCTCGCGCAGGCCGGCCACGGCGGCGACGAGGACGCCGGGAACACGGGAGCGGCCGACGCGCTGCGCCACAAGCTCGCCGAACTGTCCGGCGAGGAACAGGACCGCGTCCTCACCGACCTGGTGTGCGGCCACGCCGCCGCCGTCCTCGGCCACGCCTCGTCCGGCGCGGTCGACGCAGCCCGTGCCTTCAAGGACCTCGGCTTCGACTCGCTGACGGCCGTCGGCCTGCGCAACGGGCTGAACGCCGCCACCGGCCTCACCCTGCCCGCCACGATGGTCTTCGACTACCCCACCCCCGGCGCGCTCGCCGGCTACCTGCGCGGCCTGCTCCTGGACGGCGGCGCCCGACGCGAAGAGGCGACCACGGACTCCGTGCACGGAGACCTCGACCGCCTCGAGTCCGACCTGCTGTCGCTGGCACCCGGCCAGGACGAGCGCAAGAACCTCACCCGCCGCCTGGAGGCACTGCTCTCCCGCTGGAAGGACGCGCAGGCCGCCGCGGACGCCGAATCCGTCAGCGGAAAGCTCGACGCCGCGTCCGACGAAGAGATATTCGCATTCATCCGCAAGGAATTCGGCCGCCCGGAGTAGGGCGTCCTCCGGCCAGTCGGTCACACGAATTCCAGCTCTATCCGAGAGGTCCAAAGAGGTCCCCATGGCGACGAACGAAGAGACGCTCCGCGATTACCTCAAGTGGGTCACCGCCGATCTGCACGAGACGAAGCAGCGGCTGCGCGAGGTCGAGGACGCCGGCCACGAGCCGATCGCGATCGTCGGCATGGCCTGCCGCTTCCCCGGCGGCGTCGAGTCGCCGGAGGACCTGTGGCGTCTGGTGTCGGACGGCGCGGACGCCATCGGCCCCTTCCCCGAGGACCGCGGCTGGGACCTCGACGCGATCTACGACCCGGACCCCGAGCGCTCCGGCCGCACCTACGTGAAGGAAGGCGGATTCCTCTACGAGGCCGGCGCGTTCGACCCGGGCGTGTTCGGCATTTCGCCGCGCGAGGCCCTCGCGATGGACCCCCAGCAGCGCCTCGTCATGGAAGCCGCCTGGGAGGCCTTCGAGCGGGCCGGAATCGACCCGCAGTCCGTGAAGGGCAGCCGCACCGGTACCTTCGTCGGCTGCTACAACCTGGACTACTGCTGGTCCCTGCCCTCCATCCCCGAAGGGTACGAGGGCCACCTGACCACCGGCAGCGCGGCGAGCGTCGTCTCCGGCCGCGTCGCCTACACGTTCGGGCTGGAGGGCCCGGCCGTCTCCGTCGACACCGCCTGCTCCTCGGGACTCGTGGCCCTGCACATGGCCGCGCAGGCGCTGCGCGCCGACGAGTGCTCCATGGCCCTCGTCGGCGGCGTCACCGTCATGTCCACCCCGCTGGAGTTCATCGGCTACAGCGAACAGCGCGGCATGGCCGCCGACGGCCGCTGCAAGGCCTTCTCCGCGGGTGCCGACGGCATGGCGCTCGCCGAGGGCGCCGGCATCCTGCTCGTCGAGCGGCTCTCCGACGCCCTGCGCAACGGCCACGAAGTACTGGCCGTCGTACGGGGTTCGGCGACCAACCAGGACGGCGCCAGCAACGGCATGACCGCCCCCAACGGCCCCTCCCAGCAGCGCGTCATCAAACAAGCCCTCGCCAACGCCCGGCTGTCCACCCACGACGTCGACGTCGTCGAGGCGCACGGCACCGGAACGGCCCTCGGCGACCCGATCGAGGCCGGGGCGCTGCTCGCGACCTACGGTCAGCGGCCCGCGGACGCCGCACCGCTGCGGCTGGGCTCCGTGAAGTCCAACATCGGCCACACACAGGCCGCTTCGGGCATCGCCGGCGTGATCAAGATGGTCATGGCGATGCGCAACGGCGTCCTGCCCAAGACCCTCCACGTCAGCGAGCCGTCCCACGAGATCGACTGGTCCTCCGGCGCGGTGGAGCTGCTCGCCGAGCCCGCGGACTGGACCGTCGACGGCCGCCCGCGCCGGGCCGCCGTCTCCTCGTTCGGCATCAGCGGCACCAACGCCCACATCATCCTGGAGCAGCACCTCGCACAGGACGAGGCCGAGGGCGGCGCCGAGAGCGCGGCGCCCGGGGCGCCCGCCGAGACCGTGGTCACCGGCGGCCTGATCCCGTGGACCCTGTCCGGCAAGACCACCGAGGCCCTGCACGGGCAGGCGGCCCGGCTGCACGCCCACGCGGAATCCGACACCGCCGTCGAACCGGCCCGGGTGGCCGGGGCCCTGGCCACGACGCGGGCCGCGCTGGAGCGGCGCGGCGTCGTCCTGGCGGCCGACCGCGAGGGCTTCCTGACCGGCCTGGAGGCGCTGGCCGCCGGGCTCCCGGCGACGGGCGTCGTGGACGGCGCCGTCGTCAAGGGCGCCGACCGGCCGGTGTTCGTGTTCCCGGGTCAGGGTTCGCAGTGGGCGGGGATGGCGGTGGAGCTGTACGACTCCTCGCCGGTGTTCGCGGCCCGTCTGGACGCGTGCGCCGAGGCCCTGGCCCCGCACACGGACTGGTCGCTGCTGGATGTGCTGCGTCAGAAGGGCGGCGCGCCCGGTTTCGACCGGGTCGACGTGGTCCAGCCGGCGTTGTGGGCGGTGATGGTGTCCCTGGCCGAGCTGTGGCGTGCGGCGGGTGTCGTCCCGGCGGCGGTCGTCGGTCACTCGCAGGGTGAGATCGCGGCTGCTGCTGTTTCGGGCGCGTTGTCGCTGGAGGACGCGGCGAAGGTGTCGGCTCTGCGTGCCAAGGCGCTGCTCGCGCTGGCGGGCAAGGGCGGGATGGTGTCGGTCGCGGCTGCGGCCGACGCCGTGGCGGAACGTATCTCCGCCTGGGGTGAGCGCCTGGCGCTGGCTTCGGTGAACGGTCCGCAGTCGACGGTGGTTTCGGGTGATCCGGAGGCTCTGGACGAGCTGATGGCGGCCTGCGAGGCCGACGGCGTCCGTGCCCGCCGCATCAACGTGGACTACGCCTCCCACGGCCCGCAGGTCGAGTCGATCCGCGACGAGGTCATCGGTCTGCTGGCCGGGATCGAGCCGCGTACGGCCGAGATCCCGTTCTTCTCGACGGTGACGGGGGAGTGGGCCGACGGGTCGGAGCTGGACGCCGAGTACTGGTACACCAACCTCCGCCGCACGGTCCGTTTCCAGGACGCCATCAGCGCCCTGCTGGAGCGCGGGCACGGGCTGTTCGTGGAGTCCAGTGCGCACCCGGTGCTGACGATCGGCGTGCAGGAGACCATCGAGTCCGCCGGCTCCCCGGCCGTCACGCAGGGCACCCTGCGCCGCGACGAAGGCGGAGCCCAGCGCTTCCTCGCCTCCCTCGCCGAGGCCTGGACCCACGGCGCCCCCGTCGACTGGCAGGCCGTCCACGGCGGCCAGGACACCGCACGCGTCGACCTGCCCACGTACGCCTTCCAGCGCGAGCGCTACTGGCTGGAGGTGGCCGACACCGGCTCCGGGGACGTCTCCGCCGCCGGTCTCGGCGCCGCCGACCACCCCCTCCTCGGTGCGACCGTCCGCCTCGCCGACGGGGACCAGGCCGTCCTCACCGGGCGCCTCTCGCTGCGCACCCACCCCTGGCTCGCCGACCACGCCGTGAACGGCACCGTCATCCTCCCCGGCACCGCGTTCGTCGAACTCGTCGTCCGCGCCGGGGACGAGGTCGGCTGCGACACCCTCGACGAACTGACCCTGGAAGCCCCGCTCGTCCTGCCCCCCGACAGCGCGGCCCGCCTCCAGCTCGTCGTAGGCGGCCCCGAATCCGACGGCCGCAGGCCCGTGGCCCTCTACTCCCTCCCCGAGGACGCCCCCGAGGGCACCCCGTGGACCCGCCACGCCACCGGCCTGCTGCTCGCCGCCCGCCGCGAACCGGCCTTCGACCTCTCCGCCTGGCCGCCGCCCGGCGCGGAACCCGTCGGCCTCGACGGCTTCTACGAGGCCCTCTCCGGGTCCGGCTACCAGTACGGGCCCGCCTTCCAGGGCCTGACCGCCGTGTGGAAGCAGACCGACGGCGAGGAGATCTACGCCGAGGTCGCCCTCGCCCACGAGCAGCACGACGACGCCGCCCGGTTCGGCCTCCACCCCGCCCTCCTCGACGCCGCCCTGCACGCCGGCCTGGTGTCCGCCGCCCGCGGCGAGGCCGAAGGCGTACGCCTGCCGTTCGCCTGGAACGGGGTCACCCTGCACGCGGTCGGCGCGACCGCGCTGCGCGTGCGGATCTCCCCGGCCGGGGAGGACGGCGTCGGCCTGGAGATCGCCGACGCCACGGGCCGCCCCGTCGCCACCGTCGGCGCCCTGGTGTCCCGGGCCGTCACCGCCGCGTCGCTCGACGCCGGCCCGGCGACCGACGACTCCCTGTTCCGGCTGGACTGGACCGCCGTGGACACCGACGGCCTCCCGCAGGACGCCGCGCCGCACGACTGGTGCGTGCTCGGCGAGGACCGCCTCGGCGTCGAGGCCGCCTTCCAGCGGCTCGGCGCGTTCCCGCAGGTCTTCGACGACGTGGCCACCCTCGGCGACGCCGTCGCCGCCGGACTGCCCGCCCCCGAGGTCGTCGTCCTGCCCGTCGGCGGCGCCCCGGCGATGCCGGCGGCCGGCTCGGCCGCCGCGCTCGCCGACGCGGTCCGCGAGGAGACCGCCCGGATCCTCGCGGTCCTCCAGGACTGGCTCGCGGACGAGCGGCTGGAGGACGTCCGCCTGGCGGTCGTCACCCGCGGCGCCGTCTCCGTACGACCCGGCGAGGACGTCACCGACCTGGTGCACGCCCCGCTGTGGGGCCTGGTCCGCTCCGCGCAGGCCGAGAACCCCGGCCGGCTGCTGCTCGTCGACCTCGACGCGCCCGAGGACGCCGCCGCCGCGCTCCCGGCGGCCGTGGCAGCCGCGCACCGGGCCGGCGAACCGCAGGCCGCCGTACGCGACACGGCGGTGCTCGCGCCGCGCCTGGTCCGCGGGACCGCCCCCGGCGGCACCCTGACGCCCCCGCGGAACGCCGACGGCTGGCAGCTCGGCTCCTCCGGCGGCACCCTCGACCACCTGGCCCTCGTGCCCGCCGGGACCCGGCCGCTCGCCGAGGGCGAGATCCGCGTCGCGGTCCGCGCCGCCGGCCTGAACTTCCGCGACGTGATGATCGCGCTCGGCATGTACCCGGGCGACGCGACCATGGGCAACGAAGGCGCCGGCACCGTCACCGAGACCGGCCCCGGCGTCACCGGACTCGCCGTCGGCGACCGGGTGATGGGCCCGTTCCCCGGCGCCTTCGGCCCGCACACGGTGGCCGACCGGCGCGTCGTCACCCGTATCCCCGACGGCTGGACCTTCGAGGAGGCCGCGTCCGCGCCGACCGCCTTCCTCACCGCCTACTACGCGCTCGTGGACCTGGCCGGCCTGAAGGCCGGCGAGCGGATCCTCGTCCACGCCGCCGCGGGCGGTGTCGGATCGGCCGCCGTACGGATCGCCCGCCACCTGGGCGCCGAGGTCTTCGCCACCGCCAGTGAGGGCAAGTGGGACGCGCTGCGCGCGGCCGGTCTCGACGACGCCCACATCGCCTCCTCCCGCGACGCCTCCTTCGAGGAGCGCTTCTCCGCCGCCACCGGCGGCGAGGGCGTCGACGTCGTCCTGAACTCCCTCGCCGGTGAACTCACCGACGCCTCGCTGCGGCTGCTGCCGCGCGGCGGCCGCTTCGTCGAGATGGGCAAGACCGACGTCCGCGACGCCCAGGACATCGGACGGGACCACAGCGGGGTCGCCTACCGGGCCTTCGACCTCGCCGAGGCCGGACCCGACCGGATCGGGGAGATGCTCGCCGAGCTGGGCCGGCTGTTCGAGGCGGGCGTGCTCCAGCCGCTGCCGGTCCGGGCGTGGGACATCCGGCGTGCACCGGAGGCCTTCCGCTTCATGAGCCAGGCCAAGCACACCGGCAAGATCGTCCTGACGGTCCCGCAGGGCTGGGACCCGGCCGGCACCGTCCTGATCACCGGCGGCACCGGCACCCTGGGCGCGCTCGTCGCCAAGCACCTGGTCACCACGCACGGCGTACGGCACCTGCTGCTCGCGGGCCGGCGCGGCCCGGACGCACCCGGCGCGACCGAACTGGTGGCGGAGATAGCCGAGTTGGGGGGCACGGCCGAGGTCGTGGCCTGCGACGCCGCCGACCGCGACGCGCTCACCGCCCTCCTCGCCGCCATCCCCGCCGACCGGCCCCTGCGCGGAGTCGTCCACACCGCCGGAGTCCTCGACGACGGGGTGATCGCCTCCCTCGACGCCGACCAGATCGGCGCCGTCCTGCGGCCCAAGGCCGACGCCGCCGCGCTCCTCCACGAGCTCACCCGCGACCTCGACCTCACCGCCTTCGTCCTGTTCTCCTCCGCCGCCGGCGTCATCGGCGGCCCCGCCCAGGGCAACTACGCCGCCGCCAACGCCTTCCTCGACGCCCTCGCCCAGCACCGCTGCGCCCGGGGCCTGCCCGCCACCTCTCTGGCCTGGGGCCTCTGGGACGGGGCCAGCGGCATGACCGGCCACCTCTCCGAGGAGGACGTGGCCCGCATGGCCCGCTCCGGCATGGTCGCCTTCTCCCCGGCCGAGGGCCTCGCCCTCCTCGACGCCGGCACGGCCGACGGCACACCCCTGCTGGTCCCCGCACGCCTGGACCAGGCCGCCCTGCGCACCATGGCCACCACCCACACCCTGCCCGCGCTCGCCCGCGGCCTGGTCCGCGTCTCCGCCCGCCGTACCGTGGAGAGCGCCGACGGCGCCGGCGGCTCGGCCCTCGCCCGCCGGCTGACCGCACTGAGCCCCGACGACCAGCTGCGGACCCTGCTCGACCTGGTCCGCACCCACGCGGCCGCCGTCCTCGGACACTCCGCAGCCGAAGCCGTCGGCGCCGAGAAGGCCTTCAAGGAGCTCGGCTTCGACTCGCTGACCGCCGTCGAGCTGCGCAACCGCCTCGGCGGGGCCACCGGACTGCGGCTGCCCGCGACCATCGTCTTCGACCACCCCACCCCCGCCTCCCTCGCCCGTGAGCTGCGCACCGCGCTCGTCGGCGACGCCGGGCCGGAGCGGCGGGACGAGGACAACGCCCCCCTCACCGCCCCGGCCGCCGACGGCGACCCGGTCGTGATCGTGGGCATGGCCTGCCGCTTCCCCGACGGCGTGGAATCGCCCGAAGCGCTGTGGCGGCTCGTCGACGCCGAGGGCGACGCCATCGGCGCCTTCCCCGCCGACCGGGGCTGGGACCTGGACGCCCTCTACGACCCGGAGCCCGGCACGCCCGGCCGCACGTACGTCAAGGAGGGCGGGTTCCTGCACGACGCGGGCCGCTTCGACGCCGAACTCTTCGGGATCTCCCCGCGCGAGGCCCTCGCCATGGACCCGCAGCAGCGGCTCGTGCTGGAAGGCGCCTGGCAGGTCTTCGAACGGGCCGGCATCGACCCCGCCACCCTCAAGGGCACCCGCACCGGCGTCTTCGTCGGCGCCGTCCCGTCCGGATACGCCACCGAACTGCGCGAGATCCCCGAAGGCGTCGAGGGCTACTTCGGCACCGGTCTCTCCAACAGCGTCATCTCCGGCCGCGTCGCCTACACCTTCGGGCTGGAGGGCCCGGCCGTCACCGTCGACACCGCCTGCTCCTCCTCTCTGGTCGCCCTGCACCTGGCCGCCCAGTCCCTGCGCCAGGGCGAGTGCTCGATGGCGCTGGCCGGCGGCGTCGCCGTGATGTCGACCCCCGCCGAGTTCGTCGAGTTCGGACGCCAGCGGGCGCTCGCCGCCGACGGCCGCGCCAAGGCCTTCGCGGGCGCGGCCGACGGCACCGCCTTCTCCGAGGGCCTCGGCGTACTCCTCCTGGAGAAGCTCTCCGACGCCCGCCGCAACGGACACCGCGTCCTCGCCGTCGTACGGGGCTCCGCCACCAACCAGGACGGCGCCTCCAACGGCCTGACCGCCCCCAGCGGCCCCGCCCAGCAGCGCGTCATCCGCCAGGCCCTGGCCTCCGCCAAGCTCTCCGCCCAGGACGTCGACGCCGTCGAGGCGCACGGCACCGGCACCAAGCTGGGCGACCCGATCGAGGCGCACGCCCTGCTCGCCACCTACGGCCAGGGCCGCGACGCGGACCGGCCGCTGTGGCTCGGCTCCCTCAAGTCCAACATCGGCCACACCCAGGCCGTCTCGGGCATCGCCGGCGTCATCAAGTCCGTGATGGCCCTGCGCCACGGCGTCCTCGCCAGGACCCTGCACGTCGACGAGCCCTCCCCGCACGTCGAATGGTCCACCGGGGCCGTCGAACTGCTCACCGAGCGGCGTGCCTGGCCCGAGACCGGCCACCCGCGCCGGGTCGGCGTCTCCTCCTTCGGCCTCAGCGGCACCAACGCGCACGTCATCCTGGAGCAGGCCCCGCAGACCGCCTCCCCGGACCGCGACCGGGCACCCGAGGACCCCGCCCGCCCGGCGGTGGCCGGAGTCCTCGCCGCCACCGTTCCCTGGACCCTGACCGGCAAGAACCCCGGGGCCCTCCAGGCACAGGCACGGCGGCTGTACGACCACCTCGCCGCCGACGTCGACCTGTCCCTGTCCGACGTCGCCCTGTCCCTGGCCACCACCCGGGCCCGCCTGGAACACCGGGCCGCCGTGGTCCTCGGCAGCCGCGAGGAGGCCCTCGCCGGACTCGCCGCCCTCGCGGACGGGGCGCCCGCCGGACGCACCGTCACCGGCACCGCCGACACCGAGGGCAAGACGGTGTTCGTCTTCCCCGGTCAGGGGTCCCAGTGGGCCGGGATGGGTGTCGAGCTGCTGGATTCCTCGCCGGTGTTCGCGGCGCGGTTCGCGGAGGTCGCGGCGGCGGTGGAGGCGCATGTCGGCTGGTCGGTGGAGGGGGTGCTGCGCGGGGACGGGGATCTGACCCGGATCGAGGTGCTGCAGCCGGTGCTGTTCGCCGTGATGGTCTCCCTGGCCGAGTTGTGGCGTGCGGCGGGTGTGGTGCCGGACGCGGTGGTGGGTCACTCGCAGGGTGAGATCGCCGCCGCGGTCGTGTCGGGTGCGCTGTCGCTGGAGGACGGCGCGAAGGTCGTCGTGCTCCGTTCGCAGCTGTTCGCCGACGAGCTGGTGGGCCGGGGCGCTGTCGCCTCGGTGTCGCTGGGCGCCGACGCGGTGCGCCGGCGGATCGCCCCGTACGGGGACGCCTTGTCGATCGCCGGGATCAACGGTCCGGGTACGGTCACCGTCGCCGGCGAGGTCGCCCCGCTGGAGGAACTCGTCGCGGCCCTGGAGGCCGAGGGGGTACGGGCCAAGGTCATCCCCTCCACGGTGGCCTCCCACTGCGCCCAGGTCGACCGCCTCAAGGACCGGGTGATCGAACTCCTCTCGTTCGTCCGGCCGCGCGCCGGATCCGTCCCCCTCTACTCCACCGTCACCGGCGAGGTCCTCGACGGCTCCGAACTCACCGCCGCCTACTGGTACGAGAACTGCCGGCAGCCCGTCTCCTTCGAACCCGTCGTCCGCTCGCTGCTCGCCGACGGACACCGCGTGTTCGTCGAGTCCAGCGCCCACCCCGTCCTCGTGTACGGGGTCATGGAGACCGCGGAGGACGCCGGGTCCGAGGCCCTGGCCCTGGGCACCCTGCGCCGCGAGGAGGGCGGCCTGGCCCGCTTCTACACCTCGCTCGCCACCGCCTGGACCCGCGGCGTCGACGTCGACTGGACCTCCGTCCTCGCCGGACGCGGCGCGCGCACCGTCGAACTCCCCACGTACGCCTTCCAGCAGCAGCGCTACTGGCTGGCCTCCGGCCCCGCCGAAGCCGCCGCCCCGCAGGGCCCGGCCGAGGAGACCGAGGGCGCGTTCTGGTCGGCCGTCGAAGCCGGCGACCTCGACTCCCTGGCCGAGACCGTCGGCCTCGACGGCGACCGCCCGCTGCGCGAGCTGCTGCCCGAGCTCGCCACCTGGCGGCGCGGCCGCCGCGAGCGCTCCACCGTCGACTCCTGGCGCTACGACGTCGACTGGACCCTGCTGCCCGAGGACGCCACCGACCGGCTCACCGGAAGCTGGCTCGTCGTGGAGCCCCTGCGGGCGGCCGACCCGGAGCGCACCGGAGCCACCGTCGCCGCGCTCGCCGCGCACGGCGCCGACGTCCACCGGATCGCCCTCGACCCGGCCGGGGCCGACCGCACGGCCTGGGCCGCGCTGCTGCCCGGCACCCCGCTCGCCGGCGTGGTCTCCCTGCTCGGCGACGCGGCCGACCGGGACGCCGTCGCCACCGGCACCCTCGTCCTCGTCCAGGCCCTGAACGACGCCGGAGTGACCGCACCCCTGTGGGCGCTCACCCACGGCGCCGTCGCCACCGGTCCCGCGGACGCGCCCGCCGACCCCGTCCAGGCCCAGCTGTGGGGCCTCGGCCGGGTCGTCGGACTCGAACAGCCCCGAACCTGGGGCGGCCTCGTCGACCTGCCGGCGGAGCTGGACGAGCGGGCCGCGGCCCGGCTCGCCCGGGTCCTCACCGGCCTCGGCGACGAGGACCAGGTCGCGGTGCGCTCCGGCGGAGCCTTCGGCCGCCGCCTGGTGCGCGCCCCGCTCGGCGACCGCGAGCCGGTCCGCCGCTGGCAGCCGTCCGGGACCGTCCTGGTCACCGGCGGCACCGGAGGCGTCGGCGCCCGCGTCGCCCGCCGTCTCGCCGCCACCGGCGCCGCCCACCTCGTCCTCACCAGCCGGCGCGGCGCCGACGCCCCCGGGGCGGCGGAACTCGCCGCCGAACTCCGGGCCCTGGGCGCCGACGTCACCATCCCGGCCTGCGACGTGTCCGACCGCGACCAGCTCAAGGCGGTCCTCGACGCGATCCCGGCCGACCAGCCCCTGACCGCCGTCGTCCACGCCGTCGGCATCGTCCAGTCGACCCTCGTCGACGAGATGACCACCGACGAATACCGGAAGATCAACGAAGGCAAGATCGACGGCGCCCGCCACCTCGACGAGCTCCTCGGTGACACCGCCCTCGACGCGTTCGTCCTGTTCTCCTCGAACTCCGGTGTCTGGGGCAGCGGCCGGCACGGCGGCTACGCCCCCGGCAACGCCTGGCTCGACGCGTTCGCCCAGCAGCGCCGCGCCCGCGGCCTGACCGCCACCTCCCTCGCCTGGGGCGCCTGGGGCGGCGGCGGCATGATGGAGGGCGAGGGCGTCGAGGAGTACATGCGCCGCCGCGGCGTCATCGAGATGGACCCCGAACTCGCCCTGAACGCGATGGTCCAGGCCGTGGAGCACGACGAGGTGTTCCGCGCCGTCGCCGACGTCGAATGGGAGCGCTTCGCCCGCGGCTTCACCTCCGGCCGCCCCAGCCCGCTCATCCAGGGCGTCCCCGAGGCACGCGCCGCCCTCAAGGCCTCCGACGAGCCCGCCCAGGCGGCCGGGGCCGCCACCGGTGCCGCGGCACGGCTCGTCGAAGAGCTCACCGCGGCGAACCCCGCCGAGCGCGAGACGATCCTCCTCGACCTGGTGCGCGAGAAGGTGGCCGGC
The DNA here is from genome assembly GCF_055575955.1 of Streptomyces sp. NPDC033966. Lineage (NCBI taxonomy): Bacteria > Bacillati > Actinomycetota > Actinomycetes > Kitasatosporales > Streptomycetaceae > Streptomyces > Streptomyces sp. NPDC033966. Next base: position 74,938 of record NZ_JBVIRQ010000016.1, on the reverse strand, counting down.
GTCCTCGGCCACGACTCGGCCGACGCCATCGAACCCGGCCGCGCGTTCAAGGGCCTCGGCTTCGACTCGCTGACCGCCGTCGAACTGCGCGACCGGCTCGGCGCCGCCACCGGCCTCAAGCTCCCCGCCACGATCGTCTTCGACTACCCCAACCCGGCAGCCCTCGCCGGCCACCTGCGCGGCGCCCTGCTGCCGGAGTCGACGGCACCCGTCGGCTCGGTCCTCGACGAGCTCGACCGCCTCGAAGGCGCACTCGCCGCCACCGCGCCCGACAGCGACACCCGCACCAAGCTCAAGCAGCGCCTCGAAGCCCTGCTGTGGACCGTGGGCGGCACCGGAGCCACCCCGGACGAGACCACCGGCGAAGGCCTGCAGAGCGCCACCGCCGACGACATGTTCGCCCTGCTCGACAAAGAGCTGGGCACCTCCTGACACATCCGGGAGGGGTGTCTCCGCCGGACGGCCGCGACCACGGTCCGTCCGGCGGGGGCACCCCTTCCCCCATCCCACCCGCCGGCCAGCGATCCGCCCCACGGGGCCCACGGAGATACCGACCATGGCGAACAACGAAGAGAAGCTCCTCGAATACCTCAAGCGGGCGACGGCCGACCTGCAGCAGACCCGCAAGCGGCTGCAGGCCGCCGAGTCGGCCGGCCACGAACCCATCGCGATCACCGGCATGGCCTGCCGCTACCCGGGCGGGGTGAGCTCCCCCGAAGACCTGTGGGAGCTGGTCGCGGCCGGCGGCGACGCCGTCGGCGGCTTCCCCGTCAACCGCGGGTGGGACATCGAATCCCTCTACGACCCCGACCCCGACAAGCCGGGCACCAACTACGTGAAGGAAGGCGGCTTCCTGCACGACCTCGACGAGTTCGACGCCGGCTTCTTCGGGATCTCCCCGCGCGAGGCCCTCGCCATGGACCCCCAGCAGCGCCTGCTCCTGGAGACCGGCTGGGAGGCCGTCGAACGCGCCGGGATCGACCCCGCCGCCCTCACCGGCAGCCTCACGGGCACCTTCGTCGGCTTCAGCGCCATCGACTACACGACCGGCATCCTCCAGGCCCCGGAGGAGCTGGAGGGCTACCTCGGCACCGGCAACCTGGCCAGCGTCATGTCCGGCCGGCTCGCCTACTCCCTCGGCCTGGAGGGCCCGGCCGTCACCATCGACACCGCCTGCTCCTCCTCGCTCGTCGCCCTGCACATGGCCGTCCAGGCCCTGCGCAACGGCGAATGCTCCATGGCCCTCGCCGGCGGCGTCACCGTCATGTCGAACCCCGCCGGGTTCGTGGAGTTCAGCCGCCAGCGGGCGCTCGCCGCCGACGGCCGCTGCAAGGCCTTCGCCGCCGCCGCCGACGGCTTCGGGCCCGCCGAGGGCGTCGGCATGCTCCTCGTCGAACGGCTCTCCGACGCCCGCCGCGCCGGCCGCCGGGTCCTCGCCGTGATCCGGGGCACCGCCGTCAACCAGGACGGTGCCAGCAACGGCCTCACCGCCCCCAACGGGCCCGCCCAGATGCGGGTCATCAAGCAGGCCCTCGCCAGCGCCCGCGTCACCGCCGCCGACGTCGACGCCGTCGAGGCGCACGGCACCGGCACCACCCTCGGCGACCCCATCGAGGCCCAGGCCCTGCTCGCCACCTACGGGCAGAACCGGCCGGCCGACCAGCCGCTGTGGCTGGGCTCCGTGAAGTCCAACATCGGCCACACCTCGGCCGCTTCGGGCGCGGCCGGCGTGATGAAGATGGTCATGGCGATGCGCAACGGCCTGCTCCCGCAGACCCTGCACGTCGACGCCCCCTCCCCGAAGATCGACTGGGCCTCCGGCGCCGTGGAGCTGCTGACCGAGGCCCGTACCTGGCCGGAGACCGGCCGCCCGCGCCGGGCCGGCGTCTCCGCGTTCGGCATCAGCGGCACCAACGCCCACGTCATCCTGGAGCAGACCCCCGAGGACCCCGGAACGGACACCGAGGCCGAGCCGGCCGAGACCGGCCCCGGCCGCCCCGCCATCCTGTCCGGCCCCGTCGACGGCACCCCGTGGCTCCTGTCGGGCCGCACCGCCGCCGCCCTGCGCGGCCAGGCCGAAAGGCTCGCCGCGCACGCCGCCGCCCACCCCGGCGCGCACACCGCCACCGGCGTCGCCCTCGCCACCACCCGGGCCGCCTTCGACCACCGCGCGGCGGTCACCTCCCTCACCTCCGCGCAGGACACCGGGCGAGCCCTCGCCGCCCTCGCCGGGGGCGACACCGCGACGGGCGTCCACCAGGGCCAGGCGGGCACCGGCAAGTCGGTGTTCGTCTTCCCCGGCCAGGGTTCGCAGTGGGCGGGGATGGCGGTGGAGCTCTACGAGGCCTCCCCGGTGTTCGCGGCCCGCCTGGACGCGTGCGCCGAGGCGCTGGCCCCGCACACGGACTGGTCGCTGCTGGAGGTGCTGCGTCAGGAGGACGGCGCGCCCGGTTTCGACCGGGTCGACGTGGTCCAGCCGGCGCTGTGGGCGGTGATGGTGTCCCTGGCCGAGCTGTGGCGTGCCGCCGGTGTCGTCCCGGCGGCGGTCGTCGGTCACTCGCAGGGTGAGATCGCGGCCGCGGCTGTTTCGGGCGCGCTGTCGCTGCAGGACGCGGCGAAGGTGTCCGCGCTGCGGGCCCGGGCCATCGTGGCCCTGGCGGGCAAGGGCGGCATGGTGTCGGTCGCGGACGTCGCCGACGCCGTGGCGGAACGTATCTCCGCCTGGGGTGAGCGCCTCGCGCTGGCTTCGGTGAACGGTCCGCAGTCGACGGTGGTTTCGGGTGATCCGGAGGCTCTGGACGAGCTGATGGCGGCCTGCGAGGCCGACGGCGTCCGCGCCCGCCGCATCAACGTGGACTACGCCTCCCACGGCCCCCAGGTCGAGTCGATCCGCGACGAGGTCATCGGTCTGCTGGCCGGGATCGAGCCGCGTACGGCCGAGATCCCGTTCTTCTCCACCGTCACCGGGGAGTGGGCCGACGGTTCCGAGCTGGACGCCGAGTACTGGTACACCAACCTCCGCCGCACCGTCCGTTTCCAGGACGCCATCACGGCCCTCCTGGAGCGCGGCCACAAGGTCTTCGTGGAGTCCAGCGCCCACCCGGTGCTGACCATCGGCGTCCAGGAGACCATCGACACCACGGAGTCGGCCGCCGTCACCCTCGGCACCCTGCGCCGCGACGAAGGCGGCCCCCGGCGCTTCCTGGCCTCCCTCGCCGAGGCCTGGACCCACGGCGCCCCCGTCGACTGGCAGGCCGTCCACGCCGGCCAGGACGCCTCCGGCGTCGAGCTGCCCACGTACGCCTTCCAGCGCGAGCGCTACTGGCTGACGGCCGGCGCCACCGCCACCGGCGCCGCCGACGTGGCCGCCGCCGGCCTCGGCGCCGCCGACCACCCCCTCCTCGGCGCGGCCGTCCGCCTCGCCGAAGGCGGCCAGACCGTCCTCACCGGCCGCCTGTCGCTGCGCACCCACCCCTGGCTCGCCGACCACGTCGTCGCCGGAGCCCGCGTGCTGCCCGGCGCCGCGTTCGTCGAGCTGGCCGTCCGCGCCGGCGACGAGGCGGGCTGCGACACCCTCGACGAACTGACCCTGGAAGCCCCGCTCGTCCTGCCCGACGAGGGCCCCGTACTGCTCCAGATCGTCGTCGGCCCCCCTGACACCGGTTCCAGGCGCACCGTCGCCGTGTACGGCCGCCAGGACGCCGCCGACGGCCCCTGGACCCGCCACGCCCAAGGCGTCCTCAGCCGCGCCGAGACCCCGCAGCCCGGCCGCGAGCTCACCGTCTGGCCCCCGGCCGGCGCCGAGCGCGTGGACCTCGACGGCTTCTATGAGGGGCTGTCGGGGTCGGGGTACGGGTACGGTCCGGCCTTTCAGGGGTTGGCCGAGGTCTGGCTCCCGGGCGACGGTGTCGGGGTGTACGCCGAGGTGGTGCTGCCCGAGGATCAGCAGGAGGACGCCGGCCGGTTCGGCCTCCACCCGGCCCTGCTCGACGCCGCGCTCCACGCGCTGGCGGTGAGCGGGCCGGAAGCGGAGGACGGAACGGCCTGGCTGCCGTTCGCGTGGAGCGGAGTGCGCCTGCACGCCGCGGGAGCCTCGCGCGTGCGCGTGCACCTGACCCCGGCCGGCCCGGACGAGGTGGCCCTCACGGTCGCCGACGCCACCGGCCGCCCCGTGGCCTCCATCGCGTCGTTCGCGTCGCGGCTGGTGTCCGCCGGGGAACTGTCCGCGGCCGCGGCCGCCGCCGGAGCCACCGGCGGGGCGAGCACCGTGACACGTACGCCCGTACGCCGGACGGCCGCCTCGCAGGAGGCGGCGGAGGCCGAATCGTTCGCACAGCGGCTGGCCGCGCTCTCCCCGCAGGAGCAGGAGCGCACGGTCACCGACCTCGTCCGTACCCGGGTGGCCGCGGTCCTCGGCCACCCGGAGACGGAATCGGTCGAGGCGGAACGGGCCTTCCGGGAGCTCGGGTTCGACTCGCTGAGCGCGGTCGAGCTGCGCAACCGGCTCACCGCCGCGACCGGCCTGTCCCTGCCCGCGACCCTCGTCTTCAGCCACCCGAACCCGCTCGCCCTCGCCCGGCACCTCCTCGACCAGCTGGGCACCGCCCGCGGCGCGCAAGCGCCCGGGCTGCGTGAACTCGCCGCCCTGGAGGCCGTACTGGCGGAGGCCGACCCGGACGGCACCGCCCGCGACACCGTCGCCAAGAGGCTCGAAGCGCTGCTGTGGAAGTGGCGCGGCACCGAGACGGAAGGGGACGTCCTCGACGACGACGCCCTGGCGTCGGTGACGGACGACGAGATCTTCGCACTGATCGACAAGGAACTGGGAGCTTCCTGACCTGCTCCTCTGTCCCATATCCACTTAGGAGTACCGAGCATGTCGACGAGCAACGAAGAGAAGCTCCGTGATTACCTCAAGCGCGTCACAGCCGATCTGAGCCGTACCAAGCAGCAGCTGCGCGACGCCGAGGACGCCGGGTGCGAGCCGATCGCCATCGTTTCGATGGCCTGCCGCTTCCCGGGCGGGGTCACCGACCCCGAGGGCTTCTGGAACCTCGTGGCGTCCGGTACCGACGCGATCGGCCCCTTCCCGGCCGACCGCGGCTGGGACACCGACCTGTACGACCCCGACCCCGACGCCCCCGGCAAGACGTACGTCCGCGAGGGCGGCTTCCTCCAGGGCGCCACCCTCTTCGACCCGGAGCTCTTCGGCATCTCGCCGCGCGAGGCGGCCGCCATGGACCCGCAGCAGCGGCTGTTCCTGGAGACCGCCTGGGAGACCCTGGAGCGGGCCGGCTACGACCCGCTGTCGCTGAAGGGCACCGGGACGGGCGTCTTCGTCGGCGCCGTCGCCTCCGACTACGCCTCCCGGCTGGACGCCCTGCCGGACGGCGTGGAGGGCTACATCGGCACCGGCACCATGTCGAGCGTCCTGTCCGGCCGGGTCGCCTACACCTTCGGGCTGGCCGGCCCCGCCGTCACCGTCGACACCGCCTGCTCCTCCGGCCTGGTCGCGCTGCACCTGGCCGTGCAGGCCCTGCGCCAGGGCGAGTGCTCGCTCGCCCTGGCCGCGGGCGTGGCCGTCATGGCCAGCCCCGCCGCGTTCGTGGAGTTCAGCCGTCAGCGCGCGCTGGCCGCCGACGGCCGCTGCAAGGCCTTCGGCGCCGGCGCCGACGGCACCACCTGGTCCGAGGGCGCCGGAGTGCTGCTCGTGGAGCGCCTCTCCGACGCGCGCCGCAACGGCCACCAGGTCCTCGCCGTCATCCGCGGCTCCGCCCTCAACCAGGACGGTGCCAGCAACGGCCTCACCGCCCCCAGCGAGCCCGCGCAGCAGGAGGTCATCCGCCGCGCCCTCGCCAACGCCCGGCTCACCCCGGGGGACGTGGACGCGGTCGAGGCGCACGGCACCGGCACATCCCTCGGCGACCCGATCGAGGCCCAGGCCCTGCTCGCCACCTACGGGCAGGAGCACTCCGCCGACCGGCCGCTGTGGCTCGGCTCGTCGAAGTCCAACATCGGGCACGGCGGCCCCGTGGCCGGTCTCGCCGGCGTCATCAAGATGGTGCAGGCACTGCGCCACGGAACGCTCCCCAAGACCCTGCACGCCGACGAGCCGTCGCCGCACATCGACTGGTCCTCCGGCGGCGTCCGGCTGCTGAACGAGTCCCGCGACTGGACCCGCCGGGGTGAGGAGCCCCGCCGGGCCGGCGTCTCCTCCTTCGGCGTGAGCGGTACGAACGCCCACGTCATCCTCGAAGAGGCCGCCCCGGCCGACCAGCCGGCCGCGCCCTCCCCCGAGGACGGCGCCGGCGCGCCCGTGCCGTGGATCCTCTCCGGCCGCACCCAGGCCGCCCTGCGCGAGCAGGCCGCCCGCCTCCTGGACCACGTCCGGGACGGCGCCGCGCCCGCCTCCACCGGCTTCTCGCTGGCCACCACCCGCAGCGCCCACCCGGTGCGCGGTGCGGTCGTCGCCGCCAAGCACGAGGAGTTCCTCGCCGGGCTCGCCGGGCTCGCCGAGGGCGACACCACCGGAGTCACCGCCGCCGCGGGCGCGGACCGCCCCGTCTTCGTCTTCCCCGGCCAGGGCTCCCAATGGGCGGGCATGGCCGTGGAACTGTACGACTCCTCCCCGGTGTTCGCCGCCCGCCTGGAGGAGTGCGCCCAGGCCCTGGCCCCCCACACCGACTGGTCGCTGCTCGACGTACTCCGCCAGAAGGACGGCGTCCCCGGCTTCGACCGGGTCGACGTCGTACAGCCCGCCCTGTGGGCCGTGATGGTGTCGCTCGCCGACCTGTGGCGCTTCCACGGGGTGCGCCCGGCCGCCGTGCTGGGCCACTCGCAGGGCGAGATCGCCGCCGCGGCCGTCTCGGGCGCGCTGTCGCTCGAGGACGCGGCGAAGGTGTCCGCACTGCGGGCGAAGGCGATCGTGGCGCTGGCCGGCAAGGGCGGCATGGTGTCGGTGGCGGATGTCGCCGACGCGGTGAAGGAACGTATCTCCGCCTGGGGCGAGCGGCTTGCGCTCGCCTCCGTCAACGGCCCGCGGTCCACCGTGGTCTCCGGTGACCCGGAGGCCCTGGACGAGCTGCTGGCCGCCTGCGAGGCCGACGGCGTCCGCGCCCGCCGCATCAACGTCGACTACGCCTCGCACTCCGCGCAGGTCGAGTCGATCCGCGAGGAGGTCGTCGGCCTGCTCGCCGGGATCGAGCCGCGCACCGCCGAGATCCCCTTCTTCTCCACCGTCACCGGGCAGTGGGCCGACGGGTCGGAGCTCGACGCCGAGTACTGGTACACCAACCTGCGCACCACCGTCCGCTTCGAGGACGGCGTCCGCAGCCTCCTGGCCGCCGGCCACGGCCTGTTCGTCGAGGCCAGCGCCCACCCCGTCCTCACCATCGGCGTGCAGGAGACCATCGACGCCGCCGAGGCCCCGGCCGCCGCCTCCGCCGTCACCCTCGCCACCCTGCGCCGCGACGAGGGCGGTCCGCAGCGCTTCCTCACCTCCCTCGCCGAGGCCTGGACCCACGGCGCCGGCGTCGACTGGCCCACCGTCTTCCCCGAGGGCGCGCAGCGCGTCGAGCTGCCCACGTACGCCTTCCAGCACCGCCCGTACTGGCTCGACGCCGCGCCCTCGGACCCGGCGGCCCCCGCCCCCGCCGCGCACGGCGCCGACGAGGTCGACACGGCCTTCTGGGCGGCCGTGGACAGCGGCGACCTGGCTCCCCTCGGCGTCGGCGCGGACCAGCCCCTCGGCGAGGCGCTGCCCGCCCTGGCCGCCTGGCGCCGCACCCGCCGCGAGAAGTCCGCGATCGACTCCTGGCGCTACCGCACCGTGTGGACGGTCGCCGACACCGCCGCACCGCAGCTCACCGGCACCTGGCTGATCGTGGAGTCCGAGGGCGGCGACGACGCCCTCGCCGCGGCCGCCGCCGACCGCCTCGCCGCCCAGGGCGCCCGCACCGTCCGCATCCCCGTCGACGTCTGGGCGAGCGACCGGTACACCCTCGCCCAGCAGCTCCACCAGGAGCTCACCGCCGAGGGCGAGGACCGCGTCACCGGGATCCTGTCCCTGCTGTCCCTCGACGAGCGGCCCCACCCCGACCACCCGGAGCTCCCGCTCGGCCTGGCCGGCACGGTCACCCTCGTCCAGGCGGTCCTCCAGGTCCGCGAACTCGCCGAGTTCGACGCCCCCCTGTGGACCCTCACCCAGGGCGCCGTCTCCGTCGGCGACTCCGACCCGCTCACCAGCCCCGTCCAGGCCGCCGTGTGGGGCCTGGCCCGCGTCCTCGTCCAGGAGCACCCGCGGCTGTGGGGCGGCATCGTCGACCTGCCGCAGCAGCCCGACGAGGAGGCCTGGAAGCGGCTCGCCGGCGTCCTCACGGAGCCCGGCGACGAGGACCAGCTCGCCGTACGGTCCTGGAACGTCCTGGTCCGCAGGCTGGTCCGGGCGCCGCTCGGCGACGCCGAACCGGTCCGCACCTGGCAGCCCTCCGGCACCGCCCTCATCACCGGCGGCACCGGCGGCCTCGGCGCGCAGACCGCCCGCTGGCTCGCCCGCGCCGGCGCCGAACACCTGCTGCTGATCAGCCGCAGCGGACCCGACGCCCCCGGCGCCGGCGCCCTGGAAGCCGAACTCACCGAGCTCGGCGCCAAGGTCACCATCGCCGCCGCCGACGTCCGCGACGCCGCCGCGCTCGCCGCCGTCATCGAGGCGCTGCCCGCCGACGCCCCGCTGACCTCCGTGTTCCACACCGCCGCCGTCCTCGACGACGGCATGGTCGACTCGCTCACCCCCGACCGCATGGAGCGCGTCCTCGCCGTCAAGGCGCGCGGCGCCCTCAACCTCCAGGAACTGACCCGGGACAAGGAGCTCACGGCCTTCGTCCTGTTCTCCTCCTTCGGCGCCGCCTACGGCTCCGCGGGCCTGGGCAACTACACCCCCGGCAACACCTTCCTCGACGCCCTCGCCGAGCAGCGCCGCGCCCTCGGCCTGCCCGCCACCGCCGTCGTGTGGGGCACCTGGGAGGGCAGCGGCATGGCCGACAACGGCGTCGGCGAACGCGCCCGCCTCCAGGGCGTCTGGGAGCTCCCCCCGGAGCTCGCCACCGCCGCGCTCCAGCAGTCCCTCGACCACGAGGAGACCAGCCCGGTCATCATCGACATCCGCTGGGACAGCTTCTCGCTGGGCACCAACACCGAGCGCGACAGCCCCCTGTTCGAGATGGTCCCCGAGGCGGCGAAGCTCCTCGCCCAGGCCGAGGCCACGGCCGCCGCCGAGGCCCAGGAGGCCGACGGCGCCGCCGACGCCCTGCTGCACCGGCTCACCGGCCTCCCGCCCGCCGAGCAGGACCGCGTCCTGCTCGACCTGGTCCGCAAGCAGGCCGCCTCCGTCCTGGGCCACGGCACCGCCGGCCCGGAGGCCCTGGCCGCCGTCGGCCCCCAGCGGGCCTTCCGCGAGCTGGGCTTCGACTCCCTCAGCGCGGTCGAACTGCGCAACCGGCTCGGCGCCGCCACCGGCCTGAGCCTGCCCTCCACCCTGGTCTTCGACCACCCGACGCCCGTCGAGCTCGCCGCCCTGCTGCGCACCGAACTCCTCGGCGACACCGACGGCCTGGACCCGCTGCTCGACGAGATCGACCGGCTCGGCGGAGCCCTGGCCGGGGCCGCGCAGGCCACCCCCGAGGACCGCGGCCGGATCAGCAGCAGGCTCCAGGGGCTGCTCGCCGCCTGGAACGCCACCGCGGCGGACGCGGCGCCCGCCTCCGACGCCGACCTCGACTCGGCCTCGGACAGCGAGCTCTTCGACCTGCTCGACGACGAGTTGGAGACGCAGTGACCCCGCGCCCGCAACGACCGCGCCGTGTTGGCTTCCCGTTCCCGGTAGGTGAGTGACGTTGAGCACGAACAATGAAGACAAGCTCCGCGAGTATCTGAAGCGGGCCACCGCCGACCTGCGCAACGCGCGCCGGCGCGTCAAGGAGCTCGAAGAGCCCGAGCCCGTGGCCATCGTCCGCATGGCCTGCCGCTTCCCCGGACAGGTCGCCAGCCCCGAACAGCTGTGGGACCTCGTCGCCGACGGCCGCGACGGCATCGGCGGCTTCCCCGAGGACCGCGGCTGGGACCTGGACGCCCTCTACGACCCCGACCCCGACCGGGTCGGCACCTCGTACACCAAGCAGGGCGGCTTCCTCCAGGACGTCCCGGGCTTCGACGCACAGCTGTTCGGCATCTCGCCGCGCGAGGCCCTCGCCATGGACCCGCAGCAGCGGCTGCTGCTGGAGGCCACCTGGGAGGTCCTGGAGCGCGCCGGATACGACCCGACGTCGCTCAAGGGCAGCCGCACCGGCGTGTTCGTCGGCGCGTCCTCCTCCAGCTACGCCACCGACCTCGACTCCGTCCCCGACGACGTCGAGGGCTACCTCGGCACGGGCAGCGCGGCCGCCGTGGTCTCCGGGCGCCTCGCCTACACCTTCGGACTGGAGGGTCCGGCGGTCACCGTCGACACCGCCTGCTCCTCCTCGCTCGTCGCCCTGCACCTGGCCGTGCAGGCCCTGCGCCAGGACGAGTGCTCCCTCGCCCTGGCCGCCGGCGTCACCGTCATGTCCACCCCCGGCCTGTTCGTCGAGTTCAGCCGCCAGCGCGGCCTGGCCGCCGACGGCCGCTGCAAGGCCTTCGCCGACTCCGCCGACGGCACCGGATTCGCCGAGGGCATCGGCGTCCTGCTGCTGGAGCGGCTCTCGGACGCCCGTCGCAACGGCCACGAGGTCCTGGCCGTCATCCGCGGCTCGGCCGTCAACCAGGACGGCGCCAGCAACGGCCTGACCGCCCCCAACGGCCCCTCCCAGGTCCGCGTCATCAAGCAGGCCCTCTCCAACGCCCGCCTCGGCGCCCAGCAGATCGACGCCGTCGAGGCGCACGGCACCGGCACCACCCTCGGCGACCCCATCGAGGCGCAGGCCCTGCTGGCCGCCTACGGCAGGAACCGCCCCGAGGACCGGCCGCTGTGGCTCGGCTCCGTCAAATCCAACATCGGCCACACCCAGGCCGCCGCCGGCATGGCCGGCGTGATGAAGATGGTCATGGCCATGCGCCACGGCCTGCTGCCCCGCACCCTCCACGTCGACGCGCCCACCAGCCAGGTCGACTGGTCGGCAGGCTCCGTACGGCTGCTGCGCGAACCCGTCGAGTGGACCTCCCGCGACGGCGGCCCGCGCCGCGCCGGCGTCTCCGCCTTCGGTGTCGGCGGCACCAACGCGCACGTCATCCTCGAACAGGACGCCCACGACGGCCCCGACGCCGACGCCGCGGGCGCCGCCGCCCCCGCCGCCGCCACCCCGGCGGTCCTGTCCACCCCGCTGATCCCGTGGGCCCTCTCCGGCCACACCCCGGGCGCCCTGCGCGCCCAGGCCGACCGGCTGCGCGCCTTCGCCGCCCGCGAGAGCGCGCCGGGCCCCGCCGACGTCGCCCACTCCCTGGCCACCACCCGCGCCGCCCTGGAGCAGCGCGCCGTGGTCGTCGCCGTCGGCGACAGCGGCTTCCAGGAAGGCCTCGCCGCCCTCGCCGACGCCGCACCCGGCGCCGCCACCGTCGTGCAGGGCGCCACCCTGCCGGGCTCCGGGACCGTCCTCGTCTTCCCCGGCCAGGGCTCCCAGTGGGCCGGCATGGCGGTGGAGCTCTACGAGGCCTCCCCGGTGTTCGCGGCCCGCCTGGACGCGTGCGCCGAGGCGCTGGCCCCGCACACGGACTGGTCGCTGCTGGAGGTGCTGCGTCAGGAGGACGGCGCGCCCGGTTTCGACCGCGTGGATGTCGTGCAGCCCGCGTTGTGGGCGGTGATGGTGTCCCTCGCCGAGCTGTGGCGTGCGGCGGGTGTCGTCCCGGCGGCGGTCGTCGGCCACTCGCAGGGTGAGATCGCGGCCGCGGCTGTTTCGGGCGCGCTGTCGCTGCAGGACGCGGCGAAGGTGTCCGCGCTGCGGGCCCGGGCCATCGTGGCCCTGGCGGGCAAGGGCGGCATGGTGTCCGTCGCCGACACCGCCGACGGCGTCGCCGAACGCATCCACGCCTGGGGCGAGCGGCTCTCCCTCGCCTCCGTCAACGGCCCGCGGTCCACCGTGGTCTCCGGTGACCCGGAGGCTCTGGACGAGCTGATGGCGGCCTGCGAGGCCGACGGCGTCCGTGCCCGCCGCATCAACGTCGACTACGCCTCGCACTCCGCGCAGGTCGAGTCGATCCGCGAGGAGGTCGTCGGCCTGCTCGCCGGGATCGAGCCGCGCACCGCCGAGATCCCCTTCTTCTCCACCGTCACCGCCGGATTCGTCGACGGCACGGAGCTCGACGCCGAGTACTGGTACACCAACCTGCGCACCACCGTCCGCTTCGAGGAGGCCGTCCGCGCCCTCCTCGCCGAGGGCCACGGCATCTTCGTCGAGGCCAGCGCCCACCCCGTCCTCACCATCGGCGTGCAGGAGACCATCGACACCACGGCCGCCGCCGCCGTCACCCTCGGCTCCCTGCGCCGCGACGAGGGCGGCTCGCGCCGCATCCTCACCTCCCTCGCCGAAGCCTGGGTCCACGGCGCCGGCGTCGACTGGGCGACGCTCGTCGCCCCGCACGGACCCCGCCCCGTGGAACTGCCCACCTACGCCTTCCAGCAGCAGCGCTACTGGCTGGAGGCGGCCGGGACCGCCGAGGCGACGGGCGCGACGCAGCCCGCCGACGAAACCGAGGCCCGTTTCTGGGACGCCGTCGAACGCGAGGACCTCGAAGCCCTCGCCGGCACCCTCGACCTGGAGGAGCGCCGCTCGCTGGGCGAGCTGCTGCCCGCCCTGTCCTCCTGGCGGCGCCGCCGCCGCGAACGCTCCACCGTCGACTCCTGGCGCTACCGCGTCTCCTGGGACCGCCTCCCGGAACCCGCCCCGGCGCCGCTGACCGGCACCTGGCTGGTCGTGCTGCCCGCCGACCCCGCCCACGAGTCCCTGGCCGCCGACTGCGCCGCCGCGCTCGCCCGGCACGGTGCCTCGACCGTGACCGTACGCGTCACCGGCACCGACCGGACCGCGCTCGCCGAACTGATCCGCACCGCCGTGGCCGCCGCCGAGATCACGGGAGTCCTCTCCCTCGCCGGCCTCGGCGCCGACGGCGCCCTGCACAGCCTCGTCCTGGTCCAGGCCCTCGCCGACGCCGCCGTGACCGGCGCCAGGCTCTGGACCGTGACCCGCGGCGGCGTCTCCACCGGCCGCTCCGACGACGCAGCCGACCCCGCCCAGGCACAGGTCTGGGGCCTGGGCCGGGTCGTCGCACTGGAACAGCCCCGCGGCTGGGGCGGACTCGTCGACCTGCCCCCGACCGCCGACGAACGCGCCCTGACCAGGCTCGTCCAGATCCTCGCCGGAGGTGCCGGCGAGGAGGACCAGATCGCCGTCCGCGGCTCCGGCACCTTCGGCCGCCGCCTCGTCCGCGCCGCCCTCGAGGACCGCGAACCGAACCGCGACTGGCGCCCGCACGGCACCGTCCTCGTCACCGGCGGCACCGGCGGAGTCGGCGCGCACGTGGCCCGCTGGCTCGCCGCCGCGGGCGCCGAACGCCTCGTCCTGGCCGGCCGCCGCGGGCCCGACGCCCCCGGCGCCGCCGAACTCCTCATGGAGCTGCGGGCCCTGGGCGCCGAGGCCGAAGCCGTGGCCTGCGACGTCGCCGACCGCGACGCGGTCGCCGCGCTGCTGGCCGCCGTACCCGCCGCCACCCCCCTCACCGCGGTCGTGCACGCCGCCGGAGTCCCCCAGTCCACCGTCCTGGAGGACGTCACGCCCGAGGAGTTCGAGCGGGTCCTCGCCGGCAAGGCCGCCGGCGCCACCCACCTCGACGAACTCCTCGGTGACACCGCCCTGGACGCCTTCGTCCTGTTCTCCTCCAACTCCGGGGTGTGGGGCGCCGCCGGGCACACCGCCTACGCCGCCGCCAACGCCCACCTCGACGCCCTCGCCGAACGCCGCCGGGCCCGCGGCCTCACCGCCACCTCCGTCGCCTGGGGCGCCTGGGGCGGCGGCGGCATCATGGAGACCGCCGGCGCCCAGGAGTACATGAGCCGCCGCGGCGTCCTGGAGATGGACCCGGTGACCGCCCTGTCCGCGCTGCTCCAGGCCGTCGAACACGACGAGGCGTTCGTCGCCGTCGCCGACGTCGACTGGTCCCGCTTCGCGCCCGGCTTCACCGCCACCCGCCCCAGCCCGCTGCTCACCGGCATCCCCGAGGCCCGCGAGGCCACCCGGGCCGCCCGCGCCGACGAGGACACCGACGGGGGAAGCCCCTCGGGCGAGTTCGCCCGGCGCCTGCGGCAGGCCCCCGAGGGCGAGCGGGACACCATCCTGCTCGACCTGGTCCGCCGGGAGGCGGCCGCCGTCCTCGGCCACCCCTCCCTCGACGCGATCGAGCCCGGACGCGCCTTCAAGGCCACCGGCTTCGACTCGCTGACCTCCGTCGACCTGCGCAACCGGCTCACCGCCGCCACCGGCCTCACCCTGCCCGCGACGATGGTCTTCGACCACCCGACCCCGCAGGCCGTCGCCGGCCTGCTGCGCACCGGACTCCTCGGCGCCGAGGACACCGCCACCGCGGCCGGCGCCACCCCCACGCGGGCCGTCGCCTCCGACGAGCCCATCGCCATCGTCTCCATGAGCTGCCGCTACCCCGGCGGGATCACCTCGCCCGAGGACATGTGGCAGCTCGTCTCCGAAGGCCGCGACGCCATCGGCGACTTCCCCACCGACCGCGGCTGGAACCTCGACGGCTTCTACGACCCCGACCGCGCCAAGGCCGGTACGAGCTACGTCCGCGAGGGCGGCTTCGTCGACACCGCCACCCACTTCGACCCCGGCTTCTTCGGCATCTCGCCCCGCGAGGCCCTCACCATGGACCCCCAGCAGCGCCTCCTCCTGGAGACCGCCTGGGAGGTCTTCGAACGGGCCGGCCTCGACCCGGACACCCTCAAGGGCAGCAGCACCGGCGTGTTCATCGGAGCCGGATACCCCGGCTACGGCCACGACGTGCAGATGCCCGAAGGCTCCGACGGCCAGATGCTGTTCGGCGCCTCCGCGGCCGTCGCCTCCGGCCGCCTCGCCTACACCTTCGGGCTGGAGGGCCCGGCGGTCACCGTCGACACCATGTGCTCCTCCTCCCTGACCGCCCTGCACCTCGCCGTGCAGGCCCTGCGCACCGGGGACTGCCGCATGGCGCTCGCGGGCGGCGCGATGGTCATGTGCTCGCCCGGCGTCTTCATCGGCTTCAGCCAGCAGGGCGGACTCTCCCCGTCCGGCCGCTGCAAGTCCTTCTCCGAGGACGCCGACGGCACCGGCTGGTCCGAGGGCGTCGGCGTGATCATGCTGGAGCGCCTCTCCGACGCACAGGCCAACGGCCACCAGGTCCTCGCCGTCATCCGCGGAACGGCCGCCAACCAGGACGGCGCCAGCAACGGCCTCTCCGCCCCCAGCGGCCCCGCCCAGCAGCGCGTCATCCGCGCGGCCCTCGCCGACGCCGGACTCGGCCCCGCCGACGTCGACGCCGTCGAGGCGCACGGCACCGGCACCACCCTCGGCGACCCCATCGAGGCCCAGGCCCTGCTCGCCACCTACGGCCAGGCCCACACCGCCGAGCAGCCCCTGTGGCTGGGCTCCCTGAAGTCCAACCTGGGCCACTCCCAGGCCGCCTCCGGCGTGGCCGGCGTCATCAAGACCGTCATGGCGCTGCGCCACGGCGTGCTGCCCAAGACCCTCCACGTCGCCGAGCCGTCCCGCGAGATCGACTGGTCCTCGGGCGCCGTGGAACTGCTGACCGAGGCCCGGCAGTGGCCCGAGACGGGCCGCCCGCGCCGCGCCGGCGTGTCCTCCTTCGGCGGCAGCGGCACCAACGTCCACGTCGTGCTGGAGCAGGCGCCGCAGGCCGCGGAGCCCGTCCGCGTACCCGCCGTCCCGGCCTTCCCGGCCGCCGCACTGCCCTGGATCGTCTCCGGGCGCGGTACGGCCGCCCTGCGCGGCCAGGCCGGGCGGCTGCGGGAGTTCGCCGCGGCCGAGGGAGCCGGGGCGCCGCGCCCCGTGGACGTCGCCTGGTCGCTGGCCACCACCCGGGCCGCCCTGGAACGCCGCGCCGCGGTCCAGGCCGACGACCGGGCCGGACTCCTCGCCGGGCTCACGGCCCTGGCCGAGGGCACGCCCGCCGTCGGCGTCACCGAGGGCGCCGTCGTCAAGGGCACCGGCCGCCCGGTGTTCGTGTTCCCGGGTCAGGGTTCGCAGTGGGCGGGGATGGCGGTGGAGCTGTACGACTCCTCGCCGGTGTTCGCGGCCCGCCTGGACGCGTGCGCCGAGGCCCTGGCCCCGCACACGGACTGGTCGCTGCTGGATGTGCTGCGCCAGAAGGACGGCGCGCCCGGTTTCGACCGGGTCGACGTGGTCCAGCCGGCGCTGTGGGCGGTGATGGTGTCCCTGGCCGAGCTGTGGCGTGCGGCGGGTGTCGTTCCGGCGGCGGTCGTCGGCCACTCGCAGGGTGAGATCGCGGCTGCTGCTGTTTCGGGCGCGTTGTCGCTGGAGGACGCCGCGAAGGTGTCGGCTCTGCGTGCCAAGGCGCTGCTCGCGCTGGCGGGCAAGGGCGGGATGGTGTCGGTCGCGGCTGCGGCCGACGCCGTGGCGGAACGGATCTCCGCCTGGGGTGAGCGCCTGGCGCTGGCTTCGGTGAACGGTCCGCAGTCGACGGTGGTTTCGGGTGATCCGGAGGCTCTGGACGAGCTGATGGCGGCCTGCGAGGCCGACGGCGTCCGTGCCCGCCGCATCAACGTGGACTATGCGTCCCACGGCCCCCAGGTCGAGTCGATCCGCGACGAGGTCATCGGTCTGCTGGCCGGGATCGAGCCGCGGACGGCCGAGATCCCGTTCTTCTCCACCGTCACCGGGGAGTGGGCCGACGGGTCGGAGCTGGACGCCGAGTACTGGTACACCAACCTCCGCCGCACCGTCCGCTTCCAGGACGCCATCAGCGCCCTGCTGGAGCGCGGCCACAAGGTCTTCGTGGAGTCCAGCGCCCACCCGGTGCTGACCATCGGCGTCCAGGAGACCATCGAGGCCGCCGGCACCTCCGCCGTCACCCAGGGCACCCTGCGCCGCGACGAAGGCGGAGCCCAGCGCTTCCTCGCCTCCCTCGCCGAGGCCTGGACCCACGGCGCCCCCGTCGACTGGCAGGCCGTCTACGCCGGCCAGGACACCGCACGCGTCGACCTGCCCACGTACGCCTTCCAGAACGAGCCCTTCTGGCCCGATCCGCTGCCGCCCTTCTCCGGCGACGCCACCGGCTTCGGGCTCTCGGACGCCGGGCACCCGCTGCTCGGTGCGGCCGTGAGCCTCGCGGGCGGCGAAGGCCTGCTGTTCACCGGCCGGATCGCCCCCGACACCCAGTCCTGGCTCGCCGACCACGCGGTGTCCGGCACGCCCATCCTCCCCGGCACCGCCTTCGTCGAACTGGCCGTCCGCGCCGCCGACGAAGCCGGGTTCACGCTGCTGGACGAGCTCACCCTCGAAGCACCGCTGGTCCTCCCGGCCCGCGGCGGTGTCCACCTCCAGGTGCTGGTGGGCCCCGACGGCGCCGCCGGCACCCGTCCGGTCACCATCCACTCCCGCGCCGAGGACGCCCCCGCCGACCTGCCCTGGACCCGCCACGCCAGCGGTGTCCTCGCCCGGGACGTCCGCACCCCCGGCCGCGACCTGACCGCCTGGCCGCCCGCCGCCGCCGAACCCGTCGACCTCGACGGCTTCTACGCCGCCGCGGCCGAGACCGGCTACCAGTTCGGCCCCGCCTTCCAGGGCCTGCGCGCCGCGTGGCGCCAGGAGTCCACCGGGGACGTCTTCGCCGAGGTCGCGCTGCCCGACAGCCACCAGGGCGAAGCGGCCCGCTACCTCCTGCACCCCGCCCTGCTCGACGCCGCGCTGCACGCCATGCGGCTCGGCGAGTTCATCGAGCTGACCGGTCAGGCCCGGCTGCCCTTCGCCTGGAGCGGCGTCGCCCTCCACGCGGCCGGCGCCGGCACCCTGCGGGTCCGCGTCAGCGCGGCGGGCACCGACACCGTCGCGGTGGACGTCTGCGACGCGGCCGGCGCACCGGTCGCCACCGTCGAGGCGCTCGTCCTGCGTCCCGTCGACACGGCCACCCTCCGCCAGGGCGGCGACGGCGGCACCGACGGGCTGTTCCGCCTCGACTGGACGGAACTGCCCACCTCCGCCGACGCCTCCGCCGCCGGGAACTGGGCCGTCATCGGCTCCGCCGCACCCGGCATCGCCGCCGCCCTGGAGGGCGCGGGCGCCGCCGTCGACCGGTACGAGGACCTCGCGGCCCTCGCCGCCGCCGACGGCACGGCCCTGCCGCAGACCGTGGTCCTGCCGTACGGAGACCCGGCCGCCGGCCCGGCCCCGGACGGTGCGCTCGACGCGGTCCACGCCGACGCGGCCGCCCTGCTCGCCACCGTGCAGGAGTGGGTGGCCGGGGAACGCTTCGCCGGATCCCGGCTGGTCGTCCTCACCCACGGCGCGGTCGCCACCCGTACCGGAGAGGACGCCACCGGCCTCGCGCACTCGCCCGCCTGGGGGCTGATCCGCTCCGCCCAGGCCGAGAACCCCGGCCGGCTCCTGATCGCCGACCTCGACACCACCGAGGAGTCGGCCGCCGCCCTGCGGGGCGCGGTCGCCGCGGCCCTCGTCCACGACGAGCCGCAGACCGCACTGCGCGCCGGCACCGCCCTGGCGCCGCGCCTGGTCCGGGCCGGCTCGGGCACGGCCCTGCCGGTACCGGACGGCGCCGCCGCCTGGGCCCTGGACACCACCGCCGCCGGAACCCTCGACCACCTGGCCCTGCTGCCCCGTCCGGAGGCGGCGGGACCGCTGCCCGAGGGGGCGGTGCGCATCGCCGTGCACGCCGCCGGGCTCAACTTCCGCGACGTCCTGGTCTCCCTCGGGATGTACCCGGGCGGCGGGTTCATGGGCTGCGAGGCGGCCGGTGTGGTCGTCGAGACCGGCCCGGGCGTCACCCACCTCGCCCCCGGCGACCGGGTGATGGGCATGGTGCCGTACGCCTTCGGCCCCCTCGCGGTCGCCGACGCCCAGATGGTGGCCCGCGTCCCCGGGGGCTGGTCCTTCGAGAAGGCCGCCTCGGTGCCCGCCGCGTTCCTCACCGCGTACTACGCGCTGGTGGACCTGGCGGGCCTGAAGGCGGGGGAGCGGGTGCTCGTGCACGCCGCCGCCGGCGGTGTGGGTTCGGCGGCGGTGCAGATCGCCCGCCACCTGGGTGCCGAGGTGTTCGGCACGGCCAGCGAGGGCAAGTGGGACGCGCTGCGCGCGGCCGGTCTCGACGACGCCCACATCGCCTCCTCCCGCGACGCCTCCTTCGAGGAGCGCTTCTCCGCCGCCACCGGCGGCGAGGGCATGGACGTGGTCCTGGACTGCCTGGCCGGGGAACTGGTCGACGCCTCGCTGCGGCTGCTGCCGCGCGGCGGCCGCTTCGTCGAGCTCGGCGCCACCGACGTCCGCGACGCCGGACGGGTCGCCCTGGACCACCCGGGCGTCCACTACCGCCGCTTCGACCTGGCCGAGGCCGGACCGCAGCGCACCGCCGCGATGCTCACCGAACTGGCGGGCCTGTTCGAGACGGACGGGCTGCGGCCGCTGCCCACCCGCACCTGGGACATCCGGCGTGCGCCGGAGGCCTTCCGCTTCATGAGCCAGGCCAAGCACACCGGCAAGATCGTCCTGACGGTCCCGCAGGGCTGGGACCCGGCCGGCACCGTCCTGATCACCGGCGGTACCGGCACCCTGGGCGCGCTCGTCGCCAAGCACCTGGTCACCACGCACGGCGTACGGCACCTGCTGCTGGCGGGCCGGCGCGGCCCGGAGGCTCCCGGTGCGGCCGAACTCATCGCGGAGATAGCCGAGTTGGGCGGCACGGCCGAGGCCGTGGCCTGCGACGCCGCCGACCGCGACGCGCTGGCCGCCCTCCTCGCCGCCATCCCCGCCGACCGGCCGCTGACCGGCGTGGTGCACGCGGCCGGGGTCGTCGACGACGGCGTCTTCGCCTCGCTCACCCCGGCGCGCATGGAGCGCGCCATGCGGCCCAAGGCGGACGCCGCGTGGAACCTCCACGAGCTCACCCGCGACCTGGACCTGCGCCGGTTCGTGCTCTACTCCTCGGCCGCGGGCGTGACCGGGAACTCCGGCCAGGCCAACTACGCCGCCGCCAACACCTACCTGGACGCGCTCGCCCACCACCGCCGGGCCCAGGGCCTGCCCGCCACCTCCCTCGCCTGGGGCATGTGGCACCAGACCAGCGAGCTCACGGCCGGCCTCGACGAGACCGACCTGGCCCGGTTCAGCCGCGGCGGCGTCACCCCGCTCACCGCGGAGCAGGGCCTCGCCCTGTTCGACGCGGCCGTGGACCAGGACGAGGCACTGAGCGTGCCCGTCCGGCTCGACCCGGCTGCGCTGCGCGACTCCGCCGGCGGGGCCGCACTGCCCGCGCTGTACCGCTCCCTCGTCCGCACCCCGGTGCGGCGGGCCGCGGGAACCGCGGCCACGGCGGAACCGGACGGCTCCGCGCTCACCCGCAAGCTCGCCGGGCTCACCGCCGAGCGCCGCCGCAACGTACTGCTGGACCTCGTACGGACCAACGTGGCGGCCGTCCTCGGCCACGCCAGCCCCGGATCCATCGAGGCCGACCGGGCCTTCAAGGAGCTCGGCTTCGACTCGCTGACCGCCGTCGAGCTGCGCAACCGGCTCGGCGCGGCCACCGGACTGAGGCTGCCCGCGACCATCGTCTTCGACCACCCCACCCCGGTCGAACTCGCGGACCACCTCCGGGACGAACTCGCCCCGGAGACCGCGGCGACGGACACCGCGGCGGGCGCGACGGGTACCGACGCACCGGTCGACGAGGCACACCTGCGGCGGGCCCTGGCCACCCTCCCGCTGGCCCGGCTGAGCGAAGCGGGCGTCCTCGACACGCTGCTGCGGCTGGCGGGCAGCCCGGCGGCCGAACCGCCCACGTCCGATCAGACCGGGGCACGGGAGGACTCGATCGCCACGATGGACCTCGACGATCTCGTGTCCCTGGCCCTGGACGGCGACAACCACTGATACGCGAAGACGAGATCCGGAGATCACACCCATGAGCACCCCCTCGGAAAAGGTCGTCGAAGCGCTGCGGGCGTCGCTGACGGAGACGGAACGGCTGCGCCGCCAGAACCAGCACCTGGTGGACGCCGCGCACGAGCCCATCGCCGTCGTCGCCATGAGCTGCCGCTTCCCCGGCGGCATCGAATCCCCCGAAGACCTCTGGGAGTTCGTCGCCAAGGAGGGGGACGCCGTCTCCGGCTTCCCCGACAACCGCGGCTGGGACCTCGGCGACACGGGAACGGTGCGCGAAGCCGCGTTCGTCCCCGACGTCGACGAGTTCGACGCCGCGTTCTTCGGGATCTCGCCGCGCGAGGCCCTCGCCATGGACCCGCAGCAGCGGCTGCTGCTGGAGGCCTCGTGGGAGGCGCTGGAGCGGGCCGGGATCGACCCGGTCCGGCTCAAGGGCACCCAGACCGGCGTCTACATCGGCGCCTCCCAGCCCTCGTACGCCCAGAGCCTCGGCGACGAGGCCGAGGGCGCCGAGGGGCACCTCGTCACCGGCTCCGTGGCCAGTGTGATCTCCGGCCGGCTCTCCTACACGTACGGCTTCGAGGGCCCCGCGGTCACCATCGACACCGCGTGCTCCTCCTCCCTGGTCGCCGTGCACCTCGCGGCCCAGGCGCTGCGCCAGGGCGAGTGCTCGCTCGCCCTGGCCGGCGGGGTCACCGTGATGGCGTCCCCCGGCCTGTTCGTGGGCTTCAGCGCCCAGGGCGTCATGGCGTTCAGCGGCCGCTGCAAGGCGTTCGCGGCCGGCGCCGACGGGACCTCCTTCTCCGAGGGCGTCGGCCTGGTCCTGCTGGAGAAGCTCTCCGACGCGCGCCGCAACGGCCACGAGGTACTCGCCGTCATCCGGGGCTCCGCCATCAACCAGGACGGCGCCTCCAACGGCCTCACCGCCCCCAGCGGCAAGGCCCAGCAGCGCGTCATCCGGGCCGCGCTCGCCAACGCCCGGCTCACCCCCGACCAGGTCGACGCGGTCGAGGCGCACGGTACGGGCACCACCCTCGGAGACCCCATCGAGGCCAACGCCCTGCTCGCCACCTACGGGCGCGGCCGCCCGGAGGGCCGGCCGCTGTGGCTGGGCTCGATCAAGTCCAACATCGGGCACACCCAGGCGGCGGCCGGCGTCGGCGGCATCATCAAGACCGTCATGTCGCTGCGCCACGGGGTGCTCCCCAAGACCCTGCACGTGGACGCGCCCTCCCCGCACATCGACTGGGCCGCCGGCGACGTCGAACTCCTGCTGGAGTCCCGGTCCTGGCCCGAGACCGACCACCCGCGCCGGGCCGCCGTGTCCTCCTTCGGCCTCAGCGGCACCAACGCGCACGCCATCCTGGAAGCCGCCCCCGAGGCCCCCGCCGCCCCCGCCGCTCCCGAGCCGCAGGGGGAACCGGCCGCCGCCCCGGGCGTGGGCACCGGCGGACCGCTCCCGTGGGTGCTGTCCGGCAAGGGGGCGGCGGCGCTGACCGCGCAGACCGCCCGCCTGCGCCAGTTCGTCCGGTCCGACCCCGCGCTGCGGCCCGAGGACGTGGCCCTCTCCCTGGCCGCGACCCGGTCGGCGTTCGACCACCGGGCCGTGGCCTTCGGCTCCTCCCGCGAGGAACTGCTCGCCGGCCTCGACTCGCCCGTCGCGGCGGGTGTGGCGGACGCGGGCGGCAAGACGGTGTTCGTCTTCCCCGGTCAGGGCTCCCAGTGGGCCGGGATGGGTGTCGAGCTGCTGGATTCCTCGCCGGTGTTCGCGGCGCGGTTCGCGGAGGTCGCGGCGGCGGTGGAGGCGCATGTCGGCTGGTCGGTGGAGGGGGTGCTGCGCGGGGACGGGGATCTGACCCGGATCGAGGTGCTGCAGCCGGTCCTGTTCGCCGTGATGGTCTCGCTGGCGGAGTTGTGGCGTGCGGCGGGTGTGGTGCCCGACGCTGTGGTGGGTCACTCGCAGGGTGAGATCGCCGCCGCGGTCGTGTCGGGTGCGCTGTCGCTGGAGGACGGCGCGAAGGTCGTCGTGCTCCGTTCGCAGCTGTTCGCCGACGAGCTCGTCGGCAACGGCGCCGTCGCCTCCGTCTCCCTGTCGCGCGCCGAGGCCGAGTCGCGGATCGCCCCGTACGGGGACGCGCTGTCGATCGCCGGGATCAACGGCCCGAGCTCGGTGACCGTGGCCGGTGAGGTCGCCCCGCTGGAGGAGCTCGTCGCGGCCCTGGAGGCCGAGGGCGTGCGCGCGAAGATCGTGCCGTCGACGGTGGCCTCCCACTGCGCCCAGGTGGAGCCGCTGAAGGAGCGGATCCTGGACCTGCTGGGCTTCGTGGAGCCCCGGACGGGTTCGGTTCCGCTGTACTCCACCGTCACCGGGGAGGTCCTGGAGGGTCCCGAGCTGACGGCCGCGTACTGGTACGAGAACTGCCGGCGGCCCGTCTCCTTCGAACCCGTCGTCCGCTCCCTGCTGGCGGACGGTTTCCGGGCGTTCGTTGAGTCGAGCGCGCACCCGGTGCTCACGTACGGGCTGGTGGAGACGGCCGAAGCCGCGGGCGCCGAGATCCTCGCGACGGGCACCCTGCGCCGTGGCGAGGGCGGCCTGGCCCGGTTCACCACCTCGCTCGCCACCGCCTGGACCCGCGGCGTCGACGTCGACTGGACCTCCGTCCTCGGCGGCCGGGACGCCGTCCCCGTCGCCCTGCCGACGTACGCCTTCCAGCGCCAGAGCTACTGGCTCAAGCCCGCCCCCGTCCGGCCCGAGACGCCCACCACCGGCCCCGCCACCGCCGACGAGACCGAGGCCCGGTTCTGGGCGGCCGTCGAGGCCGAGGACCTGGAGGCCCTGGCCGGCACCCTCGCCCTCGAAGAGCGCCGGGCCCTCGGTGAGCTGCTGCCCGCCCTCGCCACCTGGCGGCGCGGACAGCAGGCCCGCTCCACCCTCGACTCCTGGCGCTACAAGGCCGCCTGGACCCCGCTGACCGCGGACCCCGCCACGTCCGCCCCGGCCGGCACCTGGCTGCTCGTCACCCCGCCCGCCGCCGACGGCGTGGCCGGCACGGTCGCCGCCGGCCTCGCGGCCCACGGCGTCGAGACCGTCGTCCTGGAGACCGACCCCGCCACCGCCGACCGCTCCGCCCTCACCGCCCGGCTCGGCGAGGCCACCGCCGCCCTGCCCGGCCTCGGCGGCGTCCTCTCCCTCCTCGGCCTCGACGAGGCGGCCGGCGCCACGGGCACCCACGTCCTCGTCCAGGCCCTGGCCGACGCCGGGATCACCGCCCGGCACTGGGCCGCCACGCAGGGAGCCGTGGCCGCAGGCCGCGCCGACACCCCCGCCGTACCGGCACAGGCCCGCGTCTGGGGCCTCGGCCGGGTCGTCGCCCTCGAACAGCCCGGCAGCTGGGGCGGCCTCGTCGACCTGCCGGCGACCCTGGACCAGCGCGCCCTCGGCCGGCTCGCCAAGGTCCTGGCCGGCGGCTACGGCGACGAGGACCAGGTCGCCGTCCGCACCAGCGGCGTCCTCGGCCGCCGCCTGGTGCGCGCCCCGCTCGGCGACCGCGAGCCGGTCCGCCGCTGGCAGCCGTCCGGGACCGTCCTGGTCACCGGCGGCACCGGAGGCGTCGGCGCACAGGTCGCCCGCCGTCTCGCCGCCACCGGCGCCGCCCACCTCGTCCTCACCAGCCGGCGCGGCGCCGACGCCCCCGGGGCGGCGGAACTCGCCGCCGAACTCCGGGCCCTGGGCGCCGACGTCACCATCCCGGCCTGCGACGTGTCCGACCGCGACCGGCTCAAGGCGGTCCTCGACGCGATCCCGGCCGACCAGCCCCTGACCGCCGTCGTCCACGCCGTCGGCGTACCGCAGTACACCCTCGGCGCCGAGACCACCGCCGCGGAGTTCGAACAGCTGTCGGCCGCCAAGGTGGCCGGGGCCGACCACCTAGAAGCCCTCCTCGACGGCACCGCCCTCGACGCCTTCGTCCTCTTCTCCTCCAACTCCGGCGTGTGGGGCGCCGCCCGGCACACCGCCTACGCCTCCGCCAACGCCTACCTCGACGCGCTCGCCGAACGGCGCAGGGCCCGCGGCCTGACCGCGACCTCCGTCGCCTGGGGCGCCTGGGGCGGCGGCGGCATGATGGAACTGGAGGGGGCGCAGGAGTACATGCAGCGCCGCGGCGTCCTCGAGATGGATCCGCAGGCCGCCCTGAACGCCATGGTCCAGGCCGTCGAACACGACGAGGCCTTCGTCGCCGTCGCCGACGTCGACTGGTCCCGCTTCGCGCCCGGCTTCACCTCCGAACGCCCCAGCGCCCTGCTCACCGACCTCGTGCCGCAGGCCGCGCCCACCGCGCCCCAGCCCGTGGACGAGTCCTCCTCCGACCTGGTCCGGGGTCTGCGCGCGGCTTCCCCGGGCGAGCGCGCCACGCTGCTGACCGACCTCGTCCGGGCCCAGGCGGCCGCCGTGCTCGGCCACGCCTCGGGCGAGGCCGTCGAGGCGGGCCGGGCCTTCAAGGAGCTCGGCTTCGACTCGCTCACCGTCGTCGAACTGCGCAACCGGCTCACCGCCGCGACCGGACTGACCCTGCCTGCGACCCTGGTCTACGACCACCCGAACCCGGTCGCCCTCGCCCGTTTCCTCGGCGCCGAACTCCTGGGCACCGGCGAGCAGGAGACCGCCGCGCCCGCCACCGGCCACGGCGCCGCCGAGGACGACGACCCGGTCGTCATCGTCGGCATGAGCTGCCGCCTCCCCGGCGGCATAGAGACCCCCGAACAGCTGTGGCAGGCCGTCTCCGAGGGCGAGGACCTCGTCGGGGACCTGCCGCGCGACCGCGGCTGGCGGATCGCCGACCTCTCCGAGGGCGCAGGCGCAGGCGCGGCCGACGGCGGCGGCGAGGACGGCTTCCAGGCCGTCAAGACCCTCAGCCAGGCCGGACTGCTGCGCGGCATCGGCGAGTTCGACGCCTCCTTCTTCGGCATCTCCGAGGCCGAGGCCCTCGTCATGGACCCCCAGCAGCGGATCCTGCTCGAAACCGCCTGGGAGGCGTTCGAGCGCGCCGGGGTCGACCCCCGCGGCCTCACCGACGAGCAGATCGGCCTCTACATCGGCGTCGGATACCAGGGCTTCCTGCCGACGGAGCGGATCCCCGAGGAGAGCGAACCGCACTTCGGCAGCGGCATCGCCCCGGCCATCGCCTCCGGGCGGGTCGCCTACGCCCTCGACATCCACGGCCCGACCCTCACCGTCGACACCGGCTGCTCCTCGTCCGGCGTCGCCCTGCACCTCGCCGTGCAGTCGGTCCGGCGCGGCGAGTGCGCGATGTCCCTCGCGGGCGGCGTCACCGTCCTGTCCGCCCCGGTCGCCTGGCACCACATGGGCGGCGCCGCCGCCGACGGCCGCTGCAAGCCGTTCTCCGAGGACGCCGACGGCACCGGCTGGGGCGAGGGCGCCGGCATGGTGCTCGTCGAACGCCTCTCCCGGGCGAGGCGCCTGGGCCACCCGGTCCTGGCCGTCGTACGGGGCTCCGCCGTCAACCACCACGGCGCCGGCAACGGCCTCACCGCCCCCAGCGGCATCTCCCAGCAGCGCCTCATCCGGCAGGCCCTGGCCGACGCCGGCCTGAGCGCCCGGGACGTGGACGCGGTCGAGGGCCACGGCACCGGAACCCCGCTCGGCGACGCCATCGAGGCGGAAGCCCTGCTGGCGACGTACGGCCAGGACCGCCCGGCCGGCCGGCCGCTGCTGCTGTCGACCGTCAAGTCCAACATCGGCCACCCGCAGTCCGCCTCCGGGGTCACCGGCGTCATCAAGACGGTGCTGTCCCTGAGGCACGGGCTGCTCCCGCAGACCCTGAACGTCAAGGAGCCCACGAGCCGCGTCGACTGGTCGGCGGGCGCCGTCCGCCTGGTCACCGAGCCCACCCCGTGGCCGGAGACCGGCCGCCCGCGCCGGGCCGGCGTCTCCTCGCTCGGCGCCAGCGGCACCCAGGCCCACCTGATCCTCGAAGCGCCGCCCGCCCCGGAGCCGGCCCCCGCCGCCCCGGCCCGTACCGCCCCGGGCACCGTCGCGGTCCCGCTGTCCGGCCGCACCCCGCAGGCGCTCCGGGCCCAGGCGGCGCGCATCGGCGCCGCACTCGCCGAGGACCCCGCCCTCGACCCCGCCGACGTCGGCTTCACCCTGGCCACCGGCCGGGCCGCCTTCGAACACCGCGCGGTGCTGCTCGCCGCGGGCCGCGAGGAGCTCCTGGCCGCGCTGGCCGCCGTCGAGCGGGGCGAGGAGCACCCCCGGGCCGTCACGGAAGGCACCGCGCGGATCGCGTTCACCGGGGCCGTACGCGGCCTCGCGGACGCCCTGTACGCGGCCCGGCCCGTCTTCGCCGACGCCTGGGACGCCGTACGCGCACACCTCGACGTCCGGCTCGCGGCGCCCTTCCCGGCCGTGGCCGAGGCCTTCGCCGAGGAGGTGGCCCTGTTCCGGCTGTACGAGAGCTGGGGCCTGGCCCCGCAGGCGCTGCTGGTGTCCGGCCCCGGCCGGCTCGCCGCCGCGCACGTGGCGGGCGCGCTCACCCTGGAGCAGGCCGTGGAGGCGCTGGCCGTCCTCGCGGACGGCGGACGGCCCCGGGTGACGGGGGCCGCACGGCCGGAAATCGCCCTCCTGGACGCCGATTCCGGCGAGCCGCTCGGCGAGGACTGGACCGAGGGCCTCGCCGAGGCCCTGGCCGCCGCCCCGGCCCCCGCCCCCTCCCCGGACGCGGTGGCCGGTGAGCCGCTGGCCCTGGCCGCGGCCTTCCACAGCGCCGGCGAGCCCGTCGACTGGGCCGCGGTGTTCGAGGGCGGCGGAGCCCGCGGCGTGGACCTGCCGACCTACCCCTTCCAGCGCGAACGGTTCTGGATCTTCGGCTGAGGAGCCCGCGCGCACCCCTGAAACGGTCCACCCCCGGCCCTGACGACCGGGGGTGGACGCGTGTCCGGACCCGCCCGCCCGGTGTCTTAAGCGCGGCTTTAAGCCACGCGCCTACCGTCACGCCCGCGTACGTACATCGATCACGACCGTGGAGGACCCCCTCATGCTGGACGAGCAGAAGCGCAAGGAAATCGTCGCGGAGTACTTCCGCAAGGTGAACGAGGGCGACATCGACGCCATCCTCACCCACTTCACCGAGGACGCCCGGATCGAGGACCCGGTCGGCCGTGAGCCCCGTGTCGGCCGCGCCGCCCAGCGCGAGTACTTCCACAGCAACATCGCCGCCGAGGTCACCGTCGCCCCCGGCCACGCCTCCGTCGGCCAGGACGGCAAGCAGGTCGCCGTTCCGGTCGCCGCGACGATGACCAACATCCTCGACCCGAACCGCACCCGCACCAACATCAACGCGGTGGACGTCTTCACCATCAACGCCGACGGCCTGATCGAGGACATGCGCGTCTTCTGGGGCATGAGCGACATCGGCGTCTGAGCCCCCCCACCGTGCCGCCGGAGCCCCGGCGCACCCGACAGGCGATCACGACCGAGGAGAGGTACGGAGATGAGCACCCCCGACGAGCACGGCGACCTGTGGATCCGGCGCTTCCACCCCGCGCCGGAGGCGCACCACCGGCTGGTGCTGCTGCCGCACGCCGGTGGCAGCGCGTCCTTCTTCTTCCCCTTCTCCAAGGAGCTGGCCGGGCACGCCGAGGTACTGGCCGTGCAGTACCCCGGCCGCCAGGACCGCCGGGCCGAACCGCCCCTGGACGACGTGGCCGCGCTGGTGGAGGAGATCCACCGGGCGCTGCTGCCCTGGACGGACAAGCCGCTGGTGCTGTTCGGGCACAGCATGGGCGCGGTGCTCTCCTTCGAGCTCGCGCGCAGGTTCGAGCGCGAGGGCGTTCCGCTGGCCGGCCTGATCGCGTCCGGCCGGCGCTCGCCGACCGTCCGGCGCGAGGAGAACGTCCACACCCGCGGCGACGACGCGCTGATCGCCGAGATCCGGGCCCTCAGCGGCACCGACGCGGGCCTGCTGGCCGACGAGGAACTGCTGCGGATGGTCCTGCCGGCGATCCGCAGCGACTACAAGGCCATCGAGACCTACCGCTACCGCCCCGACGGGCCGGGACCGGCCCTGAAGTGCCCGGTCAGCGTCCTCACGGGCGAGTCGGACCCGCGCGTGAGCGTCCCCGAGGCGATGGAGTGGCGGGAGCTGACCAGCGGCGGGTTCGGCCTGCGCACCTTCCCCGGCGGCCACTTCTACCTGACCCCGCAGCAGGCCGGTGTGACCCGGGCGGTCATCGAGGACCTCGCGGCCTTCACCGCGGTGCCGGCGGGGCGCTGACGCCCGCGCGCCGTCCGCGGCGTACCCGATCGACCGAACGAACCGAGATGGGTGTCCCCATGCAGACCAAGGTGCAGTTCAGCGCGGCGACGAGAAACCTCCTCGTCGCCCTCTACTCACGGGCCCATGACGCCAAGTCGGGGCGCCCGATCCTGGGCGACCGCCTCGCGGTCCAGGCGGTCGAGTCCATCGAGGACTACGACGAGCTGAAGGTCCAGCTCAAGATGCGCGACGACGACGCGATCTCCCTCGCCATCCGCGGCAAGGAGGTGGACCGCTGGGTGCAGGACTTCCTGAGCCGCAACCCGCGCTCCGTCGTGCTCCACCTCGGCGCCGGCCTCGACGGCCGCGTCTTCCGCATCGACCCCTCCGACGAGGTCGAGTGGTACGACCTGGACCTGCCGGAGGTCGCGCAGATGTACCGCGACCTGTTCCCGGAGCGGGACCACCACCACGTCATCGGCGCCTCGGCCCTCGACCCGGACTGGCTGGACTCGATCCCCGCCGACCGGCCGGTGCTCGTCGTCGCCGAGGGCGTCCTCGTCTACTTCACCGAGGAGCAGGTCCGCGACCTCGTCACCCGGATCACCGGCCGGTTCCCCTCGGGCGAGCTGCTGTTCGACGCCTACACGCCGTTCTCGGTGAAGGCGATGAACAAGCACTGGACGGTCAAGGCGACCGGCCAGCGGTTCATCTGGGGCCTGGAGGACCCGAAGGCCCTGGAGCGGTGGGACCCGCGGATCGAGCACAAGATGGAGTGGACCTTCACCGACTCGCCGTACGTGTCGCACATGCCGTGGATCTCGCGGGTCATGTGCCGGATCATGAACGTGATACCGGTGCTGCGGAAGTACAACCGCGTGATGCGCTACACCTTCTGACGGCCCGTGGGGCGTCCAAGGGGCCCGGGAGCCGATCGGCTCCCGGGCCCCTTCCGCGTGCCCGCCCGCAGGTCCGCGGGGCACAACCGGAACGCGGGCAACCCCTATCCGACACCCGTACGCACCCCTGAATCCGGCCATAGAACGGCCCTTGCATTGCTCCGGAAAGGCGATCGGCGGAATGCTGATCCGGGCCGCAACCTGGCCACGGTGCCGTCGTCTTGGGGGGTCGGACCGACGACGACTCCGATGAACACGACATCGTGAAAGGTGGTGTGCGGTGGCGCTGAGCGAGAACGCAATCGCCGCAACAGGACTGACCAAGAACTTCGGGAAGTTCCGGGCACTCGACGGACTCGACCTGACTGTCCGCGAGGGCGAGGTGCACGGCTTCCTCGGCCCCAACGGGGCCGGCAAGTCCACCACCATCCGGGCCCTGCTGGGCCTGCTGAGGCTGGACGGCGGACAGGCCACCCTGCTCGGGAAGGACCCCTGGGCCGACGCGGTGGAGATCCACCGCAGGCTCGCCTACGTCCCCGGCGACGTGAGCCTGTGGCGCAACCTCTCCGGCGGGGAGGCCATCGACACCCTCGGCGCCCTGCGCGGCGGCATCGACCAGGCCCGCCGGACCGAGCTGATCGAACGCTTCCAGCTCGACCCGACCAAGAAGTGCCGTACCTACTCCAAGGGCAACCGGCAGAAGGTCGCCCTCGTGGCCGCCTTCGCCTCGGACGCCGAACTCCTCATCCTCGACGAGCCCACGAGCGGTCTCGACCCGCTGATGGAGGCCGTCTTCCAGGACAGCGTCATGGAGGTCAAGCGGCAGGGCCGCACCGTCCTGCTCTCCAGCCACATCCTCGGCGAGGTCGAGGCCCTGTGCGACCGCGTCAGCATCATCCGCAAGGGCCACACGGTCGAGACGGGCACCCTCACCGAGCTGCGCCACCTCACCCGTACCGCCCTCTCCGTCGAGTCGGAGCGCGTCGTCACCGGCGTCGAGGCCCTCGCGGGCGTCCACAACGTGCGGGCGGAGGGCAACCACGTCCGCCTCGACGTGGACAACGGCAACCTCGACACCGTCCTCTCGCACGTGGCCTCCTTCGGCGTGCGCGCGCTCACCAGCACCCCGCCCACCCTCGAGGAGCTCTTCCTGCGCCACTACGGCGACCACGTGGAAGAGATCGGCGAGCAGAAGGGCGGGCGGCGCGCCAAGGCGGGAGCGGGCGCGCGATGAGCGAGTACGCGAACACCCAGCCACTGCTCAAGCTCGCGCTGCGCAGGGACCGCATCCAGCTGTCCGTATGGCTCTACGGCACCGCCGCGCTCGCCTACAGCGCGGCGGGCAGCGTCGGCAAGACCTACGCCGACGAGGCCGCCCGGACCGACGCGGTCAAGCTGCTCACCGACAACCCGGCCCTGCTGCTCACCCGCGGCGCGCCCGTCGGCACCAGCGAGGGCGCGCTCGCCATGGTGCAGGTCCTGACGTTCCTGTGCGTCCTGGCCGGCCTGATGAGCACCTTCGCCGTCGTCCGGCACACCCGCCAGAACGAGGAGAGCGGCCGCGCCGAACTCGTCGGGGCGGCCCCCGTGGGACGGCAGGCGGGCCTCGCCGCGGCCCTGCTGCTGGCCCTCCAGGCCAACGTGGGCCTGTTCATCTTCCTCGGCATCGTGCTGCCGCTGGCCGGGCTGCCCATCGGCAGCTCGCTCGTGGCCGCCGCGGCCGTCGCCGCGACCGGACTCGCCTTCGCGGGCGTGGCCGCCGTCACGGCCCAGCTGTCCGGCACCTCACGGGGCGCCAACTCGCTGGCCGGCGCGGTGATCGCCGTCGCCTTCCTGATCCGCGGCATCGCCGACGCCGGCGGAGAGGTACGGGCGTCGGGCACCGTCGTGGAGAGCACCTGGCTGTCCTGGCTGTCGCCCATCGGCTGGGCCCAGCGGACCAGCCCGTTCGGCGAGGACGCCTGGTGGGTCCTCGTGGTCCCGCTGCTGTTCGCGGCCGCCACGACGGCCGTCGCGCTGCGCCTCTCCGCGCGCCGCGACCTCGGCGCCGGCGTGTTCGAGGACCGGCCGGGCCCCGCCTCCGCCGCACCCGGCCTGCTCGGCCCGTACGGGCTGGCCAGGCGCCTGCACCGCGGCTCGCTGATCGGCTGGGCCGTGGGCGTCGCCGTGCTCGGCGCGGTGATCGGCGGCATGGGCAAGTCGGCCGGGGACGCGCTGAAGGACAACGCCGACCTCACCGAGACCCTCGGCAAGATCGGCGGCGGGGGCGGCGCCCCCGTGGACACCTTCTTCGCCTCGATGATGGTCATGGTCGGCGCGATCACGGCGGGCTTCGTCGTGCAGGCCCTGCTGCGGCTGCGGGCCGAGGAGACCTCCGGCCGGCTGGAGTCCCTGCTGGCCACCGCCATCGGGCGGGGCCGCTGGGTGGCCGGCCACGTGGCCGTCGCGGTCGCGGGCTCGCTGATCCTGCTGCTCGTCGCCGGACTGGCCGCGGGCCTCACCTACGGGGCCGCCGCGGGCGACGTCGGCGCGGGCGTGGCCGACCTGACCGGGGCGGCGCTGGTCCAGGCCCCCGCGGTCCTGGTGCTCGCCGGCGTCGTCGTGCTGGTGTTCGGCCTCGCGCCGGCGGCCTCCTCCGGCGCCGCGTGGGGGGCGCTCGCCCTCTGCCTGGTCGTCGGGCAGCTCGGCGCCCTGCTGAAACTGCCCCAGGCCGTGCGCGACATCTCGCCGTTCAGCCACCTGCCGGCACTGCCCGCGGTGGATGCCGAGGCGCTGCCGCTGGTGCTGCTGACCGCCGTGGCGGTGCTGCTCCTGTGGGCGGGCACCGCCCTGTTCGGGCGGCGCGACCTGGCCGCCTGAGACCGGGCCGCGACCCGGAACACACAGAGGCCGTCCGCACCGGTATCCCCGGTGCGGACGGCCTCCGTGTACGGGCGGACCGCTCCGTGTCACTCCTGGCCGGGGTCGAGCAGCGACAGGTCCGACTTCCCCCAGTACACCCACACCGCTTCGATCAGACCGTGCGAGCCGGTCCGGAAGATACTGGTGAGCGCGAATTTGATGCGCTTGCGGAACGGGTCCGCGGGCTTGTCCAGATATCCGTGCTTCGTCAGCGCGGGGCCCAGCGGCAGATAATTCATGTACACCGAGACCGGAATGGCCACGTGCAGGCCGTCCTGCGCGGCCACCGGAACGCCGGCGACATCCACCGTTTTCGCTTCCGCGGCCCGCTGGAAATGCACGCGCAATTCGTCGTGCCCGATCATCGGAACCGAACCGACCGGATCCTCGAAACGCACGTCCTTCGTGTACAGCTCCAGCATGTGGTCCACGTTGCCGCTGCTCATGCGACGGCAGTGCTCCAGCGCCAGCTCCTTGCGAGCCGCCTCGTCCAGCATCTCTTCCTCCCCTAAGCCGCGTCGGCGAGGGAGACGTCGCTCGCCCCCCAGTAGGCCTTCATGTCCTCGATCAGCCCGTCGTCCCCGGCCCGGATCACCATCAGGAAGCGGAACACCATCCGCTGCCGCGCGGGTGCGGCCGGGGCCGGCAGTACGCCGTGCCGCGTCAGGATCGGCCCGAGCGGCAGGTAGTCCATCGTGGCGACCACCGGAACGGCGGCGTGCCGCCCGTCCTGGGCCGCCACCGGCGGTCCCGGC
The DNA here is from genome assembly GCF_055575955.1 of Streptomyces sp. NPDC033966. NCBI lineage: Bacteria > Bacillati > Actinomycetota > Actinomycetes > Kitasatosporales > Streptomycetaceae > Streptomyces > Streptomyces sp. NPDC033966. The sequence continues at coordinate 40,952 of NZ_JBVIRQ010000016.1, read as the reverse complement.
ACCTCCACCGTGTTACTGGTCACCGCACCGGTCGCGTGCGCGCGCAGCGCCGCGTGGCCCTGCTGCACCCCGGCGCCCACCGGGTCCTCGAAGCGGACGTCCGGCGAGTACAGCTTCAGCAGCCCCTCGACGTCCCCCGCGTTGACCCGGCGCGTGTGTTCCAGGATCAGGTCTTTCAGCGCCGCCTCTTCCAGCATGGATTCTTCTCCTTTCGGCAGGCCGGACCATCGTCGCGGCGGCCGCGCCGATCCCGCCATAGGCGCCTTGTTTGATAGGGGTTCGTAGGGGGTTCAGGGCATTGTGGGCGAGTGCTAGCGTCGCGGGGATCGGGAATGCCTGCACCGGCTCCCGGGAATTCGAATTCGACGGTGCGCAAGGCGTCTGACGGATGGAAGGGTCACGCACTCATGACCGCAGAAACACGCGCCGTGGTAATCGGTGGCGGCCTGGCCGGAATGCTGGCGTCCACGGTGCTCGCGCGGCACGTGGACCACGTCACCGTGGTGGAACGGGACGTGTACCCCGAGGGGCCGGAACCGCGCAAGGGCGTACCCCAGGCCCGGCACGCCCACCTCCTGTGGTCGGGCGGCGCCCGCGCCATCGAGTCCCTGCTGCCCGGCACCCTCAAGGCCCTGGCCGACGAGGGCGCCCACCGCCTCTACCTGCCGCGCGACATCGTCTGGTTCACCCCGTACGGCTGGCAGACCCGGTTCCCCGGCAGCCAGTTCATGATCACCGCCAGCCGGGCCCTGCTCGACTGGGTGGTCCGCGAGCAGGCGCTGAAGAACCCCCGGATCGAGGTGCGCCGGCAGACCGGCGTCACCGGCCTCACCGGGTCCGCCGCCCGCGTCACCGGCGTCCGCCTGCGCGACGCCGAGGGACACGAGAGCGAGCTCGCCGCGGACTTCGTCGTCGACACCGGCGGACGCCCCTCCCAGACCCTCAAGTGGCTGCCCGAGCTGGGCCTGCCGGAGGTCGAGGAGGACGTCGTCGACACGGGCATCGCATACGCCACCCGCGTCTACCGGGCCCCCGCCGGCGCCGAGACCTTCCCCATGGTGAACGTCGCCGCCGCCCCCGGCACCGGCGAGCCCGGCCGCAACGGCGCCCTCGTCCCCATCGAGGGCGGCCGCTGGCTGGTCACCCTCGCCGGTACCCGCGGTGCCGAACCCCCCACCGGGGACGACGAGTTCATCCCCTTCGCGCGCAGCCTGCGCCACCCGGTCATCGCCGACCTGCTGGAGCACGCCGAACCGCTCGGCCCCGTCCAGGGATCCCGCTCCACCGTCAACCGCCGCCGCTACTACGAACGCCTCGCCACCTGGCCCGACGGCCTGCTCGTACTCGGCGACGCCCTCGCCGCCTTCAACCCCGTCTACGGGCACGGCATGAGCTGCGCGGCCCTCAGCGCCCGCGCCCTGGACACCGCCCTGACCCGCGGCGGCCTCGGCGCCGGCACGGCCGACGCCGCCCGGCACGCCGTCGCCAAGGTCGTCGACGACCCGTGGCTGCTCGCCACCACCCAGGACATCTGCTACCCCGGAACCCGCAACCACGCCAAGGACCCGCGGATCGCCCCGCGCCCGCAGGACGCCCAGCAGTTCGCCGACCTGCTCGGCACCGCCGCCCTGTACGACCCGGTCGTCAACGCGGCCGCCATGCAGGTCACCTCGCTCGCCGCGCCCGTCGCCAGCCTGGAGTCCCCGCACCTGGTCGCCGCCCTGCGCAAGGCGGGAGCCGCCGGCGCGTTCAACGAACTGGACGGCCCTCCCTTCACCCCCGCCGAGCGGGCCGTCCTCAGCACCGAGGACACGGAAGCACCCGCCCTCACCGGCGCGTAGGGGACACCCCTTAGCAGACCGCGCCCGGTCCGCGGCCCGCCGGCCGGGAAAAGGGCGTGATCATTCCCTCCGCACTTCCTGCCGGGCAACTAGTGACGGGCACGAAGCCGGTCGGCTCCAGCGGTTCACAAGGCATCGTTTGCTGCGGTTCGAGGCAAGGCGACGCGGAGGGGGCGGACCATGAGGCTCATGTGCAGGGAAGACGTGTGCGCACAGCTCGAAGACGCGCTGACGGCATGCGCGTCCCGGACGGCGGGCGTCGTGCTCCTGGAAGGGGCGGTGGGCTGCGGAAAGACGGAAATGCTGCTGCACGTGGCCGAAAGGGCCGAGAGGCTCGGCGCCCTGGTGCTCCGGGCCGCCGGCTCCGCCCAGGAGCGCGACGTCCCCTACGGAGTCCTGCGCCAGCTGACCGCCGGACTGCCCGACGGCACCCTCCCGGCCGGAACCCCCGGCCGGGAGCAGCCCGGCGGACGCGAGCTCATCCAGGCGCTGCGCACCGCCGCGGACCGGACTCCGGTCGTCGTGTGCGTGGACGACCTCCACCACACCGACCCCGACTCCCTGGACCGGCTGCTGGACGTCGGCCGCGCCGTACGCGGCGAGCGGCTCCTGCTGGTGCTGGCCGACGCGCCCCACGAGCACGCCGAGAGCCCGCTCGCACGCACCGAGTTCCTGCGCCACCCGGGCTTCACCCGGATCATGCTCGGGCGGCTCGACGAGCCGGGGACCGCGGCCCTGCTGGAAGACCACACCGGCCGCCCCGCGACCGACGCCGACACCGCCTGGCTGCACGGCGCCACCGGCGGCAACCCGCTGCTCCTGCGGGCCCTGCTCAGCGAGCGGCCCCGCCCCGTACGGGGCCCCGCCGACCGGTGGCCGGAACCCGCGCCCGGCGGCCCCTTCACCCAGGCCGCGCTGACCTGCCTGCACCGCGACGGCGCGGACTCCCGCACGCTGGCCGTGGCCCTCGCCGTCCTCGGCGACGACGCCACCCCCGAACTGACCGCCCGGCTCGCCGGAACCGGCCCCACCGCCGCCGCCCGCGCGGCCGCCGCCCTGGAGGCCTCCGGGCTCACCGAGGACGGCCGCCTGCGCCATCCCGCCGTGGCGGCCGCCGTCCTCGACGGAGTCTCCCGGCACGAGCTCGCCCTGCTGCGCACACGCGCCGCCCACGTGCTCCACGAGTCGGGCGCCCGCGCCGGCACCGTCGCCCCGCACCTGCTCGCCGCCGCCGAGGCCGGCGCCGGCCCGGAGGAGGCCCCGCGCGGCGACTGGCCCGTCCAGGTCCTGCGCGAGGCCGCCCTCCAGGTCCTCGTGGACGACGAGCAGTGCGACCACGCCGCCGCCTGCCTGGAACTCGCCCGCACCCTGTGCGCCGACGAGCAGACCGGCTGGGAGATCGGCCTCCAGCTGGCCGCGGTGACCTGGCGCAAGCACCCCGCCGCCGCCGAACGCCACCTGGACGGCCCGCTCGCCGCACTGCGCCGCGGCCTCCTCGGCCCCGCCGCGGCCGGCCGGCTCGCCCGGCTGCTCGTGGCCCAGGGCCGCATCGAGGACGCCGCCGAGGCCCTCGAACGCATGGCGGACCCGCGCGCGGCCGCCCGCACCACCCGCGAGGACCCGCTGCGCGAACTGTTCGCACTGCCCCCCACCACGTCCCCCGCGTCCCCCGCGGCCCCCGCAGGCCCCGCGAGCCCCTCCGCCCCGGCCGCCGGACCCGGCGCACCCGGCGCACCCGGCGACCATCCGGGGGCCCCCGCCCGGACCGGCACCGCCGAACTGCGCTCCTCCGCCGCCCTGTGGACCCACCCCGACAGCGCCGGCGACGAACAGGCCGCCGAACGCCTCCTCAAGGGCACCCCGCTGGCCCACGCCACCTTCGACCCCATCGTCCAGGCCGTCCGCACCCTGGTGCACGCCGACCGCCCCGACCGGGCCGTCGTCTGGTGCCGGCGCCTGCAGACCGAGACCCAGCCCGCCGGATCCCCCGGCTGGCAGTCCGTGTTCGGACTCGTGCACTCCGAGGCGCTGCTGCGCCTGGGCGACCTCACCGGCGCCGAACGCGAGGCCTCCGCCGCCGTGGACGCCGTCGCCGACCGGGGCGGACTCTTCCTCTTCGGCCCCGTCGCCACCCTCGTCACCGCCCTGACCGCGATGGGCCGGTACGACGCCGTGGCCCGCCGCCTCCAGACGCCCGTCCCCGAGGAGCTCTTCTCCAGCGTCTACGCCCTCAACTACCTCAGGGCGCGCGGCCACTACTACCTGGCCACCCACCGCCACCGCGCGGCGCTCGGCGAGTTCCTCGACGCCGGCCGGCTCGCCCAGCGCTGGGGCCTGGACCGGCCGCGCCAGCTCCCCTGGCGCACCGACGCCGCCGAGGCCCTGCTGCGGCTCGGCGAACACCGCCAGGCCGAGCGCTTCGTCGTGGAACAGCTCGCCACCTCGGGCGTCCGCAGCCCCCGCGTCCTCGGGGTCTCCCTGCGGCTGCGCGCGGCCACCTCCGAACTGCGCCAGCGCCCCAAACTGCTCACCCGGGCCGTCGACGAACTCAGCCGCTCCGGCGACCGGCTGGAACTGGCCAAGGCCCTCGCCGACCTCGGCCGCGCCCTGCTGCTGCTCGGCGAGGGCACCCGGGCCGGCATGGTCACCCGCCGGGCCTGGCACCTGGCCGCCGACTGCGGGGCCGCGCCGCTGTGCGCGCAGATCATGCCGGGCCAGACCGGCACCGAGCAGCGCACCGCGCCCGAGCAGCGCACCGAGGAGGCCCCGGAGACCGAGCAGCTCAGCGAGTCCGAGCGGCGGGTCGCCGCGCTCGCCGCGTACGGCTACACCAACCGGGAGATCTCCGCGAAGCTCTACGTCACCGTGAGCACCGTCGAGCAGCACCTCACCCGCGCCTACCGCAAGCTCGGCATCTCACGCCGTCAGGACCTGCCCATGAGCCTGCAGTTCGACAGCCTCGAAAGCGCCTTCCCGGGCGTAGGGGTCGCGTAGGGGCGGGAAGGGGAGGGGGCCGGACCCGGCCCCTGCCTAGCATCGGGCCGCGTGTCCACCATTACTGACCTGACCAAGCGGGTCCTGCTGGGGCGTGCGCTGCGCAGCGAGCAACAGCACGGCCAACTGCTGCCCAAGAGGATCGCCCTGCCGATCTTCGCCAGCGACGCCCTCTCCTCCGTGGCCTACGCGCCGCAGGAGATCATGCTCACCCTGGGCGTGGCGGGCATCGCGGCGTACCAGTACACCCCGTGGATCGCCGGCGTCGTGGTGGTCGTGCTGCTGACCGTCGTCGCCTCCTACCGGCAGAACGTCCGCGCCTACACCAGCGGCGGCGGCGACTTCGAGGTGGCCAACACCAACCTCGGCGAACGCTCCGGCCTGATGGTGGCCGCCGCGCTGCTGTGCGACTACGTGCTGACCGTCGCCGTATCGGTGTCGGCGGCCGTGGAGAACCTCGGCGCGAGCATCCCCTTACTGGCGGACCACCGCGTCGAGGCCGCGATCGCGGTCGTCGTCCTGATCTCCCTGATGAACCTGCGCGGCGTCCGCGAGTCGGGCGCCGCGTTCGCCATACCCACGTACGCCTTCATGCTCGCCGTCCTCGGCATGATCGTCTGGGGTGCGGTACGGCTGCTCGGCGGCGACGAGCTCCGGGCGGAGACCGCGGACCTGACCATCCGGGGAGAGAGTGCCGGCCTCGCCGGATTCGCCCTCGCCTTCCTCGTCCTGCGGGCCTTCTCCTCCGGCTGCACCGCGCTCACCGGCGTGGAGGCCATCAGCAACGGCGTCCCTGCCTTCCGCCGGCCCAAGGGCGAGAACGCCGCGACCACCCTGGTCCTCCTCGGCGTCCTCGGCGTCACCATGTTCGTCGGGGTGACCGCCCTCGCCTACCGGACGGGCGCCAAGTTCGCCGACCCGGCGCACGGCAGCCACCTCGTCGACCCGGTCACCGGCCAGGACGCCGGCATCCCCCACCCGGTGATCGCCCAGGTCGCCAAGACCGTCTTCGAGGGCTTCTCACCGGCGTTCTACTTCGTCACGGTGATGACCGGCATCATCCTCGTCCTCGCCGCGAACACCGCCTTCAACGGCTTCCCGGTGCTCGGCTCCATCCTCGCCCGCAGCCGCTTCATGCCGCGCCAGCTGCACACCCGCGGCGACCGCCTCGCCTTCAGCAACGGCATCGTCATCCTCGCCGCCGCGGCCGGCCTCCTCATCTACGCCTTCGACGCGGCCGTCACCCAGCTCATCCCGCTCTACACGGTCGGCGTGTTCGTGTCCTTCACCATCAGCCAGATCGGCATGGTCCGGCACTGGAACCGGCTGCTGCCCGGTGCCGCCGACGCCCGCGGCCGCTCCGCGATGCGCCGGGCCCGCGCCATCAACGCCGTCGGCGCCTGCATCACCGCCCTGGTGCTGGCCGTCGTCCTCGCGACCAAGTTCGTCAGCGGCGCCTGGCTGGTGTGCCTGGCCATGGCCTGCCTCTACGCGCTGATGCGGGTCATCCGACGCCACTACGACCGGGTCGCGGAGGAACTGGAACCCGACGACCACAGGCCGGTGGCCGCCCTCCCGGGCCGGACGCACGTCCTCGTCCTCGTCTCGCAGCTGCACAAGCCCACCCTCCGGGCCGTGGAGTACGCCCACGCCCTGCGCCCCGACACCCTCCAGGCCGTCTCGGTCTCGGTCGACCCGGACGCGGCCGCCCAGCTGCGCGGGGAATGGGACCGCTCGGGCATGCCCGTACCGCTCGAGCTGCTCGACTCCCCGTACCGGGAGATCACCCGCCCGGTCCTGGAGTACGTCCACCGCTTCCGCACCGACCACCCGCGCGACGTGGTCGCGGTGTTCATCCCCGAGTACGTGGTGGGCCGGTGGTGGGAGAACCTGCTGCACAACCAGAGCGCCCTGCGCCTCAAGGCCCGGCTGCTGTTCCAGCCCGGCGTCATGGTCACCAGCGTCCCCTGGCAGCTGGCCTCCTCCGAACGGGCCGGAGGGCGCCCGGAGCGCGCCGCGCCGGGATCCGTCCGCAAGTCCTCGCCCCGCCACCCCGCCCCCGGACCGGGCACCGGCACCGGCACCGGCCCCGCGGGGCCGCAGGACTGACACCGGGCCGCGGCACCGCCCCGCCCCTCCCGCCGGACGGCCGCCGCTCGCCCCTCCCGCCCCCGGACAGGGGTGGGCAGGGGCCCCGGCAGGGGTGGGGGCCGCGCGTACGCCGCCGTAACGTCGGGCGCGACGACACGTGTGAGCGAGCGATCTTGGGGGAACCGTGGTCCGTCGGCCTTGGGACGTGGAGTGCCCGGACGCACCCGTGAGGCTGTTCTGCCTGCCGTGGGCGGGCGGCAGCGCCGTGACCTACCGCCGCGGCTGGCCCCGCGCGCTGGCACCCGACGTCGACGTGCACGCCGTGGAACTGCCCGGCCGGGGCGCCGAGTTCGGCGAGCCGCTGCTGCGCCGGGCGGAGCCGCTGCTCGACGCCCTGATGACGCGGATCGTCCCGCTCGTCGACCGGCCGTACGCGGTGTTCGGCCACAGCATGGGCTCCATGCTCGGCCTGGAACTCACCCGCCGCCTGGTCGGCGCCGGCCTGCCCGAACCCATCCGCATGTTCATGTCCGGCAGCGGCATGCCGGGCCGCCGCCCCCGCACCGAGGGCAGCCCGCTGCACGAACTGCCCGAGAACGAGTTCCGCGAGTGGCTGCGCAAGACCGGCGGGACCCCCGCCGAGGTCTTCCGCAACCCCGAACTCCTGGACCTCGTCTCGCCGCTGCTGCGCGCCGACTTCGAGCTCTGCGACGCCTACCGCTACCGGCCCGCACCGCCCTTCGGCTGCCCCGTCACCGCGATCGGCGGCGACAGCGACCCCTACGTCCCGGTCGACGCGCTCGCCGAGTGGGCCGAGATCACCACCGGGCCCTTCGACCGCCTGGTGCTGACCGGCGGCCACTTCGCCTTCCAGGAGCACCTGGACAGGGTCCACGCCTTCGTCGCCGCCGCCCTGCGCAGCGCCGTACGCGGCCTCACCCACACCCCGGCCGGGCCGGCCGCATAGGGGTCGCCGGGCCGGGCGCAGGGGTGGCCGGGCCCGGATCAGGGGTGAGGGGAGGGGCCGTGGTGATCCAGTCTTGGAGGGGACCGTACGCGTCGGGAAAGATGATCATCTCCTGATCGCTCGTGCGCATCAGGATTCGATACCAACGGGAAACTGGTGATCATCAGTTGATGCGGGAGTTCGAACGCGCCGCCCAGCAGGCCGGATTCGTCATGGACGACGCCCAGCGGCAGGCCGCCCTCAGGCTCGGCGAGCTCGGCGCCGACATGACGCGCCGACGGGGACTGTTCAGCCGCAACGCCGCACCGGCGCGCGGGGTGTACCTGTGGGGGTCGGTCGGCCGCGGCAAGAGCTGGCTGACCACCACCTTCTACGAGGCCGTGCCGCTGCGGAACAAGCGCCGGCTGCACTTCCACGACTTCTTCCGCGAGTTCCACGCCGCGTACCACCGCCACCGGGGCGACCGCCGGGTCACCGACCGCGCCGTCGCCGAACTCCTCGGCGACTGCCGCTTCCTCGTCTTCGACGAGTTCCACGTCCACGACGCCGGTGACGCGATGCTGATCGGCCGGGTGCTCAGGTCCATCCTCGACCAGAAGATCACCCTGCTCACCACCTCGAACTACCCTCCGTCCGGACTGCTCCCCAACCCGGTCTTCCACGAGATGTTCGAGCCCACGATCAAGATGCTCGAAGAGACCATGGACGTGGTCGAGCTCGGCGGCGGACGCGACTACCGGGCCGAGTACGGATCCGGCGCGGCCCGCTCCGAGTTCGAGCGCGGGGCGTACGTCTGGCCCGGCACCGGCGAACAGCTCGCCGAGCAGGGCCTGGGCCCCGGCCTGCCCGAGGCGGCCGAGCGGCAGCCGGTGGAGGTGGGCGGCGGACGCGCGGTCTCCGCGCTGGCGGTCCGCGGCGACCTGGTCTGGTTCGACTTCCACGACCTGTGCGACCGGCCGTACTCGACCGGCGACTACCTGGCGGTGGCGGACCGCTTCCCCGTCTGGGTGCTCTCCGGCCTGCCCCGCCTGGCCGGGGAGGACCGGGACGCGGCCCAGCGGTTCGCCAACCTCATCGACGTGCTCTGCGACCGGGACGTACGCCTCGTCCTCGTCGGAGAGGCACCGATCGACGACGTACTGCGGGGCGAGAACCTGCCGCTCGACGTCAACCGGACCGCGAGCCGCCTGTCGCTGCTGTCCGCCACGGCCGACTCCGACGCGCACTGAGCGGGGCCCGGTCGGTGCGGAACGCGCGGCTCCCTCCGCAGCTGTTTCCGACATCAGACAACAAAGGGCAATGCCGATGGCGACCGAACAAGAACTCCGCGACTACCTGAAGCGCGCGACCGTCGAACTGCGCTCCGTCAAGCAGCAGCTCCACGACGCCGAGGAAGCGGGCCACGAGCCCATCGCCATCGTGGGGATGGGCTGCCGCTTCCCCGGCGGCGTGACGTCCCCGGAGGACCTGTGGAGGCTGCTCGACGGGGGAGTCGACGCGATCTCCCCCTTCCCGGCCGACCGCGGCTGGGACCTCGGGGCGCTGTACGACCCGGACCCCGAGCGGCCCGGTACGACGTACACCCGCGAGGGCGGGTTCATCGACCGCGTCGCCGAGTTCGACGCCGGGTTCTTCGGCATCAACCAGCGCGAGGCCCTCGCGATGGACCCCCAGCAGCGCCTGCTGATGGAGACCGCCTGGGAGGTCGTCGAACGCGCCGGGATCGACGCCGCGTCGCTGCGCGGCAGCCGCACCGGAGTGTTCCTCTCGGTGATGTACCACGACTACGCCAACCTCCTGGAGGGCCGGGAGGACCTGGCCGGCTACGTCATCAACGGCAGCGCCGGCAGCATCGCCTCCGGCCGCATCGCCTACAGCTTCGGCTTCGAGGGCCCCGCCCTCACCGTGGACACGGCCTGCTCGTCCTCGCTGGTGACCCTGCACCTGGCCGCCGAGTCGCTGCGCCGCGGCGAGTGCTCCCTCGCGATGGCCGGCGGTGCGACGGTGATGTCCACGCCGGCCTCCTTCGTGGAGTTCAGCCGCCAGCGCTCCCTCGCCCCCGACGGCCGCTGCAAGCCCTTCTCCGCGCACGCGGACGGCACGGGCTGGTCCGAGGGCGTCGGCATGCTCCTCCTGGAGCGGCTCTCGGACGCCCGGCGCAACGGCCACCCCGTCCTCGCCGTCGTCCGCGGCACCGCCGTCAACCAGGACGGCGCCAGCAACGGCCTCACCGCCCCCAACGGCCCCTCGCAGCAACGGGTCATCGGGCAGGCCCTGGCCAACGCCCGGCTGGCCGCCGACCAGATCGACGCGGTCGAGGCCCACGGCACGGGCACTTCGCTCGGCGACCCCATCGAGGCGCAGTCGCTGCTGGCCGCCTACGGCCAGGACAGGCCCGCGGACCAGCCCCTGTGGCTGGGCTCCCTCAAGTCCAACATCGGCCACACCCAGGCCGCCGCCGGAGCCGGCGGGGTCATCAAGATGGTCATGGCCATGCGCCACGGCGTACTCCCCAAGTCCCTGCACGCCGAAGAGCCGACCCCGCACGTCGACTGGGCCTCCGGCGCGGTGGAGCTGCTCACCGAGGCCCGGCCGTGGCCCGAGACCGGGCGGCCCCGGCGCGCCGCCGTGTCCTCCTTCGGCATCAGCGGCACCAACGCCCACGCCATCCTGGAACAGGCCCCCGACCCGCTCCCGGCGCAGGCCGCCCCGGCGGCCGGAGCCCCGGCCGCCGACGAGGACACCGCCGCACCCCCCGCCCGCCCCGCGGCCTTCTCCCGCGACGCGGACGCCACCGCCCCGCCGCTCGCCTGGACGCTCTCCGGCCGCACCGGCCAGGCCCTGCGCGCGCAGGCCGGGCGGCTGCGGGACCGGATCGGGACGGACCCCGCCGCCGACCCGCACGCCGTGGCCGCCGCCCTCCTGCACACCCGCTCGGACTTCGAGCACCGCGCCGTCCTCCTCGCCGGGGACCGGCCCGGCTTCCTGCGGCAGCTGGACGCGCTGGCCGCCGGCCCGGACACGGGCGGGGACGACGCACGCCCCGACGGGCCGATCACCGGTACGGCCCGGGCGTCCGGCGTCCGGCCGGTCTTCGTCTTCCCCGGCCAGGGCTCGCAGTGGACCGGCATGGCCCTCGGACTCCTCGACGCCTCCCCGGCCTTCGCCGAACGCATCGAAGCGTGCGAGGCAGCGTTCGCCCCGTACGTGGACTGGTCGCTGACCGACGTCCTGCGGGCGGCGGACGGCGCACCCTCCCTGGACCGGGTGGACGTCCTGCAGCCCGCCCTGTTCGCGGTGATGCTCTCCCTCGCCGAACTCTGGCGGGCCTGCGGCGTCGAACCGGCCGCCGTGGTCGGCCACAGTCAGGGCGAGGTCGCCGCGGCCGTCGTCGCCGGCGCGCTGTCCCTGGCCGACGGGGCCCGGATCGTCGCACTGCGCAGCCAGGCCCTGCTGGAGCTGTCGGGGACCAGCGCGATGGCCTCGGTCGCCCTGCCGGCCGAGCGGGTCGCCGCCCTGCTGCCCGCCTGGGACGGACGGCTCTCCCTCGCCGCCGTCAACGGACCGACCTCCGTGGTCGTCGCGGGCGACCGCACGGCCCTGGACGAACTGCTGGAGAAGCTGACGGCCGACGGCGTCTGGGCCCGGCGGGTCCCCGGCGTGGACACCCCGGGGCACTCGGCGCGCATCGAGGAGGTGCGCGAACGGATGCTCGACGCCCTCGCCACCACCGCCCCGGCCGACTCCGCCGTCCCCTACTACTCCACCGTGACCGGCACCCTCCAGGACACCGGGGGACTCGACGCCGGCTACTGGTACCGCAACATGCGCCAGACCGTCCAGCTGGAGCAGGCCGTCCGCGCCCTCGCCGCCGACGGCTACGCCCACTTCCTGGAGATCAGCCCCCACCCGGTGCTGGGCGTGGGTCTCGCCGAGACCCTCGAACAGACCGGCACCGACGCCTTCCTCGGCGAGACGCTGCGCCGGGACGCCGGCGGCACCGGACGCTTCCTCACCTCCCTCGCCACCGCCCACGTCCACGGCATCGGGGTGGACTGGGACGCGGCGTACGCCGGGCGGCTGCCGCACCCCGCCGACCTGCCCACGTACGCCTTCCAGCGCAGCCGGTACTGGCCGCAGGCGCTCGCCCCCGCCGGCGACGCGACCGCGCTGGGCCTCGGCTCCGCCGGACACCCGCTGCTCGGCGCCGCCGTCCCGCTGCCCGACACCGACGGGTTCCTCTTCACCACCCGCCTCTCGACGGCCACCCACCCCTGGCTCGCCGACCACGCGCTGCTGGGCCACGCCCTGCTGCCGGGCACCGCGTTCCTGGAGCTGGCCCTGCACGCCGGCCGGCAGCTCGGCTGCGCACGCGTGGAGGAATTGGTCCTGGAGGCACCGCTGCCGCTGCCCGAGCAGGGCGGCGTCCAGGTACAGCTCACGGTCGGCGCGGCCGACGGGACGGGCCGCCGGCCGGTTGCCGTGTACGCCCGCACCGACGGCGCGGACGCCGACCCGGCCGGGACCGGGCAGCCGTGGACCCGCCACGCCGGCGGGCACCTCGCCCCGGACACCGCCCCCGCGGCCACCGCCTTCGGAGTGTGGCCGCCCGAGGGCGCGACCCCGGTCGACGTGAGCGGCCTCTACGCCGAGTTCGCGGCGGCGGGCTTCGGGTACGGGCCCGCCTTCCAGGGCCTGCGCGCCGCGTGGCGCCGGGGCGACGAGGTCTTCGCCGAGGTCCGCCTGCCCGAGGACCAGCAGGGCGGCGCGGCCGGCTTCGGACTGCACCCCGCCCTGTCGGACTCCGCCCTGCACGCGATCCCGCTCGGCGCGCTGGACGGCGGGGACGGCGGGGACGGCGGGACGGGCGGGATCGGCCAGGGCCGGATGCCGTTCGCCTGGCACGACGTGACCCTGCACGCCACCGGCGCCCGGTCGCTGCGGGTCGCCCTCGCACCCGCCGGGAACGAGGCCGTCTCCCTGGAACTCACCGACCAGACGGGCCTTCCGGTGGCCGGTGTCGGGTCGCTGGTGCTGCGGCCCCTGAACCGGGAGCAGCTCGCCGGGGCCCGCCCCGGGCACGGCGACTCCCTGTTCCGCCTCGACTGGGCCCCGGTCCCCGCGCTCCCGGCGGCCCCCGACGGGTCCTGGGCGGTGCTGGGGCCGGCCACGCCCGGCCCGGCCTCCGGCGCGCCGCGGATCACGGACCTCGCGGAGCTCACCACCCTCCCGGCGCTCGTGCTGGCCTCGCCCGCCGCGGGCGCCGCCGAGGTGCGGCCCGCCACCGCCGCCACCCTCGAACTGCTCCGGTCGTGGCTGGCCGACGCCCGCCTCGGGGACTCCCGGCTGGCCGTGGTCACCCGGGGCGCGGTGGCGACGGGGGAGGGCGACGGGGCCCCGGACCCGGTCCAGGCGGCCGTGTGGGGCCTGGTGCGCTCGGCGCAGTCGGAGCACCCGGAGCGGTTCCTGCTGATCGACCTGGAGCGGCGGGGCACCGGCACCGACGGGGCCGCCGACCAGGAGGACCTGGCCCGGGCCGTGGCGTCCGGCGAGCCCCAGAGCGCGGTCCGCGGCGGCACCGTGCACGCCCTGCGCCTGGCCCGGGCGGACGCGGCCGCGGCCGCGGACGCGTCCGGCGAGCCGCTCTTCGCCCCCGACGGAACCGTCCTGGTCACCGGCGGCACCGGAACCCTGGGCCGCGCCGTGGCCCGCCACCTGGTGACGGAACACGGCGTCCGCCACCTCCTCCTGGTCAGCCGCTCCGGCGGCGCCGGAGACCTGGTGGCGGAACTGGACGCGCTGGGCGCCGCCACGACCGTCGCCGCCTGCGACGTCGCCGACCGCGACGCACTGGCCGCACTGCTGGCCGCGATCCCGGCCGGGCACCCGCTGACCGCCGTCGTCCACACCGCCGGCGTCCTGGACGACGGCGTGGTCGAATCCCTCACCCCGGAACGCTTCGAAGCGGTCCTGCGCCCCAAGGCCGACGCCGCCCGGAACCTCCACGAACTCACCGCGGACCTCGGCCTGTCGGCGTTCGTCCTCTTCTCCTCCGCCGCCAGCCTGTTCGGCGCCCCCGGCCAGGGCAACTACGCGGCCGCCAACGCCTACGTCGACGCCCTCGCCCAGTACCGGCGCTCCCTCGGCCTGCCCGCGCAGTCCCTCGCCTGGGGCCTGTGGGCCGAACGCAGCGGCATGACCGGACACCTCGACGGGGCCGGACTCGCCCGCATCGAACGCGCCGGAGCCCAGGCCCTGACGACCGCCGAGGGCCTCGCCCTCTTCGACGCGGCGCTCACCTCCCCCGAGGCGGTGCTCGTCCCGATGCGGGTGGACCTCGCGGCGGTACGCGCCCAGGCGGCGGCCGGCGAGAGCGTGCCCCCGCTGCTGCGCGCCCTGGTCCCGGCACCGGTGCGCCGGGCCGCCGCGGAGGCGGCGCCCGTGACCTCGCCCGCGCACCGGCTGGCCGGGCTCCCGGAGCACGAGCGCACCCGCTTCCTGTCCGACCTGGTACGCGGCCACGCCGCCACCGTCCTCGGCCACGCGGGGCCGCAGGACGTCGAGGCGGACCGCGGGTTCCTGGAGCTGGGGCTCGACTCGCTGACGGCGGTCCAGCTCCGCAACCGCCTCGGCACCGCCACCGGACTGCGCCTGCCCACCACGCTCGTCTTCGACTACCCGACGCCGGCCGCGCTCGCCGCGTACCTGCGCGGCCTGCTGGTGGTCGAGGAGCCGCGGCCGGCGGTGTTCGGCGAACTGGACCGGCTGGAGGACACCCTCCGGGCGACCGCCTCCCAGGACTCCGAAGAGGTCCGGGCCGAGGTGTCCGCGCGCCTGGCGGACCTGCTGGCGCTCCTCGGGACCGGGGCGCCCGGCGGGAGCGCCGGAGAAGCCGGCGCGGGGACCGCCGCCGCGGCCCTGGGCACCGCCTCCGCCGACGAGATATTCGACTTCATCCAGGCGGAATTCGGCAGGTAGCAGCCGGACGGAACGCAGGAGGGCCTGCGGCAGGCGGATCGATCCGCCTGCCGCAGGCCCGTTCCTTTTCCCTTCCCCCGTTACGGGCGAAGGCGCACCGGAAGCGTCTCCAGGCCCTGCATCATAAAGCTCTTGCGCCAGCGCAATTCGGAATCCGGAACGGCGAGGGAAAGGTTCGGGAAGCGGTCCAGGATATCGCGCAGCGCGATTTCCATTTCCGCCCGGGCGAGCGGCGCGCCGACGCAGTAGTGGATTCCGTGCCCGAATCCCAGGTGGCCGTTGGTGGACCGGGCCACGTCGAGCCGGTGCGGGCAGGCGAACTTCGCCTCGTCCCGGTTGGCCGACCCGAGCAGCACCGACACGTACTCGCCGGCCCCGACGGTCACCCCGCCCAGCTCCAGCGGCTCCGTGGCGTAGCGCAGGGTCGCCCGGTTGCCCGGCCCCTCGTAGCGCAGGAACTCCTCGTTGGCGGCCGGGATGAGGCCGGGGTCCGCGCGGACCGCCGCGAGCTGCTCCGGGTGGCCGAGCAGGGCCCGTACGCCGTGCCCGATCATGTTCACGGTGGTTTCGTAGCCGGCCACCACCAGCAGGAAGACCGTCGAGACGAGTTCGACGTCGGAGAGCTGGTCCTGGTCGTCGCGGGCGGTCACCAGCGCGCTGATGAGGTCGTCGCCCGGGTCGGCGCGCTTGTGCTGGATCATCTGCCCGATGTGCTGCCCGAACTTCGCCATGTTCGCGCCGGCGTTCTCGTTGTCGTTCGACATGATGGCGCCCGTCAGTCCCACCAGGACCGGCAGGTGTTCGGCCGTGATGCCCAGCAGCTCGCCGAGCACCTTGACCGGGAAGACCGCCGTGTAGTGCTCCACCAGGTCGACCACGCCGTCCCCGGATTCGGCGGCCGCCTTCTCAGCCGAGTCGAGCAGCTCCGCGCTGATCCGCTCGATCGTGGGCCGCAGCCGCTCCACGCTGCGCGCCGTCAGGGCCTTGTTGACCAGCTTGCGCAGCCGGGTGTGGCCCGGCGGGTCCATGTTGAGCATGTGCCGGCCCACCGAGCTGTGCTCCAGCCGGGGCGTGCCGCCCTCGCTCATCTCGCGGTCGAAGTAGCCCAGCTCGACCGAGGTGTCGATGTCCTTGGACAGCGCCGGGTGCGTCATGGCGATCCGGGCCTCCTCGTGGCTGACGACCGCCCACACCCGCAGGCCGCTGGGCAGCAGCATCCGGTGCACCGGCCCCTTCGCCCTGAGGTCCGCGAAGGCCGGATAGGGGTTGCTCAGAAACTCTTCGTCCATTACGGGAAGGGACACGAATGCTCCTCGGATTACTGAATAGGGGTTGCCCAACAGGCTGCTTAAGGGGTTGTTTCAGGGGTTCGCAGGGGCCGATAGGGGTCGCCCTGGGTAACACCACTATTGAAGTTGATCTCACTTGTCGGTTCGCATAGTATCGGCCGCCGAGCGGGGGATACAAAGAAATTCATAAAGCTTTCTCCCGCACAGTAAGAGCATTGGTCTGGATCAATGTGGTCGATCGGATGCGGGGGACATGCAATGGGGGAGCACGGTGTGCGGGACGGCCTTCTCAGGCCCATCTCGGAACTCCTCCGGGAGCACGCACGCGAGCGCGCCGCCCGGATCGCCTATTCCGACGGGACGCGCACCGTCACGTACGGGGAGCTCGCGACGACGACCGGCAGGCTCGCCGGTCACCTCGCCGCCCTCGGAGCCGGCCGCGGCCGGCGCGTCCTCGTCCACCTGGGAAACCGGGTCGAGACGGTCGAGAGCTGCCTCGCCGTCACCCGCGCCGCCCTCGTCGCCGTACCGGTCGGCCCCCGCACGGGCGACGCCGAACTGAAGCACGTCCTCGACGACTCGCAGGCCGCCCTCGTCATCACCGACGCGCACCACCTCGCCCAGTACCGCCGCCTGGACGCCGTGGGACACGACGTCCGCTTCGTCGTCGTCACCGCACCGGGCGAGACCCCCGACGCCGGCACCGACGCCACCGCCGTCCACGACTTCGCCCGGCTGTGCGCCACCGAACCGCCCGCGCCCGCCCCCGACGACCTCGGCCTCGACGAGACCGCCTGGATGCTCTACACCTCGGGCACCACCGGCACCCCCAAGGGAGTCCTGTCCACCCAGCGCGCCGGCCTGTGGTCCGTCGCGGCCGGATACCCGTCCGTCCTCGGCATGACCGAGGACGACCGGCTGCTGTGGCCGCTGCCGCTGCACCACAGCTTCGCGTTCAACCTCTGCGTCCTCGGCGTCACCGCCACCGGAGCCTCGGCGCGGATCATGGCCGACTTCACGCCGGCCGAGGTGCTCGCCGAACTGCGCGCGGCACCGTACACCCTGATGGCGGCCGTCCCGACGCTCTGCCACCACCTCCTGGACACCGCCGGCGAGGGCGAACCGGCCCTGACCGGACTGCGGGCGTTCCTGGTGGCCGGCGCGGTCACCGGCGCGGAACTCGGCGCACGCTTCGCCCAGGCCTTCGGGGTCCCCCTGATCGACAGCTACGGCAGCACCGAGACCACCGGCGTCATCACCTGCAACCCGCTCACCGGACCGCGCGTCCCCGGCTCCTGCGGCCGGCCCGTCCCGGGCCTGCGCCTGCGCATCGCCGACCCGGCCACCGGACTCGACGTACCCGCCGGCGACGAGGGCGAGATCCGGGTCGACAGCCCCAGCCTGATGCTCGGCTACCACCGCGCGCCCGAGGCGACCGAAGCGGCCTTCCACGAAGGCTGGTACCGCACCGGAGACCTCGGACGCCTCGACGCCGACGGCTTCCTGACCATCACCGGACGGCTGAAGGAACTCATCATCCGGGGCGGCGAGAACATCCACCCCGCCGAGATCGAGGACGTCATCCGCGCGGGCGAGGACATCGCCGACGCCGCCGTCGTGGCCCGCCCGCACAGCGGCCTCGGCGAGGTCCCGGTCGCCTACGTGGTGCCCAAGGAAGGCCGGGGCCTGTCGCCCGAGGACATCCTGACGCGCTGCCGGGAGCGGCTCGCCTACTACAAGGTGCCCGTCGCGCTCCACCGCACCGGGCACATCCCCCGGACCACCTCCGGCAAGATCGTCCGCCGGCTCGTCGGCAACGGCCCCGAACCCTCCCGGCTGCTCGCCGCCGGCACCACCCACCACGACCGGATCAGCCGCACCCTGCCCGAACCCGCGCCCCTGCCCGCCTCGCTCCCCGCCGACGACACCAGCGCACTGGCCGCCACCCCCGTACTGCTGCTCACCGGACCCGGCGAGGGGGACCGCGCCGAAACCCTGGCCGGCCACCTGACCGGCGCCCACCACTGCACCGACGTCACCCGCGCGACCTGCGACCCGGCCGACGCCGACGCGGTCGACCGGGCCCTCGCGGACTCCGGCGCCCACGCCGTGGTCCTGCTCGCCGACGAGACCCCCGGAGCGGTCTTCGACGCCGTCGCACAGCGCCTGCGCGCGCAGGGCCGTACCGCGGTCTCCCTGAGCGCCGCACCGGAGGTCACCGGGCGCGAGCTCGGGGAAGGCCTCGACGCCGCACTGATCGAGGGCGAACCCGCCGTCCGCGTCCACGCGTTCGGCCACGAGCCGGCCGCCCGCACCGGCGCCACGGCCACCGAGGACCCCGAGCTGACCCGCCGCCTGACCGCGGAACTGCGGGCACTGGGCGAGGCGGGCCGCGAACGGCGGCTGCTGCGCCTCGTCACCGACGCGATCGCCGAAGTCCGCGGCGAAGCCCCCGCCCCCACCGCGCCCGACCCCCGTGAGCAGTCCCGGCCGCTCGGCTTCGACTCCATGGCCTCGGTGCGCCTGTCGGCCCGGCTGGGCGCGGCCACCGGGCTGCGGATGCCGGCCTCGCTGGCCTTCGACCACCCGAGTCCCGTACTGCTGGCCCGGTTCCTGCACGGCGAACTGCTCGGCCCGGCGCCCGAGACCGGCGAGCGGGGCCCGGTGGCGGACGCCGCCGATCCGGTGGTCGTGGTGGGCGCGGCCTGCCGGTTCCCCGGCGGCGTGGGCTCGCCCGAAGAACTCTGGCGCCTGGTTGCCTCGGGCTCCGACGCGGTCGGCCCCTTCCCGCAGGACCGCGGCTGGGACCTGGACGGCCTCTTCGACGCCGACCCCGACGCACCCGGGACCACGTACACCCGCGAGGGCGGCTTCCTCGACGGGGCCGCCGACTTCGACGCCGGCTTCTTCGGGATCTCCCCGCGCGAGGCCCTCGCCATGGACCCCCAGCAGCGGCTGATGCTGGAGACCTCCTGGGAGCTGTTCGAACAGGCGGGCGTCGATCCGGACTCCCTGCGCGGCAGCCGCACCGGCGTCTTCGCCGGGCAGATGTACCACGACTACGCACCGAGGCTCGCCGGGGAGAGCGGCCTGGAGGGCTACCTGAGCACCGGCGGCGCGGGCAGCGTCCTGTCGGGGCGGCTGTCCTACTTCTACGGGTTCCAGGGCCCCGCGCTGACCGTGGACACGGCGTGCTCGTCCTCCCTCGTCGCCCTGCACCTCGCGGCGGAGTCCCTGCGCCGGGGCGAATGCGAACTGGCCCTGGCCGGCGGCGTCGCCCTCATGTCCACCCCGGCCTCCTTCGTCGACTTCAGCCGCCAGCGCGGACTGGCCGCCGACGGCCGCTGCAAGCCGTTCGCGGCCGCCGCGGACGGCACGGCCTGGTCCGAGGGCGTCGGCATGCTCCTCGTGGAGCGGCTCTCCGACGCCCGCCGCAACGGCCACCAGGTCCTCGCGGTCCTCAAGGGCTCCGCGGTCAACCAGGACGGGGCCTCCAACGGCCTCTCCGCCCCCAACGGGCCCTCCCAGCAGCGCGTCATCCGCCAGGCCCTGGCCAACGCCGGCCTGACCGCCGACCAGGTCGACGCGGTCGAGGCGCACGGCACGGGCACGACCCTCGGCGACCCCATCGAGGCCCAGGCCCTCCTGGCCACCTACGGTCAGGACCGGCCGGAGGACCGGCCGCTGTGGCTGGGCTCCGTCAAGTCGAACCTGGGCCACACCCAGGCCGCGGCGGGCATGGCGGGCGTCATCAAGATGATGATGGCGATGCGCCACGGCGTCCTGCCCCGCACCCTGCACGTGGACGCCCCCACCCCGCACGTGGACTGGACGGCCGGCCGCGTCGAGCTGCTCGGCGAGAACGTCGACTGGCCCCCGACCGGCCGCCCGCGCCGGGCCGCGGTGTCCTCGTTCGGCATCAGCGGCACCAACGCCCACGTCATCCTGGAGGAAGCACCGGCCGCCCCCGCCACGGAGGAACCGGCGCGGACGGCCCCGTTGCCCGTGTGGGTGGTGTCGGGGCGTGACGCGGAGGCGGTGCGGGCCCAGGCGGGCCGGCTGCTGGAGCGGGTGTCGGCTGATCCGGAGCTGGACCCGGTGGACGTGGCGTTCTCGCTGGTGACCTCGCGGGCCGCGCTGGGCAGCCGGGCGGCCGTGGTGGCGGGGGACCGTGGGGGCCTGCTGGCCGGGCTGGAGGCCCTGGCCGAGGGCCGCTCGGCGTCCGGCGCGATCGAGGGTGCGGTCTCCGGCGGGAAGTTCGCCTTCCTGTTCTCGGGTCAGGGTGCGCAGCGTGCGGGTATGGGCCGTGAGCTGTACTCGGCTCAGCCGGTGTTCGCGGCGGCCTTCGACGAGGTGTGCGCCCACTTCGACTTCCCGCTGAAGGAGATCGTCTTCGGCGAGGGGGAGCGGGTTCACCGTACGGAGTTCACCCAGCCGGCGCTGTTCGCGGTCGAGGTGGCTCTGTACCGGCTGGCGGAGTCGTTCGGTCTGCGTCCGGACTTCGTGGCGGGGCATTCGATCGGTGAGATCGCGGCCGCGCACGTCGCCGGTGTCTTCTCGCTGGCGGACGCGGCCCGTCTGGTGGCGGCCCGTGGCGCCCTGATGGGTGCCCTGCCGGAGGGCGGGGCGATGGTCTCCGTCCAGGCCGCCGAGCAGGAGGTCCGTGCACTGCTGACCGCCGGTGTCGACATCGCGGCGGTCAACGGCCCCTCGTCCGTGGTCATTTCGGGTGCCGAGGCAGCCGTCCTGGACGTGGCCGCGCAGCTGGCCGGGCAGGGTCGCAAGACCAAGCGCCTGACCGTCTCGCACGCTTTCCACTCGCCGCTGATGGAGCCGATGCTGGAGGCGTTCCGCGAGGTCGCGGAAGCCCTGGCCTACTCCGCACCCGCGATCCCGGTGGTCTCGACCCTCACCGGAACGCTCGCCACGGCGGAGGAACTGGCCTCGCCCGCCTACTGGGTGCGTCACGTCCGCGAGGCCGTCCGCTTCCACGACGCCATGCGCCACCTGGAAGCCGCCGGGGTGGACACGTACCTCGAACTCGGTCCCGACGCCGTCCTGACCGCCATGGGACAGGCCTGCCTCGACGAACCCGCCGCCCTCCTGCCCCTCCTGCGCCGCGACCGCTCCGAGACGTTCACGCTGATGTCCGCCCTCGCGGGAGCGTTCGTCCGCGGCGTCGAGCCCGAGTGGACGCGCGTCCTGTCCGGCCGCCGCGTCGACCTGCCGACCTACCCCTTCCAGCGGCAGCGCTACTGGCCCGCCACCCCCATGGCGACCGCCTCCGGTCACCGCGCCGACGCGGACGACCTGCTCTACCGGGTGACCTGGGAGCGGCTCGAAGACCCCTCCGACCCCTCCGCGACCGCCGCCCCCCTGGGCTCCTGGCTGGTCGTCACCGACGCCGACCGGCCGGCGGGGCACGCCGACGCCGTCCTCGCCGCGCTGGCCGACCGGGGCGCCGACGTCGTACCCCTGCCCCTGACCGCTGCCGAGCACGACCGGACCGTACTCGCCCGGCGGCTGGCCCTCGAAACCCCGGCGGACGGCCTCTCCGGCGTGCTGTCCCTCCTCGACCCCGACGGCGCCGGCGCGACGGCCGCCACCCTCGCCCTGCTCCAGGCCCTCGGTGACACCGGCCAGCCGGCGCCCCTGTGGGTCGCCACGCGCGGCGCGGTCTGCGTGGACGAGCAGGACGCCCCCGTGCGGCCCCGCCAGGCCCAGCTCTGGGGCCTGGGCCGGGTGGCCGCACTGGAGGCCCCCGCGGGCTGGGGCGGCCTGGTCGACCTGCCCGAACAGCTGGACGCCGACGCCCTGCGACGGCTCTGCGCCCTCCTCTCCGCAGGCGCGGACGAGGACGAGACCGCCCTGCGGCCCTCCGGCGCCTACGCCCGGCGGCTGGTGCGGACCGGCTGGTCGGCGCCCGCCCGGGACTGGTCGCCGCGCGGCACCGTCCTGGTCACCGGCGGCACCGGAGCCCTCGGCGGCCACGTCGCCCGCTGGCTCGCCGAGGCGGGCGCCGACCACCTCCTGCTGGTCAGCCGACGCGGCGCGGACGCCCCCGGCGCCGCGGAGCTCGTCGACGGGCTGTCCGCGCTGGGCGCCGAGGTCACCCTGGCGGCCTGCGACGTCTCCGACGAGGACGCCCTCGCCGCGCTGCTCGCGGCCGTTCCGGCCGAGCACCCGCTGACGGCCGTCGTGCACACCGCCGGCGTCCTCGACGACGGCGTGCTCAGCGCCCTCACCCCCGAGCAGCTCACCGGCGTACTGGCGGGGAAGACGGACGCCGCCCTCACCCTGCACCGGCTGACGCGCGACCTCGGCCTCGACGCGTTCGTCCTCTTCTCCTCGCTCGCCGGCGTCATCGGAGCGGCCGGCCAGGCGAACTACGCCGCGGCGAACGCCGCCCTGGACGCCCTCGCACAGCAGCGCCGCCGCGAAGGCCTGCCGGCCACCGCCGTCGCCTGGGGAGCCTGGGAAGGCGACGGCATGGCGGCGGCCGACGCCGTCGTCCGCGAGCGCATGCGCCGCACCGGCTTCCGCCCGATGAGCCCGCGGCGGGCCCTGCGGCTGCTGGACGGCGCGATCCGCCACGGCGAGACCGCCGTACTGGCCGCCGACATCGACTGGGACCGCTACGCGCAGGCCCACGGCCCGGCGGCCCGCCGTCCCGTACTGCGGGCGATCACCGGCGCGGCGGTGCCCGCGCAGCCGACCACCGGGTTCGCCGCCACGCTGGCCGGCCGGAGCCCGGACGAACAGCGCGCGGCCCTCGTCGGGCTGATCCGCGGACACGCCGCCGAACTGCTGATGCACCCGACGCCGGACGCCATCGCCCCCGAGCGGTCCTTCCGGCAGCTGGGCTTCGACTCGCTGGCCTCGGTGGAGCTGGGCAGCCGGCTCGGCACGGTCACCGGACTGCGCCTGCCCGCCTCCCTCGCGTTCGACTACCCCAGCCCGGTGGCACTGGCGGAGTTCCTGCGGGGCGAGCTGGTCGGCACGGAGGCCCGGGACGTCGTGGCGGGCCCGGTGGCGGACGCCGCCGACCCCGTGGTGGTCGTCGGGGTGGCCTGCCGCTTCCCCGGCGGGGTGTCCTCGGCCGACGAGCTGTGGACCCTGCTGGCGGACGGCGTCGACGCGGTGGGCCCGTTCCCGCAGGACCGCGGCTGGGACCTGGCGAGCCTGTTCGACGCGGACCCCGACGCGCCGGGGACCACGTACGCGACGGCGGGCGGCTTCCTGGAGGACGTGGGCGCCTTCGACGCCGGCTTCTTCGGGATCTCCCCGCGCGAGGCCCTCGCCATGGACCCCCAGCAGCGGCTGATGCTGGAGACCTCCTGGGAGCTGTTCGAGCAGGCGGGCGTCGACCCGGACTCCCTGCGCGGCAGCCGCACCGGCGTCTACATCGGATCCAACGGCCAGGACTACACCGCCCTCGTGGCGCGGTCCGCCGAGGACCTGGAGGGCTACCTCGGCACGGGTGGCGCCGGCAGCGTCGTCTCGGGCCGGATCGCGTACAGCTTCGGCTTCGAGGGACCCGCGCTGACGGTGGACACGGCGTGCTCGTCCTCCCTCGTCGCCCTGCACCTCGCGGCGGAGGCGCTGCGGCGCGGGGAGTGCGAGCTGGCGTTGGTCGGCGGTGTGACCGTCATGTCGACCCCCAACGCGTTCGTCGACTTCAGCCGCCAGCGCGGCCTGTCGCCGGACGGGCGCTGCCGGGCCTTCGCGGCGGCCGCGGACGGCACGGGCTGGTCCGAGGGCGCGGGCATGCTCCTCGTGGAGCGGCTGTCGGACGCCCGCCGCAAGGGCCACGAGGTCCTCGCGGTCCTCAAGGGCTCCGCGGTCAACCAGGACGGGGCCTCCAACGGCCTGTCCGCCCCCAACGGGCCCTCCCAGCAGCGCGTCATCCGTCAGGCCCTGGCCAACGCGGGCCTGACGGCCGGCCAGGTCGACGTGGTGGAGGCGCACGGCACGGGCACCCCGCTCGGGGACCCGATCGAGGCGCAGGCGCTGCTGGCCACGTACGGGCAGGACCGCCCGGCGGACCGCCCCCTGTGGCTGGGCTCCCTGAAGTCCAACCTGGGCCACACCCAGGCCGCGGCCGGCGTGGCCGGCGTGATCAAGATGGTGCTCGCGATGCGGCACGGCCTCGTGCCGAAGACGCTGCACGTGGACGCCCCGACCCCGCACGTGGACTGGACGGCGGGCGAGGTCCGGCTGCTGACCGAACCGCTGGCCTGGACCCCGGCGCGGGAACCGCGCCGCGCGGCCGTGTCCTCCTTCGGCATCAGCGGCACCAACGCCCACGTCATCCTGGAAGAAGCCCCGGCCGACCCCGCCCCCGCCCCCGCCGCCGGCCCTTCGGCGGACCGTTCTCCCGCCGCCGTGCCCTGGCTGCTGTCGGGCCGCGACGCGGACGCGGTCCGCGCGCAGGCCCGACAGCTGCTGGCCCGCGTGTCGGCCGACCCCGAGGCCGACCTCACGGCCGTGGGCCGGTCGCTGGCGGTGAGCCGCAAGGCCTTCGAGCACCGTGCCGCCGTGGTCGCACAGGACCGGACCGAGGCCCTGGCCGCCTTGGCCGCCGTGGCGGAGGAGGACACGGACGCGGCCACCCCGGGCCGGTCCGCGTTCCTCTTCACCGGTCAGGGTGCGCAGCGTGCGGGCATGGGGCGTGAGCTGTACGAGGCCCAGCCGGTGTTCGCGGCGGCCTTCGACGAGGTGTGCGCCCACTTCGACTTCCCGCTGAAGGAGATCGTCTTCGGCGAGGGGGAGCGGGTCCACCGCACCGAGTACACCCAGCCGGCCCTGTTCGCGGTCGAGGTGGCCCTGTACCGGCTGCTGGAGTCCTACGGCGTCCGCCCGGACTTCGTGGCCGGCCACTCGATCGGCGAGATCGCGGCGGTCCATGCGGCCGGGGTGCTGTCCCTGGCCGACGCGGCCCGTCTGGTGGCGGCCCGTGGCGCCCTGATGGGTGCCCTGCCGGAGGGCGGGGCGATGGTCTCCGTCCAGGCCGCCGAGCAGGAGGTCCGTGCACTGCTGACCGCCGGTGTCGACATCGCGGCGGTCAACGGCCCGCAGTCCGTGGTGGTCTCGGGCGCCGAGCAGGCCGTCCTGGACGTGGCCGCGCAGCTGGCCGGGCAGGGCCGCAAGACCAAGCGGCTGACCGTCTCGCACGCCTTCCACTCGCCGCTGATGGAGCCGATGCTGGAGGCGTTCCGCGAGGTCGCGGAAGCCCTGGCCTACTCCGCACCCGCGATCCCGGTGGTCTCGACCCTCACCGGGACGCTCGCCACGGCGGAGGAACTGACCTCGCCCGCCTACTGGGTGCGCCACGTCCGCGAGGCCGTCCGCTTCCACGACGCCGTCCGCCACCTCGAATCCGCCGGGGTGCGTACGTACCTCGAACTCGGCCCCGACGCCGTCCTGACCGCGATGGCCCAGCAGTGCGTCACCGAGGACGCCGCCGAAGCGTCGGGCTTCGTCCCCCTGATGCGCCGCCGCACGGACGCGCAGTACACCCTCGCCGCCGCCCTGGGCGCACTGTTCGCCCGGGGCACCGACCTGGACTGGGCGGCGTACTTCGGCCCCGGAACGCGGGCTCCCGGCGTGCCCGGCTACGCCTTCCGGCGGACGCGGTACTGGCCGCGCCCGCGCCCGGCCGGAGCGCACGGCGCCGACGCGCACCCGCTGCTCACGACCGTGCTCTCCCGCGCCGAGTCCGACGAGGTGGTGCTCTCCGGCCGCCTGTCGGCCCGTACGCACCCCTGGCTGGCCGACCACGTGGTCAACGGCACGGTCATCGTGCCCGGGACCGCCTTCGTGGAGATGGCCCTGCGCGCCGGCCACGAGGCCGGCTGCGACACCCTCGACGAGCTGACCGTCCTCTCCCCGCTGCGCCTGCCCGACGCCGCCGTGGTCGAGGTACAGACGCTCCTGGCCCCCGCCGACCCCGACGGGGACCCCGGGCACTGGACCGTGACCGTCCACGCGCGGCCGGCCGACGCCCCCGACGGGGCCTGGACCCGGCACGCGAGCGGGCTCCTCAGCGGCTCCACGCCGTCCTCCGGCCCGTCGGCCGGGCCGCTCGTGTGGCCGCCGGCCGACGCCGAACCGGTGGAGGCGGGCGACACGTACGTCCGCGCCGCCGACATGGGCTTCGACTACGGCCCGGCGTTCCAGGGGCTGAAGGCCGCCTGGCGCCGGGGCGACGAGATATTCGCCGAGGTCGCCCTGCCCGCGGCGGACTCCGACGACGCCGCACGGTTCGCCTTCCACCCCGCGCTCTTCGACGCCGCCCTGCACACCGGCTTCATCGAGTCGCCCGGCGGGTCCGACGACGCCGGACGGCTGCCGTTCACCTGGCAGGGACTGACCCTCCACCGGGCCGGCGCCGCCACCGTCCGGGTGCACCTCACCCGGACCGACGCCGACACCCTGTCGCTGGAGATCACCGACGGGCTCGGCGAACCCGTGGCCTCGGTCGCCTCGCTGACCCTGCGCCGGATGCGCCCGGAGGACCTCGCGGGCGACACCGCCGCCCTCCTGGAGACGCACTGGCAGCCGCTGGACCCCGGCCCGGCCCCCGCCGGACCCTGCGCGCTCCTCGCAGACGGCCGGGCCGCCGTCCCGGCCGTGCCGGCGTCCCTCGGCGGCGTACCGGTCACCGCGTACCCGGATCTGGAAGCGCTGGAGCGGGCGGCCGAGGCCCCCGCGACGGTCCTGCACCTGCTGGAGCCGTCCGAGCCGTCCGACCCGGACGACCCGGCCCGCCACGCCCGCGAGGCGTCCTGGCGGACCGCCCGCCTGCTGCGGCGGTGGACCGGTTCCCCGCTCGCGGAGACGGCCCGGCTCGTCCTGCTGGTCCCGCCGGGCGACCCGGCCGGCACCACGCAGGGAGCCGTCCGCGCGCTGCTGCGCACCGCGCAGGCGGAGCACCCCGGGAAGTTCCTGGTCGTCGAACTCGACGGGCAGCCGCAGTCCTGGAACGCGCTGCCGGGCGTCCTCGGCGCCGACGAGCGGGAGGCCGCCGTCCGCGACGGGCGGCTGTTCGCCCCCCGCCAGGTCCACAGGCCCGAAACCGCACCCGGCGCACCGGCACCCGGCGCACCGGCTCCCGCGTTCGCCGGGACCGTCCTGATCACCGGCGGCACCGGCGGCCTCGGCGCGGTGGTCGCCGAGCACCTCGTACGCCGGCACGGCGCCGACGACCTGCTGCTCCTCAGCCGCAGCGGCGCCGGTGACCCGCGCAACGAGGAACTCGCCTCGGCGCTGCGCGGACTCGGCGCCCGGGTGACGCTCGCCGCGTGCGACGTGGCCGACCGCGAGGCCCTGGCGGCCGTCCTGGCCGGCATCTCCCCGGACCGCCCCCTGAAGGCGGTCGTCCACGCGGCGGGCGTGGTCGACGACGGACTGCTCGGCACGCTGACGGAGGACCAGTTCGAACGGGTCATCCGGGTCAAGGCGGCCGGCGCCGTCGCGCTGCACGAACTGACCAAGGACTCCGCGCTCGACGCGTTCGTCCTGTTCTCCTCCGCGGCAGCCGTCATGGGCAGCCCCGGCCAGGCCAACTACGCCGCCGCCAACGGCTTCCTGGACGCCTTCGCCCACCACCGCCACTCCCTCGGACTGCCCGCGCAGTCCCTCCAGTGGGGCCCCTGGGCCGAGGAACGCGGCATGGCCGGCCGGCTCGGCCCCGAGGCCGTCGCCCGGATGGCGCGCCACGGCACCGTACCGCTGGCCAACGAGGAGGCGCTCGCCCTGTTCGACGCGGCGCTGGCGCTGCCCGGCGTACCCAACCTGGTCGCCGCCCGCCCCGCGGCCGCCCCGGCCCGGGCCGGGACCGCCCGGCCGGCGGCCAGGCCGGCCGGCGCCGAGCGCGGCGCGTTCGCCCGCCGGCTCGCCGGAGCCGACACTGACACCCGCCGCAGGCTCCTCGTCGACCTGGTGCGCGCCCAGACCGGTTCGGTCCTCGGCCACGGCACGTCCGCCCACGTACCGGCGGAACGCTCCTTCCGGGAACTGGGACTGGATTCGCTGGCCGCCATCGAACTGCGCAACCGGCTCGGCGCGGAGACCGGCCTGCGGCTCTCCCCGACGCTGGTCTTCGACCACCCCAGCCCGCTGGCGCTGGCCGAGTTCCTGGACCGGGAGCTGGCCCCCGCCCCCGCCCGGGACCAGCCGGACCCGGCCGTGGTCCGCCGGCTCGACGACCTCGCGGCCGGCCTGCGCACCGCCGCACCCGGCCCGGCCACCGCCCGCTACCTGGAAGACCGGCTGCGCGCCCTGCTCGCCGAGGTCGGGGGGCCGGTGCGGCCGCCGGCCGCGACCGACGTGGACGACGTCACCGACGAGGAGCTGTTCGACATCTTGAACGGAGAGATCGGCATCTGAGCCGGTCCCCGGCAGCGTCACGGCCGGCCCGGCAGCGCGCACCGCGCACCCCCGCCCCCTTCGTCCCCCACCGCACACCCTGAGGAACAGATGGCACACATCGCATTTTTCAGCGTGGCCGCCCACGGGCACGTGTCGCCCACCCTGGGCATCGTCGCCGAGCTGGTCTCGCGCGGTCACCGGGTCACCTACTTCACCACCCGGGCCTTCGAGGAGCAGCTCACCCGGCTCGGCGCGCAGGTGTGCCGCTACGACGTCGCCACCTCGCCCGGACAGTCGCCGCGCGCCTTCGCCGAGAACGACCTGAGCGCCCTGCCCCTGTTCTTCCTGCACGGCAGCGCGGACCGGATCGCCCTGGCGGAGTCCTTCGTCGGCACCGACCGTCCCGACGTCGTCGTGTACGACAACACGGTGCCGTTCGCCGGGCGCGCCCTGGCCCGCAGGTGGGGGGCGCGCGCCGTGCAGTTCTTCCCCTCCCTCGCCTCCAGCCGCTCCTACGCGCTGATGGACGCCATGCTGGCCCGCACCGGCCGCTCCGCCTCCCACGAGGCCAACGGCGCGGAGTTCGACGCCCGCCTCGCCGAGTTCCTCCGTGAGGCCGGCCTGGACGGGGTCCGGGCCGAGGAGTTCATGGACTTCGAGGAGGAACTCAACCTGGCCTTCCTGCCCAGGGAGTTCCAGCCCGAGGCGCACACGTTCGGGGAGCACTACCGCTTCGTCGGGCCCAGCCTGGGCGGCCGCGAGGCCGAGGGCACCTGGCGCCGCGAGGACCCGGACCGCCCGATGGTCTTCGTCTCGCTCGGCACGGTCTTCAACCGGGCCACCTCCTTCTACCGCACCTGTGTGGAGGCGTTCGCCGGCAGCGGCCTGCACCTGGTGCTGTCCATCGGGCAGCAGGCCGACCCGGCGGACCTCGGCACCCTGCCGCCGCACTGCGAGGTGCACCGCAGCGTGCCCCAGCTGTCCGTCCTCGGCCAGGCCGCCGCGTTCGTCACGCACGGCGGCATGGGCAGCACGATGGAGGCCCTGTCCTTCGGCACGCCGATGGTCGTCGTCCCGCAGATGGTCGAGCAGGAGATCATCGCCGACCGCGTCGTCGAGCTGGGCCTGGGCCTGCGCCTCGACCCGGCCGAGGCCACCGCGGAACGCCTGCGGGCGGCCGTGGAAACCGTGAGCGCCGATACCGGCACCGCCGACGCCGCGGCCCGCTTCCGGAAGCTGAGCCGCGACGCGGGCGGCGCCGCCGCCGCGGCCGGGGCGATCGAAGCACACCTGGCGGGCACGGGCACCGCCGCGCAGACGAAGGCGGCCGCGATATGACCGGGCAGAGCGTCCTCATCGTGGGAGCGGGAGCCGTCGGCACCCTGCTGGCCTGCGACCTCCTCCAGCAGTCGGTGCCGGTGCGGATCGTCGACGCCAAGCCCCCGCAGGAGGAGTACGACCCGCACTCCCGCGCCGTGATGATCTGGCCCCGCGTGCTGGAACTCCTGGAGAAGACCGGCATCGCCGACGAGCTCGTCTCCCGCGGGTTCCGGGCCGACGACGTCAGCTTCTTCTCCCGCGGACGCCGGCTGGGCACCGTACCGATGACGAAGCTGGGCGCCGCCCGCCCCTACGGCCTGGGCATCATCCAGAGCGAGCTGGAGGTGCTGCTGCGCCGCCGCCTCGCCGAACTCGGCGGCACCATCGAGTACGGGACCGAACTGACCGCGATCGACACCTCCGGCCCGCTCCCCACCGCCACGCTCCGGCACGCCGACGGCCGGACCGAACAGGCCGTGGCCGACTGGCTGATCGGCGCGGACGGCGCGGGCAGCGTCACCCGCCGGCTCCTCGGCATCCCCTACCCCGGCGTGCCCTTCCCGCTGGGCATCGCGCTCGGGGACTTCCCCGTCACCGGGCCGCGCGTGTCCACCGTCGAGTACCACTACGCCGACAGCGGGCTGCTGCCGCTGGTCCACCTGCCCGACGGCGTCTGCCGGCTCGCCACCATCGTCGCCCCGGGTGAAACCGACTGGTCGGACCGCCCGCTGGCGGACTGGCAGCGGATGGTCGACGAGCGCACCAGCCTGCCGTACCGGCTCGGCGAACCCCTGTGGACCCGCACCTACCACCCGCGTCCGGGTGTCGCCGAACGGTTCCGCGAGGGCCGGGTCGTGCTGGTCGGCGACGCCGCCCACTCGGTGGTCCCGCTCGGCGGACAGGGCCTCAACCTCGGCCTCCAGGACGCCTTCAACCTCGGCTGGAAGCTCGCCGGCGTCGTCCGCGGCGTCTGGGACGAGCGGATCGTCGACACGTACGACACCGAACGCCGCCAGGCCGTCGAGCAGGTCCGTACGGTCATCCGCACCGAGATGGAACTGTCCGGCGCCCCCACCCCACGCGAGCGCCGCCTGCGGGACCTGAAGGTGGCCGCGGCGCACCGCACCGGCCTCCTGCGGCACGTGGCGGCGCCCCTGATGAGCCAGGTCGGCCTCGGCTACGCGGCCACGGACGAACCGCTGTGGCGCTCGACCCTGCACCGCAGGGCCCGCCCCGGAGACCGGCTGCCGTTCTTCCACCGGACCCGGCAGCACGCCGGGGCCCCCGTACTCGACCAGCGGGACCACATCGCGCTGCTCTGGCCCGGCCGCCGGCCGGCCGCCGACTGGCAGACCGTGGCGGAGGGCGCCCGCCGCGTCCTCGCGGACCGCGTCCCCGTCCACGACCTCGCACGGCTGTCGCCGTCCGGGCGCACCGCGATCGGCCCGCTGTTCGGCAGGCAGCCGCTGATCGCCCTGGTCCGTCCCGACGGCCACCTGGCCCACCTCGCCGCCGCACACCGGCCGGCCGAGTCCCTGGGCCACCTGGACCGGCTGGTGTCCCGGCCGCTGACCCCCTCGCGAAGCAGGTGAGCCCCATGCGGACCCTCCTCATCGACAACCACGACTCGTACACCTACAACCTCTTCCAGCTGCTGGCCGAAGTGAACGGTCAGGAGCCCGTCGTCATCGCCAACGACGCGGTCGCCGTCGCCGACCTGGACCTCGACGGCTTCGACAACATCGTGATCTCGCCCGGGCCCGGCCACCCGGCCCGCTCCCGTGACTTCGGCGTCTCCCGCGACGTCCTGGTCAAGGCGAGCGTCCCGGTGCTCGGCGTCTGCCTCGGGCACCAGGGACTCGCCGTGTGGGCGGGCGGCGAGGTCGTGCCCGCCCCCGTGCCGGTGCACGGCGAGGTCGCCCGGGTGCGGCACGACGGGGACGAGCTCTTCGCGGGCATCCCCGAGGAGTTCGGCGCCGTGCGCTACCACTCCCTGTGCGTGGCGCAGCCGCTGCCCTCCGACCTGGAGGCCACCGCCTGGTCCGAGGACGGCGTCGTCATGGCGCTGCGCCACCGGCTGATGCCGCGCTGGGGCGTGCAGTTCCACCCGGAGTCCATCGAGACCGAGTACGGCCGCCGGATGCTGGCCAACTTCCGGGACCTGACGCTGGCCGACCGCGCCGAGCGCACGGGCGTCCGGCCCACCGCCCCCGCCCCCACCGCCCCCACCGCCCCCGCCGACGCCGCCCCCGCCCGTACCGGTGCCGCGCCCGTGCCGCGGGTCCGGCCCGCCGCCGGCGCCGGGGACCGCACGCACTACGCGCTGCACGTGGCCGAGCTGGACACCGCGGTGGACACCGAGAGCGCGTTCGCCTCGCTCTTCGCCGGATCCCGGCACGCCTTCTGGCTCGACAGCGCCCGCGTGGAGCCCGGCCTGTCCCGGTTCTCCTTCCTGGGCGACGCCCGCGGCCCGCTCGCCGAGACCGTCCGCTACCGGGTCGACGAGGGCGTCGTCGAGGTCGACTCCGCCACGCCGGCCGGCCACCGGGAGTCCGTCTTCGACTACCTCCAGCGGGAACTCGCCCGCCGGGTCATCGACGCCCCGCCGCTGCCCTTCGACTTCACCGGAGGCTACGTCGGCTACTTCGGCTACGAACTGAAGGGCGACTGCGGATCCCCGAACCGGTACTCCGCCCCGACCCCCGACGCCGTCTGGATCTTCGCGGACCGGTTCCTCGCCGTCGACCACCAGGAGGGCCGCACCTACCTCCTCGCCCTCAGCACCGACCCGGCCACCGCCGACGGCGCCACCCGCTGGCTCGCCGACACCGCCGCGGCCCTTGCCCGGCAGGAGCCCGCGGCGGCCCCGGCCGCCGCGCCCGCCGACGGCCCCGGCACGTCCGTGGAGCCCAGCCTCGCCCGGGACCGCGACGCCTACGTCCAGGACGTCCTGCGCAGCCAGGAGTACCTGACCGCGGGCGAGAGCTACGAGATCTGCCTGACCAACGTCGCCGAGCTCCCCGCGGCCGACGACGGCTTCACCGCCTACCGCCGGCTGCGCCGGGCCAACCCCGCACCGTACGCCGCCTACCTGCGGCTCGACGGCACCGAGGTGGCCTGCTCCTCCCCGGAACGCTTCCTCAAGATCACCGCCGACCGGGTCGCCGAGGCCAAGCCGATCAAGGGCACGGCCCCGCGCGGCGCCACCCCCGCCGAGGACGAGCGCTCCCGCCGCGAGCTGGTCGCCAGCGCCAAGACCCGCGCCGAGAACCTGATGATCGTCGACCTGATGCGCAACGACCTCGGACGCGTCTGCGAGGTCGGCTCGGTCCACGTCCCCGTCCTCATGGCCGCCGAGAGCTACGCCACCGTCCACCAGCTCGTCTCCACCATCCGCGGCACCCTCAAGGACGGCAACGACGCACTCGACTGCGTCCGCGCCTGCTTCCCCGGCGGCTCGATGACCGGCGCGCCCAAGCAGCGCACCCTGGAGATCATCGAGTCCCTGGAGGGCCGGGCCCGCGGCATCTACTCCGGCGCCATCGGCTACCTCTCCTGCAACGGAACCACCGACCTCAACATCGTCATCCGGACCATGGTCCTCACCGACGGGCGCTGGCGGATCGGTGCCGGCGGCGCCATCGTGCTCGGCTCCGACCCCCACGACGAGTACGACGAAATGCTCCTCAAGGCCAACGCCCCCGCCCGCGCGCTGCTCCCGGCCCGTCCGGACACCATCCAGCCCGCCCCCGAACGAACCGGAAGTGACCAGCGATGACCCCGCAGACCCCCGTCGACGTGACCGCGCTCGTCCAGGCCATGACCCTCGACGAGAAGCTCTCGTTCGTCCACGGCTCCGACGACCCCGAGTCCCTCGGCCAGTCCGGCTACATCCCCGGCGTCCCCCGCCTCGGCATCCCGGAACTGCGCATGACCGACGGCCCGGCCGGCGTCCGCATGAAGCGCAAGACCACCACCGCGCTGCCCGCCCCCATCGCGCTGTCCTGCACCTTCGACGACGAACTGGCCGCCCGCTACGGCGAGTACCTCGGCCACGAGGCCCGCGCCAAGCGCCAGGACGTCCTGATCGGCCCGATGATCAACGTGCTGCGCCAGCCCTTCGGCGGACGCAACTTCGAGCTGTACGGCGAGGACCCGCTGCTGGTCACCGCCATCGGCACCGCGGTGATCAACGGCATCCAGTCCCAGGGCGTCATCGCCATGCCGAAGCACTTCGCGGCGAACAACCAGGAAGAGAACCGGATGGCCGTCGACACCCGCGTCGACGAACGGACCCTCCGCGAGATCGAGTTCCCCGCCTTCGAGGCCGCCGTCCAGGCCGGCGCCGGCGCGCTCATGGGCGCCACCAACGGCGTCAACGGCCACCCCAGCTGCCAGAACGAGACCCTGCTGAACACCGTCCTGCGCGAGGAATGGGGCTTCGAGGGCTGGGTGATGTCCGACTGGGACGCCGTCCACGACACCGTCGCCATCGAGCGCGGCCTCGACCAGGAGATGCCCGACGGCGCCCACCTCGGCGAGCCGCTGCGCGAGGCCATCGCCGACGGCCGCATCGACGAGGCCGTCCTGGACCGCGCCGTCGCCCGCATCGTCGGCCAGATGGCCCGCTTCGGCCTCCTCGACACCGGCACCCCCCGCCCCGAGACCGCCCGCGACCCCGAGCGCGGCCGGGCCCTGGCCCTGGAAGTGGCCACCGCCGGCTCGGTGCTCCTGCACAACCCCCGCAACGTCCTGCCGCTCTCCGCCGACAAGCTCACCGAGCCGGGCCCCGCCGCGCACGGCCTCGCCGTCATCGGACGGTCCGCCACCGTCCCCAAGACCGCCGGCGTCGGCAGCGCCCTCGTCGTCCCGGAGCACGCCGCCACCCCGCTGGAGGTCCTGCGCACCCGTCTCGGCGACGACGCCGTCGAGTTCCGCATCGGCGAGGACCCGGCCGGCCGCCCCATCCCCGAGTCGGCGCTCGTCCCCGCCTTCCGCGAGGGCGAGGTCCCGGCCGGCCCCTCCACCGAGCCCGACTACTTCTACGAAGGCGAACTGACCATCGAGACGGAGGGCCGCTACCGCATCGCCGTCACCGCGCTCGGCGGCTACGCGGCCATCGACCTCGAAGGCCACCCCCGCGTCTTCGCCGGCAGCTCCTTCGGCGACACCGCCGGCCTCACCGTCGACCTCCTCCCCGGCACCTACAAGCTGGTCCTCTCCGCCCTGCCGATGCCCAACAACCCCGTCCACCTCACCCTCGGCTGGGTCACCCCGCAGCAGGCACAGGCCGACATCGAGGAGGCCGTCGAGGCCGCCCGCGGCGCACGGGCCGCGATCGTCTTCGCCTACGACGAGCTCGCCGAGCTCATCGACCGCCCCGCGCTCGCCCTGCCCGGCCTCCAGGACACCCTGATCTCCGCCGTCGCCAAGGCCAACCCCAACACCGTGGTCGTCCTCAACACCGGCTCCTCCCCGACGATGCCCTGGCTGGACGACGTCGCCGGCGTCCTGGACATCTGGTACCCCGGCGAGATGGGCGCCGAGGCCACCGACGCCCTCCTGTTCGGCGACGCCAACCCCAGCGGCAAGCTCACCCAGAGCTTCCCCGTGGACGCCGACCACACCTCGGTCGCCGGAGACCCCCTGCGCTACCCCGGCGTCGACGGCCGCGTCGAGTACCAGGAAGGCATCTTCGTCGGCTACCGCTGGCACGACGAGCACGCGGTCGCCCCCCTGTTCCCCTTCGGCCACGGCCTCAGCTACACCACCTTCGGCTACGAGGACCTCCGCCTCACCGCCCGGGGCCGCGAACTGAAGGTCTCCTGCACCCTGCGCAACACCGGCGAGCGGGCCGGCCGCGAAACCGTCCAGGTCTACCTCGGCAGCAGCCCCGACGTCACCGCCCCCCAGGCCCCCAAGGCCCTCGCCGGCTACGCCACCGCCCACCTGGAGCCCGGAGCGTCCACCGTCGTGGAGATCGTCCTCGACGCCCGCCGCTTCGAGTACTGGAACGCCGGCACCGGCGCCTGGACCGTCGCCGCCGGCCCGCGCACCGTCTCCGTGGGCCGCTCCTCCGCGGACCTCCCCCTCACCGCCACCGTCCACGTCGACCCGGCCGGAACGGTGAGCCCGTGACCCCGGCCCCCCTGCGGATCCACACCCCGGTCTGCGTCATCGGCGCCGGCCCCGCCGGCCTGCTGCTGGCGCGGCTCCTCGAACTGAACGGCATCGACTGCGTCGTCCTCGAACGCCGCGGCCGCGACCACGTGGAACGCCGCGTCCGGGCCGGCCTCCTGGAACAGGGCACCGTCGAAGCCCTGCGCCGGGCCGGCGCCGCCGGACGCCTCGACCGGGAGGGCCTGGTCCACGAAGGCTTCGAACTGCGCCTCGAAGGGGACGTCTACCGCCTGCCCTTCACCAAGCTCACCGGCCAGTCCGTGTGGATGTACGGACAGCAGGAGGTCGTCAAGGACCTCATCGCCGCCCGCACCGCCACCGGCGGAGCACTCCACTTCGACGTCGACGACGTCCGGGTCGACCGGCTCGCCGGCGACGGCGCGACCGTCACCTGCACCCTCGACGGCCGCCCCGCCGAGATCACCTGCGACTTCGTCGCGGGCTGCGACGGCTTCCACGGAGTCAGCCGCACCGCCGTGCCCGCCGCCTCCCTCACCACCAGCACCCACACCTACCCCTACGCCTGGCTCGGCGTCCTCGCCGCCGCCCCGCCCATGTCCCCCGAACTCGTCTACGCCACCGGCGAGCGCGGCTTCGCCCTCCAGAGCATGCGGTCGAGCACCGTCAGCCGCCTCTACCTCCAGGTCCCGCCCGGCGAGAGCGCCGGCACCCGCTCCGACGAGGAGATCTGGGCCGAGCTCGACCTGCGCCTCGCGGGCGGCAGCGGAGCCCTGCCCACCGGCCCCGTGCTGGAACGCACCCTCGTCCCGCTGCGCAGCTTCATCTGCGAACCCATGCAGCACGGACGGCTCTTCCTCCTTGGCGACGCGGCCCACATCGTCCCGCCCAGCGCCGCGAAGGGACTGAACCTGGCCGTCGCCGACGCCGAACTCCTCGCCGGAGCCCTCGCCGTCTGGTACGGCACCGGACGGCGCGACGCCCTCGACGCGTACTCGGCCACCGCCCTGCGCCGGGCCTGGCTCGGCCAGGAGTTCTCCCGGTGGATGACCGACCTGCTGCACACCGGCCCGGGCGGCACACCCTTCGACCGGGGCCTGCGCCGGGCGCGCTTCGAACACCTGACCGGCTCCACTGCCGCGGCGACCGACTTCGCCGAGCAGTACGTGGGGCAGTCGCGACGCTGACGGCCACCCCGCCCGGTCCGCCGCCGGGGGCAGCCTCTTCGACCTGATCAACGGGAGTTTCGGTACGTCATGACAAACGAAGAAAAGATGCTCGACCACCTCCGGTGGATGACGGCCGAACTCCACCAGACCCGGGAGCGGCTGCGGTCCGCCGAAGAGCCCGAACCGATCGCGATCGTGTCGATGAGCTGCCGCTACCCCGGCGGCGTCAGCTCCCCCGAGGAACTGTGGCAGCTCGTCGCCGAGGGCCGCGACGCCGTGGCCGGCTTCCCGGCCGACCGCGGCTGGGACCTCGACGCCGTCTACCACCCCGACCCCGACCACCAGGGCACCAGCTACGTCCGCGACGGCGG
This sequence comes from Streptomyces sp. NPDC033966, assembly GCF_055575955.1. Classification (NCBI taxonomy): domain Bacteria; kingdom Bacillati; phylum Actinomycetota; class Actinomycetes; order Kitasatosporales; family Streptomycetaceae; genus Streptomyces; species Streptomyces sp. NPDC033966. Next base: position 3,422 of record NZ_JBVIRQ010000016.1, on the reverse strand, counting down.
CTTCCTCACCGGCGCCGCCGACTTCGACGCCGGCTTCTTCGGGATCTCCCCGCGCGAGGCCCTCGCCATGGACCCCCAGCAGCGGCTCCTCCTGGAAACCGCCTGGGAGGCCTTCGAACGCGCCGGCCTCGACCCCACCTCCCTGCGCGGCAGCCGCACCGGCGTCTTCGCCGGCGTCATGCACCACGACTACGCCACCGGCCCCCGCGACCTGCCCGAAGGCGTCGAGGTGTACCTCGGCAGCGGCAACGCCGCCAGCGTCGCCTCCGGCCGGCTCTCCTACGTCCTCGGCCTGGAAGGCCCCGCCGTCACCATCGACACGGCCTGCTCCTCCTCCCTCGTCGCCCTCCACCTGGCCGCCCAGGCACTGCGCCAGGGCGAATGCACGATGGCCCTCGCCGGCGGGGTCACCGTCATGGCCAACCCCGACCTCTTCGTCGACTTCAGCCAGCAGCGCGGCCTGGCCCCCGACGGCCGCTGCAAGCCCTTCGCCGCCGCCGCCGACGGCACCGGCTGGGGCGAGGGCGCCGGCCTCCTCCTGCTGGAACGGCTCTCCGACGCCCGCCGCCACGGCCACCCCGTCCTCGCCGTCATCCGCGGCTCCGCCGTCAACCAGGACGGCGCCAGCAGCGGCCTCACCGTCCCCAACGGCCCCTCCCAGCAGCGCGTCATCCGCCAGGCCCTGGAACAGGCCCGCCTCACCGCGCGCGACGTCGACGCTGTGGAAGCCCACGGCACCGGCACCACCCTCGGCGACCCCATCGAGGCCCAGGCCCTGCTCGCCACCTACGGCCAGGACCGCACCCCCGACGACCGGCCGCTGCTGCTCGGCTCCGTCAAGTCCAACCTCGGCCACACCCAGGCCGCCGCCGGCGTCGCAGGCGTCATCAAGATGGTCGAGGCGATGCGCCACGGCGTCCTCCCCAAGACCCTCCACGTCGACGAGCCCACCCCGCACGTCGACTGGAGCGCCGGAGCGGTCTCCCTGCTCACCGAGAACACCGACTGGCCGCGGACCGGAGCACCCCGCCGCGCCGCGGTGTCCTCCTTCGGCATCAGCGGCACCAACGCCCACCTGATCCTCGAACAGCCCGAGCCGACCACCCCCGACGCGGAGCCGGAGGCCACCCCGGCCCCGCTCCCCCCGGTCGTCGCCTGGCCCCTCTCGGCGCGCAGCCCCGAAGCGCTGCGCGCCCAGGCCCGCCGCCTGCTGGACCACACCACCACCGGCCCCACCGCCGACACCCCCCCGACCCACACCGGCCACACCCTCGCCACCGCCCGCGCCGCCCTCGGCCACCGCGCCGTGGTCCTCGGCGCCACCGCCGACGAGCTCCGCGCCGGCCTGCGGGCCCTGTCCGACGGCGCGCCCGCCGAGAACCTGGTCCACGGCACCGCCCGCCCCGACCCCCGCACCGCGTTCCTGTTCACCGGCCAGGGCTCACAACGCCCCGGCATGGGACGGGAGCTGCACGCCGCGTACCCCGTCTTCGCCGAAGCCTTCGACCAGGCCTGCGCCCACCTCGACCGCTACTTCGACACCCCCGTACGCGACGTCGTCTTCGACGGCTCCCCGCTGCTCGACCGCACCGAGTACACCCAGGCCGGCCTCTTCGCCCTCGAAGTGGCCCTCTTCCGCCTCGCCGAGAGCCACGGCCTGCGCCCCGACTTCCTCCTCGGCCACTCGGTGGGCGAACTCGTCGCCGCACACGTGTCGGGCATGCTCCCGCTCTCCGACGCGGCCGCCCTCGTCGCCGCCCGCGGCCGGCTCATGCAGTCGCTGCCCGAGGGCGGCGCCATGGTCGCCGTGGAAGCGGCCGAGGAAGAGGTCCGCGCGCTCCTCACCCCCGGCGCCGACATCGCCGCCGTCAACGGACCGGAGTCCGTGGTCATCTCCGGCACCGAGACCGCCGTACTGGACGCCGCCGCGCACCTCGCCGCCGCCGGCCACCGCACCAAGCGGCTCAAGGTCAGCCACGCCTTCCACTCCCTGCTGATGGAACCGATGCTCGACCGGTTCCGCGGCGTCGTCGCCCGACTGGCCTTCCGCCCGCCCGCCATCCCCGTCGTCTCCAACGTGACCGGCCGCGTCGCCACCGCCGAGGAGCTCGGCTCCCCCGAGTACTGGGTGCGCCACGTCCGCCAGACGGTGCGCTTCCACGACGGCGTCCGCACCCTCGCGGACCACGGCGTCACCACCTTCGTGGAACTCGGCCCCGACGGAGTCCTCACCGCCATGGGGCAGAACTGCCTCGACGAGGACGCCGGCATCCGCTGGAGCACCGCCCTGCGCCGCGACCAGCCCGAGCCGGCCGCCTTCACCAGGGCCGTCGCCGAGGCCCACACCCAGGGCGTCGCCGTGGACTGGGACGCCCTGTTCCCCGGCGCCCGGCGGGTCGACCTGCCCACCTACGCCTTCCAGCGCGAGCGGTACTGGCTGCAGGGCGGGAGCGGGGCCGGCGACGTCACCTCCGCGGGCCTGGACGCGGCCGGGCACCCCCTGCTCGGCGCGATGGTGACGGTCGCCGCCTCCGACGACCTCCTGTTCACCGGCCGCCTGTCACTGTCCGCGCAGCCCTGGCTGGCCGACCACGCGGTGGCCGGCACGGTCCTGCTGCCCGGCACCGCCTTCGTGGAGCTCGCCGTCCGGGCCGGCGACCAGGTCGGCTGCGGCCTGCTGGAGGAACTGACGCTGGAGGCCCCGCTGGTGCTGCCCGAGCGGGGCGGCGTCCAGGTCCAGCTCGCCGTGGGCCCCGCCGACCCGGACGGCCGGCGCACGGTCACCGCGTACGCCCGCCACGACGAGGGCACCTGGACCCGGCACGCCGAGGGCGTCCTCGCCCCGGCCGCCCCCACCGCCACCGACCCCCGCCCCGGCGAGACCTGGCCCCCCGCCGGAGCCGAAGCCGTCGACCTGGACCCCTTCTACACCCGCCTGGCCGACTCCGGATTCGCCTACGGGCCCGCGTTCCAGGGGCTGCGGGCGGCCTGGCGGCTCGGCGACGAGGTGTACGCCGAGGTCGGCCTCGACCGCGACCAGCAGGAGGCCGCCGGCCGCTTCGGCCTCCACCCCGCCCTCCTCGACGCCGCCCTCCAGGCGGCCGGCGTGGGCAGCCTGCTCCCCGACAGCGGCGAGGCCCGGCTGCCCTTCGCCTGGCGTGACGTCGCCCTGCACGCCACCGGCGCCCGCACCCTGCGCGTCCGGCTGACCCCGGCCGGCGAGGACGCGGTCGCACTGACCGCCACCGACGAAGCCAGCCTCCCGGTGGTCACCATCGCCTCCCTCACCCTGCGGCCGATGACCCCGGGCGGGCTCACCCGGACCGCCGACAGCCTGTTCGCGCTGGAGTGGGTGGCGGCTCCGGTGGCCGGGTCCCTGTCCGCGGGCGTGGTGTGCGAGGTGGACACCTCCGCCGGTGTGC
>NZ_JBVIRQ010000015.1:0-173035 GCF_055575955.1 Streptomyces sp. NPDC033966 | reverse complement strand
AGCACCTGGACGAGAAGGTCGCCCGCCTCCACCTGGACGCGCTGGGCGTCAAGCTCACCACCCTGCGCCCGGAGCAGGCCGCGTACATCGGCGTCGAGGTCGAGGGCCCGTACAAGCCCGACCACTACCGCTACTGACGGCCATGGTCATCAGGGAAGCGGCCGTGGAGTCCGGCGCCGAGGTGCGCGACCCCTGGCTTCCGGACCGGCTGCTGCGCACCGAACGGGACGCGCTGTTACCGCTGTTGCGGCGTACGCCGGAGGCGGCGTACGGGCTCCGCACCGCCTGCCCGGGGTGGACCGCCAGGGACGTGCTCGCGCACTGCGCGGCCGCCCTGGTCCGCATCGTGGAGGGCCGGCTGGAGGAAGGGGTGTTCCTGCCCGCCGCCAACGCCGCCGACGTGGCGGAGCGCGTGGACTGGCCCCTCGCACGGATCGTGGACGAGCTGGAGCGCGGGCTCACCGAGGCCGGCCCGGTCATCGCCGAGGGCGACGGCACGCTCGACGCGGTGGCCCTGGGGGAGTGGATCCACGCGGGCGACGTCCGCGCGGCGTTCGGGGAGCCCGGGGAGTACGCCGGCGACAGCCTGCCGCTGGCCCTGCCGCTGCTGCGGATGGTCAGCCGCAAGCGGGAGACGCCCCGGCTGGTCGCGGACATCGGCGGCCCGGGGGGCCCGCTGGTCCTGGGCAACGAGGTGCCCGGCCGGGCCCCGGCCCGCTTCCGGGGGGACGCGGCGACGCTGATCCGCCTCTACTCCGGCCGCCCCCTGGTCGCGACCCGCTACGAACTGGCGGGCGCGGCCGAGGCGGAACTGCTCATCTACCGGTGACCCCGGACAGCACGAGGGCCGGGTCCCGTACGCCCCACACGGCGAACGCGGCCCGGCCCCGGCGGAACTCGCCCCCGGTCACTCGATCCTGACGACCTGGAAGGCCTCCGCCATCCGGCCCGCGGGCAGCCCCGCCGCCCGGGCGTGCTCGCCCAGCCACTCCCGCAGCAGCCCCGCCAGGTCGTCGAAGTGCGCGGTCTGCGAGGTGTGGATGCGCAGGGCCTCGACCTTGCGGTCGAAGACGGGGGTGACGTCGACGTACTGGTTGGGCGTGGGCCCGGTCATCAGCCACAGCTCCGGCACGATCCACGGCTCCAGGCCCTCCTCCCGGAGGAGTTCGGGGTGCGCGAACGGGTTGCGCGCCTCGGGATAGACGGCCCGCAGGGCGGCGTCGCCCACCGCCCGGTGATCGGGGTGCAGGTCCGCGATCCGGCCCCAGTTGATCTCCGGGCTCGGGATGACGGCACGCTGCGGCCGGACCTGCCGGATCACCCGGCACAGGTCCCGGCGCAGCTCCACGCTCGCCTCGACGTAGCTGTCGGGGTAGCCGAGGAAACGGACGTCGTCGACGCCGCTGCGCTTGGCCGAGTGGACCTGTTCGGCGCGGCGCAGGTCCCCCATGGCCTGGCGGGGGAGCTGCTCGTCGTAGCCGCCCGCACCGCCGTCGGTGACGATGCAGTACGTCACCCGGGTGGTGCCCTGCGCGATCCACCGCATGACCGTCCCGCTGACGCAGAACTCGATGTCGTCCGGGTGCGCGGCCACGACCAGCAGGGATTCGGGGGCGCTGCGGTCTATGCGATCGGTCGCGAAGTGTTCCATGTGATCAGCCTGTTGGGCGCGGGCACCGGCCGCAAGGCGGCTCCTTTGGCGTACTCGCGACATGTCGCCTCTACGCCACTCGCAGACTTCACTGCTCCACATCGTCGAGGGAACCACGCGTGCGTGGGAAGCGGAGGTGTCCGGCATGGGCAGGATTTTCGGCTCGCTCGCGGCCGGGGCGGCCGCACCCGACCCGGCCGAGCTGGCGGCGGTCTCGGCCCGGCAGCGGCACGGCGGCCCCGACGGGCACCAGGTGCTGCGCGGGCCGGGGTGGGCGCTGGGCTGCGACCGGCTCGCGGTGACGGACCCGCGCGGCGGGCGGCAGCCGTACCGGCTGGCCCACCTGCCGGGGGTGGCCGCCGTCCTGGGCGGGGAGATCTACAACCACGCCGAGCTGCGGCGCGGACTCGCCGCCCGCGGCCACCGCTTCCCCGACCTGTGCGACGGCACCCTGCTGCCCGCCCTGTACGCCGAGTACGGGACGGGTTTCGCACGCCTGCTCGACGGGATGTTCGCCGTCGCCGTCCTCGACGTCCGCGCGGCCCCCCGGCTGGTCCTCGCCGTGGACTCCATGGGCAGCAAGCCCCTGCACTACCACCAGGGTGCGGACGGGGCGTTCCGGTTCGCCTCCGAGATCCCGGCGCTGCTGGCCTTCGACGGGGTGCGCACGGCCCCGCGCGCGGACAGCCTCGACACCGTCCTCGCCCTGCGCGCCCCGATCTCCGCCCGGACCGCCCTGGAGGGCATCAGCGCCCTGCCGCCCGGCGCGACCGCCGTCGTCCACCCGGGCAGGCCGGCGGCGCTGCGGCGCCGGCCCCCGGAGCCGGACGCGCCCGAGCGGGCCCGCCGGTCCACCGCGGACGTGCTCCGCAGGGAGGTCCGCCGCCTCGCGCGGGCCGACGTACCGGTGTGCGTCCTCACGAGCGGCGGGCTCGCCTCGGGCCTGGTCACCGCGCTGGCGGCCGAGTACGCCCGGGAGGCGGGGGCGCCCGCCCCGCACGCCTTCCACCTCGGGTACCGGGGCCGGTGGCCCGGCCGCGAGGCCGCGTACGCCCGCTCGGTGGCCCGGCACACCCGTACCGTGCACCACGAAGTCGCCCTGGACCCCGCCGAGCTGGGGTCGCTGCTGACCCTCACCACCCGGCACCTGGGGCAGCCCGACGCCGACCCGGCCGCGCTGAGCACGTACGCCCTCTTCCGGGCCGTGCGGCAAGCCGGGTACAGCGTGGCCCTGACCGGGGACGGCGCCGACGAACTGTTCGGCGCCGACGCACGCACGCGGGCGGCGGCCACGGGCCCCTTCGTCGCCGACTGGGCCGCCGCCTACACCGACGGGCTGTCCGCCGCGCCCCGGCTGCTGCGCGAGTACCTGTACACGCCCGCCTACCGGTCCTTCATCGCGGAGGAGGGCTCGGCCGCCGACCGCGTCGAGCGGGAGCTGCGCTCCGCGGGCGGTGACCGGCTCGCCGCGGTCGCGGCGTTCGAGAGCCGCTGGCGGCTGCCGGCCCGGCACCTGCGCCGGCTCGACCACCTGGGCATGGCCTCGGCCGTCGAGGCCCGGACGCCGTTCTGCCGGCCCCCGGTGGCCGCGCACGCCCGGGCCCTCCCGCCGCGCCTGCTCCAGGACCGGCGGGCGCTGGCCGAGGCGGGCCGGGAACTGCTGCCCAAGGCCGTGCGGAGGCGGCCCGGGCAGCCCCTCGCCCTGCCCGTCACCGCGATGCTCGCTCCGGGCGGGCCGCTGCTGGAACCCGTACGCGAACTGCTGTCGGCGGAGCGGCTGGCACGGGCCGGGCAGGTCCGGCCGGACCGGGTGCGGACCCTGCTGGCCCGTCAGCTGGAGCGGCCGTCGGACCACGACGCGCTCGCGCTGTGGGCGCTGGCCACGCACGAGCTGTGGACCGAGGTGGTGCGGGGGATGCGCGTGCCGGTGGACTGCGCCGCCTGACGGCCCCGAACCGGGCCGCGGGGGCGCCCCGCTGGCGTGTCCACGCAACGGCGCGAACGCGCAAGCCCAAACCAGACCGGACGGTTCGTTTCTCTGTCAGTCTTGGCTGGGCACCCGCTGTTCCTTCCGTTCCGAGCCTCGCTGCGTCCTTAGCACCACAGCGTCAAGGAGGTCCCATGAGCACCCCCGTCTGGATCACCGCGACCCCGCCGGCCACCCACGGCGAACTGCACGTCGGCCATCTCGCGGGACCGTACGTCGCCGCCGACGTACTCGCCCGGTTCCTGCGGGCCGAGGGCGAACCCGTCCGGTTCACCACCGGCACCGCCGACCACGCCAGCTCCGTCCACGTCCGCGCGCTCCGCGCCGGCCGCAAACCGGAGGAGGTCGCCGAGGGATACCGGGCCGCGATCACGTCGGACTGGCTGCGCTCGGGCGTCGAGTTCGACCACATCGTGCGCCCCCGCCAGGACAAGGGCTACCGGGGCCGGCTGACGGAGCTCTTCCGGCAGCTGTACGCGGACGGGGTCATCGCGGCCCGCACCCGCCTGACCCCGTACTGCGAGCCCTGCGGACGCTGGCTCAACGGAGCGCACGTCACCGGCACCTGCCCGCACTGCGCGGCGGTCAGCGACGGCGGGATGTGCCACGAGTGCGCCCGCCCCAACGACGGCGGCGACCTGCTGGAGCCGCGCTGCGCCCTGTGCGCCTCCCCGGCCCGGCCCCGGCGCTGCCGGCGGCTGTACATCCCGCTGGAGCCGTACCGCGAGGAGCTCGCCGAGTACTGGGCCGGCACCGGCCTGCCGCCGAGGCTGGCCGCGCTGTGCGAGTCCCTCGTCGAGGACGGGCTGCCGGACATCGCCGTGTCCCACCCCGCCGAGTGGGGGCTGCCCGTCCCCGTCGACGGCTTCCCCGAGCACCGGATCGACGGCTGCTTCGAGGCGGCCGCCATGCACCTCTTCGGGCACGGCGGCCGGCCGCTGCCCGAACGGGCCGTCCACTTCTGCGGGTTCGGCCACGCCTTCTGCCACGCGGTGCTGCTGCCGGTCCTGCTGTTCGCCCAGGGACTCAAACTGCCGCAGCACTTCTGCGTCAACGAGGCCTACGTCATCGAGGACGAGGCGCTCGTCTGGGGTTCCGGCCAGAAGGCCTGGGCGCTGGACCTGATCACCGAGTACGGCTCGGACACCCTGCGCCGGCACGTCCTGCAGGCCCGCCCGCTCGGCCGCCGCACGGCCTTCCACGCCGACCGGCTCGCCACCGCCCGCCGGGAGCTGGACGAGAGCTGGAACAACTGGCTCGCCGGGCTCTTCACGGCCGTCCGCGAGGAATGCGCGGGACGTGCCCCGGCGGCGCTGCCCGGCGGCTCGGGCTGGGAGGTGCTGGAGCGCCGGCTGCTGCGCGGACTGGAGGACCTGCGCGAGGCCTACTCGCCGGACGCGTTCGACCCGCGCCGGGCGGTCGCCCTGCTCGACGAGATGGTGCGCTCCGCGGCCGACTTCGGCCACGTCAACGCGCACGAGGCCCACCGCCCCACCGCCGCCGGCCGCCACCTCCCGGTGCTGGCCGCGCAGTTGGCGGTGGCCCGGGCGCTCGGCGCGTGGGCGCGCCCGGTGATGCCGGAGGGCGCGGACCGGCTGGCCGCCGCGCTCAAGGCGGAACCCGGCGGCCCGGTCTCGGCCGCCGCCCTCGTCCCGCCCGCCCCGGGCACCCGACTGGCCCCGCCCTCGGGGCCGGTGTTCGGCTTCTAGTGCTGCGCCCGCGCGGACGGCGGCACCCGCGTGGTCCGCAGGACCCGTACGACGGCGCCACGCGTACGAGGGCACGACCCGCACGACAGCAAGACGACAGCAAGACGACAGAAACCCTTCTTCGCCGCGTGACCGCGCGCCGGTCGCCCGGCGGCGCGGGGCGGGCGCGGCCCCTGCCCGTAGGAGCTCCACGTGTCCCTGCGCGTCGCCATGCTCAGTGTCCACACCTCGCCGCTGCACCAGCCCGGCACCGGGGACGCGGGCGGCATGAACGTCTACATGGTCCAGCTGTCCCGCGCGCTCGCCGAACAGGGCGCCGAGGTCGACCTGTTCACCCGCTGCCGGGGCGAGTCCCGCCCCTCCCCGGACGCCCTCGGCCCCGGCGTCCGGGTGCGCCACCTGGAGGCCGGCCCGCGCACCGCCCTCGCCAAGGAGGACATGCCCGCCCTGGTCGTCCCCTTCTCGCTGGCGCTGCTCAAGCAGGAGCGGCGCTACGACCTGGTGCACTCGCACTACTGGCTCTCCGGACAGGCGGGCCGGATCGCCGCCGCCGGCTGGCGGATCCCGCTGGTGCACACCGCGCACACCCTGGCCCGGGTGAAGAACGGGGCCCTCGCCGACGGCGACACCCCCGAGCCGGAGCTGCGGATCCGCGGCGAGCACCAGGTGGTCGGCTCCGCGGACCGCCTCATCGCCAACACCGCGGACGAGGCCCGGGCGTTGCGCGAGCTGTACGGGGCCGAGGACCGGCGCACGGAGATCGTCCGGCCGGGGGTCGACCTGCGCACCTTCGGGCCCGGCCGGGGACGGGCGGCGGCGCGGGCCCGGCTGGGACTGCCGGCCGACGCGTTCGTCCCCCTGTACGCGGGACGGATCCAGCCCCTCAAGGGCCCGGACGTGATGGTCCGCGCCATCGCCGAACTGCTGCGGGAGGATCCGGAACTGCGCCGGCGGACCATCGTCCCGGTGGTGGGCGGCGATTCGGGGGCCGGGCCGCGCGGCGGGGCCTGGGAACTGGCGCGCGAGCTGGGGGTGTCGGACGTACTGCGCCACTTCCCGCCGGTGCCGCAGTCGGAGCTCGCCCGGTGGTACCGGGCGGCGGACGTGCTGATGGTGCCCTCGCGCAGCGAGTCCTTCGGGCTGGTCGCGCTGGAGGCCCAGGCGTGCGGGACTCCGGTGCTGGCGTCGGCGGTCGGGGGACTGCCGACCGCGGTGCGCGACGGGGAGACGGGACTGCTCGTGCGCGGCAACGACCCGGTGGAGTACGCCCGGCGGCTGCGGTGGTTCGCCGGGCAGCCGGGGGAGGCCGCGGAGATGGGGCGGGCTGCGGTGCGCCACGCACGGAACATGAGCTGGCGGGCCGCGGCCGCGCGCACCCTGGAGGTCTACCGGGACGTACTGCGCGAGGAGCGGTGGGGCCCGGAGGTGAGTGAGGCAGGAGCGGCGGCACGCTCCTGCCTCGCCGACGCCTCTCCCCTGGAGGGTCGAGAAGGCCGGAAGGCCACCCTAACAGCTCTTTTGAGCTGACCAAAGATGCGCAGGCGTAACGTCTGTATGAACTCCAGATCCACCCTAAACGCGCTACAGGAAAGTGGTCCGGCCGCGGAATCCATATGAGAATGGAGATGTCTTCGACGGAATACCGGCGGCACGGATCCGCGGAGACGGAATCGGTATTCAGACTTCCTGGAGGAATCATGTCCGCCGTGCACACCACCGGAATCCGCGCGCAGGCCCGTCACGCCGCCCCCGCCCGTCCGTCCTGTACCGCGGCCTTCGCCGCCGGCTCGGTGTCCCGCGCGGACGACAACGGCTGGGACTGAACGGCCCGCCCGGCCCGGCCGGTTCGTAGCCCCGTGACCGCCTCCGGCGGCGCGGGGCTTTTCGCGTTCCCGATCGGCGCGGTCCGGCGGGCCCCGAGTATTGCGGCGGTATTTCGGCGGACCGTCACGGGCGGACCGTCACGGGTGGGTCGGGAAAAGGGCTCCAGGGGGCCGGAACCGGTCGGTGTCCTGTGAAATCAGTCCAGCCAGCCGAGTCGCTGCGCGCGCACGCCGGCCTCGAAACGGCTCGACGCGCCCATTTCCTGCATCAGCTCGGACAGCATTCGGCTCACGGTCCGCAGGGACACCCCGAGATTCCGGGCGACCTTCTCGTCCTTCATTCCCGAGGCGAGCATTTTCAGGGCGGCCCGCTGCTGCTCGGACAGCCCGTCGCCGCCGAGTTCCGGCGCCACGTCGTCGCCGTACGGGGTGGCCGCGTGCCAGCAGTGCTCGTACAGCGCGAGGTAGGAGCGGACCAGGGCGGGGCCGCGGGCGAGGATCGCCCCTGCCGCCCGGTCGTCGGGGTGCACGGGCAGCACGGCGAACTGCTGGTCCGCGATGATCATGTTCATCGGGACGGCGGGGGACAGGCGGACCTCCACCCCGGCCTCGACCCGGCGGCGGAGCATCTCCACCGCCTCCGGCGAGTTGGTGATGCGCTGGTGGTAGATGGCGCGGATGCGCACCCCGTTGTCGATCTGGCGGCGGTCGCGGCTGAGCACCCGGTCGGCGACCTCCCGGACCAGCGCCGTCACGTGCATGGAGGTCAGGTCGTGCCGGATGACGTCGGTGATGTCCTCCAGCACCTGCTGGATCCGCCCGTAGTCGTCGAGGATCTCGACCTCGACGTCGGAAGCGTTCAGCGAACCGGGCCGCAGGAACCTTCCGACCAGGCTCTCCAGCGCGCTGTACGCCCGGTCGGACTCGTCCAGGTGCTCGCGCAGCCGCTCGCGTTCGCGCTGGAGCATCCGCAGCAGGGCGATTTCGGGGTCGATCACGGTGACCGCGTCCGGACCCGGCTCCCACGCGCCGGACTGGAGGTCGGCGCGGGTGGCGTGGGTGGTGCCGGTCGGTACGATCAGGCCGAGGGAGGTCAGCTCCGCGCGCCACTTCTCGTACTCCTCCGGCGCGATCCCGAGCTCCCGGAAGACCTCGTTCAGGTCGGACACCCCGCGCAGGCGCAGCTCCTGATAGAAGGCCAGCACCCTGTCGGCGGACTGGATGCCGTCCCTGCCGTCGCCCGTTGCCATCGCGAAGCGACCCCCTCATCTTACGAATCGACAGTCACACTTTGGCACATACCTATGGGAGGGCTCCCGCCCCCTGGAACGGGATGTGACGGGCGTCACAGGGTGCCTCTGAGGTGCGCGACTGCGCTTGCGGCCGGCCCGGACGGGGCTCCGGCGGCGGTGGTGAGGGGTCCTGGGCGGGTCAACTGCCTTGCCGCCCAGGGAAGACGGGGCCGGTGCGGACGGTCAGTCCTGCGGTGCGGCCAGGCAGTCGGGGCAGAGCCCCTTGAAGATGACCTCGGCGCCTTCGCCCATCCGCCACGCGCGGATCGCCTCGCCGGCCGGCTCGGGCACTTCCGCCCGGACGTTCTCCACCCGGCCGCAGCGCACGCACAGTGCGTGCTGGTGGGGCGGGCCGGCGATCTCGAAGACGGCCGGCAGGCCGGGGCGGTCGAACTTCGACGCCAGCCCGGTCTCCAGGAAGTGCCGCAGCATCTCGTAGACGGCCTGGCTGGTCAGGGTCCCGAGCCGCTCGCGGGCGGCGGCGGTGATGGACTCGACGTCCATGTGGCCGCCCGCCGACAGCACTTGCAGTACTTCGAGGCGGGGGCCGGTGACGCGCAGCCCGACGTCGCGCAGGCGCTGGATCACCGCCTCGCGGCCGGTCGGCTCCTCTGCGACAGCCATCTCCCCGCCACCATCCGTGATCTGGTCCAATCAAACCTTTGTGGGCATCGTACCTCTTGCCCGGCCTGGGCCGTCTCTTCCGGATCGTGCTCCCCCAGCTACCGCTGGGAGGTGCCCCCACACCCGCGCCGCCTGGCACCGCACCTCGCCGCGTTGTCGGGGCGCCCGAGGAACGGCGGCCGCAGGTCAGCCGTCGGCCCGGCAGACGAGCAGGACGCTCTCCGTCCGCTCGTCCACGCGGTGGCCGCGTCGGCGCTCCACGCGCAGGCCCGCCCCGTGCAGTTCGGCGGTCAGCCGCTCCGGGTCGATGATCCATTTGCGGGTGGCTCCGGCCACCCGCTCGCTGCTCAGCTTCCCCGTGCGGACGGAGTGGTAGGTGATGTGCTCGCTCATGCCGTCCAGGTCGAACTCCTGGCGGGCCACCGTCCACTCCTCCACCCCGTCGAACCGCGGCACCTGGAACGCCCAGGTGCGCGAGGGGTCCTGCGACAGCCCGCGCAGCCGGTGCGCCGTGAAGTCCAGGGCGAGCGCGCCGCCCGGCTCCAGGTGTGCGGCGACCTCGCGCAGCAGCCCCGGACGGGCGTGGGGCGGCACGGCGGAGATCATCGCCCCGGCCAGCAGGGCCAGCCGGTACGAGCCCCGCAGCCGCAGCCCCGCCAGGTCGGCCCGGGTGGTCACCAGCCGCTCCGACACCTGCGGCCCGATCCGCCGGCCCCAGGCCCGCAGCCGCTCCAGGCTGGCGGCGTCCCGGTCCACGGCCTCGACCCGGAAGCCCTGGCGGGCGAACGGCACCGCGAGCCGCCCCGCGCCGCAGCCCAGGTCCAGGACCGGACCGCCGCCGCAGTCCCGCGCGAGACCCAGGTAGCGGACGATGTCCGCGCTGTGCGGGCCCAGCAGCGCGTCCTGCAGCCAGAGCGAGTCCTCGTCGGCGGGCGCGGTCGACTCCAGGCCGGGCAGGAAGCCGGCGGGGGGCGGGACGGGCGCCCGCGTGACCGGCGTGAACGGGGCGGGCACGACCTGCGGGACGGGCGGGGAAAAAATGCCGCTCGGTGTCTGCATCGCTCCTCCAGGGGGTCGCTCGGTCCAGGCCTCCGGGGCGGGGCTCCCGTGCCGCCGGGACCGCGCCGCTGGTGAGATCCTGTCCTGCGCGGGAGGTCCGGGGCCAGAGCAACGGGCTGCGTGAACACGCGATGGCGTGGATCTGCCACGCCCCCGCGGAGGACGGGCGTCCGTCAGAGGGCGCGGCCGAACCTGACCGGTGTGAGCGTGCCGAAGCCGTGGTGGGTGAAGAAGGGCAGCGCCGGGGCCTGTTCGACGGGCAGCGTGATCCGCTGGTACGCGGCCCCGTGCGCCCGCATCCGGCCGGTGGCCGCCTCCAGCAGCGCCGTGCCGATGCCCTCCCGCTGCCGGTCCGGGGTCACGCACAGGGCGTAGATCTCGCCCTCGCCGGCGACCGGCACGCCGCCGGAAACGGCCCCCACGACGGTGCCGTCGATGTCGGCAGCGACCAGCCAGCCCAGCCAGGCGGGGGCGCCGCCGGGAATTTCAATTTCCGCTCTTATGCGCGGCAGGGCGCAATGGTCCGACACCAGCCGGCCGACCCGGATTTCCCCGAGGGCCTCACCGTAGCCGTCGCGAATCGCTTCGGCGAGGAGCCGGGAAATGGCCGTCGCGTCACCGGGAGCTGCCGTCCGCACGTCAGCCAGCAGCATTCTTTCCGCACCTCTCCCCGTACCGGTCCTGAGCCCGCACGCGCTCAGAATAGCGGGCAATTCGAGTGGCCGGGGGCGGCGGGAAATCTACGAATTGGCTTAGTAAATAGCCGGGTTGGGGAAGGGAAGAGGAAGAGGGCAATCCGCTGTCAGGACGTCCAGCAACACGCGACCACCAGCGGAACGACCGTCGACACCGCTCCGGCCACCGCCAACACCCCGCGCAGCACCGGGCGTCCCGCCCGGCGCGGCCCCAGGATGCGCCGCATCCGCACCGCCGCCGACGGCCCGCCCGCCGCGAACGCCCGGCGCGGCGCCCGCCCCGAGGCCAGCGCGTACAGCGCCGTCGCCAGCGCCTCGCTCGAACACCCGTGCAGCGCCCGGTCGTCGGCGGCCATCTCCAGCAGCAGCGGCACCGTCCGTCCGCCGATCCGGGCCAGCGGCAGCCGGCGGAACACCGCCGAGTACGCGCCCGCCGCCGCGACCAGCAGGTGGTGGCGGCCGCCGATGTGGGCCCGCTCATGGGCGAGCGCCGCACCCAGCTCCTGTTCCGTCAGCACGTCCAGGGCCCCCGAGGACACCACGACCCGCCGGGAACGCCCCGGCAGGCAGTACACCGCCGGGCGCGCGTCCTCCAGTACGGTCGCCCCGATCCGGGAGTCGTACCGGCCGACGAGGCGCAGCAGTTCGGCGTGCCGGGTGCGGGCCCGGCGCGCCCGCACGAGCTCGCGTACGAAACCGGTGGCCGGTACCGCCAGGACCGCCAGCGCGGCCACCGCGGCGAGGGTCTCGCGCGCGGTGGCCGCGGCCAGCCGCGCGGGGGAGGGCGGGGTCAGGGTCAGGACCGCGTCGACGAGGCGGTGGCTGGTCTCCGGGGGGAGCAGCAGCTGGGCCGGCACCATGGCCGTGGACAGTGCGAAGACGGCGCCGCAGGCGATCCAGGCGGCCAGCCCCAGCCGGGGCACCTGCTGGGCCCAGCGGGCGCGCACCAGCAGTAACGGCAGCACCAGACCGGTCATCAGGGCGAGTCCGAGGGGCGGCAGTACGTGGTGGTTCACCGGCAGCTCCCGTCGGCCGGACGGTCGGTGCGGGCGGCGCGCAGGGCCTCGTCCAGGGCCTCCACGTCCTCGTGGGACATCCGCTCCACGAACCGCAGCAGCGTGGCCCTGCGGTCCTGGCTGTCGCCGAGCGCGTCCTGCATCAGTGCCGCGGTGTACTCCTCGCGGCTGCGCACCGCCTCGTACATCCAGGCCCGGCCGGATTTCTCACGGCTCAGCCAGCCCTTGCGGTACAGGATGTCCGCCACGGTCATGACGGTGGTGTAGGCGACCTTGCGGACCCGGTTTATGTCGTCCACGATCTCGCGGACCGAGGCGGGGCGTTCCCACTGCCACACCCGGTCCATGATCTCGGCCTCCAGCTCTCCCAGCCGGCGTACGCGCATCCCTCTCGGCCCTCCCCCTCGCGAGCGGCTCATCGTACGGCCCGTCCCGGCGGCGGGGGCATACCCCGCACCGGTACACGGGGGCCGGAACGCCCGCCGCCCCTCCACCGCGAACCGTGCGGTGGAGGGGCGGCGGGCGCGGGGCCGGGCGGGGCCCGTCAGGTGCGGATCAGGCGGGCGATGGCCCTGGTCGCCTCGCCGACCTTGGCCTTCGCCTC
The DNA here is from genome assembly GCF_055575955.1 of Streptomyces sp. NPDC033966. Classification (NCBI taxonomy): domain Bacteria; kingdom Bacillati; phylum Actinomycetota; class Actinomycetes; order Kitasatosporales; family Streptomycetaceae; genus Streptomyces; species Streptomyces sp. NPDC033966. The sequence goes on along the minus strand of NZ_JBVIRQ010000015.1, from coordinate 160,575 downwards.
GTCCCCGCCCCTGGCGACGGCCTCGGTGACGCAGCAGGCGAGGTGTTCGTCGAGCAGGACCACGGCGCAGGACTGGAGCGCGGCGTTGATCGCGGAGACCTGGGTGAGCACGTCGATGCAGTAGACGTCCTCGGTGACCATCCGCTGCACGCCGCGGACCTGGCCCTCGATCCGCCGCAGCCGTCTGATGACGTCTTCCTTGTGTTCTGTGTAACCGGCCACGGGGGCTCCTCAGTCGGTGGCGGCCCGGAAGCCGCGCAGGCGCAGGCTGTTGCCGACGACGAAGACCGAGGAGAAGGCCATGGCCGCTCCGGCGATCATCGGGTTGAGCAGTCCGGCCGCAGCGAGCGGCAGGGCGGCCACGTTGTAGGCGAAGGCCCAGAACAGGTTCGAGCGGATGGTGCCGAGGGTCTTGCGGGCGAGCCGGATGGCGTCCGCCGCGGCCCGCAGGTCGCCGCGTACGAGGGTCAGGTCGCCGGCCTCGATGGCCGCGTCGGTGCCGGTGCCCATGGCCAGGCCCAGGTCCGCCTGGGCGAGCGCGGCCGCGTCGTTGACGCCGTCGCCCACCATCGCGACGCTGCGGCCCTCGGCCTGGAGCCGCTTGACGACGTCGACCTTGTCCTGCGGCATGACCTCGGCGATGACCTCGTCGATGCCGACCTCGCGGGCCACCGTCTCGGCGACGGCCTTGTTGTCGCCGGTCAGCAGGATCGGGGTGAGGCCGAGGGCGCGCAGCCGGCGGATGGCCTCGGCGCTGGTGTCCTTGACCGCGTCCGCGACCTCCAGGACCGCGCGGGCCCGGCCGTCCCAGGCCACCGCGATCGCGGTGCGGCCGGCGGCCTCCGCCTCGGACTTGGCGCGCTCCAGGTGCGCGGGCAGCTCCATCGCCCACTCGGCGAGCAGCTTGCCGCGGCCGACGAGGACCGCGTGGCCGTCGACGATGCCCTGTACGCCGAGGCCGGGGATGTTCGCGAAGTCCTCGGGGGCGGGCAGGGCGCCGACCCGGGCGGCGGCGCCGGCGGCGACGGCCTGCGCGATGGGGTGTTCGGAGGAGTGCTCCAGCGCTCCGGCGAGGCGGAGCACCTCGGCCTCGTCGGTGTCCTCGGCGGTGTGGACGCGCAGCAGGGTCATGTGGCCGGTGGTGACGGTGCCGGTCTTGTCCAGGACGATGGTGTCGACCTTGCGGGTGCTCTCCAGGACCTCGGGGCCCTTGATGAGGATGCCGAGCTGGGCGCCGCGGCCGGTGCCGACCATGAGGGCGGTCGGGGTGGCCAGGCCCAGGGCGCAGGGGCAGGCGATGATCAGTACGGCGACGGCGGCGGTGAAGGCGGCCGCCAGGCCCGATCCGGTGCCGAGCCAGAACCCGAGGGTGGCCAGGGCCAGTCCGATGACGACGGGGACGAACACCGCGGAGATCTTGTCGGCGAGCCGCTGGGCGGCGGCCTTGCCGTTCTGGGCGTCCTCGACCAGCCGGGCCATCCGGGCGAGCTGGGTGTCGGAGCCGACCCGGGTGGCCTCGACGACCAGGCGGCCGCCGGCGTTGAGGGTGGCGCCGGTGACGGAGTCGCCGACGGAGACCTCCACGGGCACGGACTCGCCGGTGAGCATGGAGGCGTCGACGGCGGAGGAGCCCTCGACGACGGTGCCGTCGGTGGCGATCTTCTCGCCGGGACGGACCAGGAAGCGGTCCCCGACCTGGAGGTCGGCCGTCGGCACGGTCACCTCGCGGCCGCCGCGCAGCACGGTGACCTCCTTGGCGCCCAGCTCCAGCAGCGCCTTGAGGGCCGCTCCGGCCTTGCGCTTGGACTTGGCCTCGAAGTACCGGCCCGCCAGGATGAAGGCGACGACGCCGGCCGCGGCCTCCAGGTAGATGTTCCCCGCGCCGTCGGTGCGGGCGATGCTGAACTCGAAGGCGTGGGTCATGCCGGGGGTGCCGGCCGTGCCGAAGAACAGGGCCCACAGCGACCACAGGAACGCGGCGATCGTGCCCACCGAGATCAGGGTGTCCATGGTGGCCGCGCCGTGCCTGGCGTTGGTCCAGGCGGCGCGGTGGAAGGGCCAGGCCGCGTACGTGACGACGGGCGCGGTCAGGGTCAGCGAGAGCCACTGCCAGTAGTCGATCTGGAGGGCCGGGGCCATCGCCATCGCGATGACGGGCACCGCGAGGGAGACCGCGGTGACGAGCCGCTGGCGCAGCGGCGCGAGCTCGTCGTGCTCGGGCTGCTCCCCCTCGGGGCCGGCGCCGCCGGTGCGCGGCGGCGCCGGCTCCTGCGCGGTGTAGCCGGTGGCCTCGACCGTGGCGATCAGGTCCGCGACGGAGATGTCGGCGTCGAAGGTGACCTTGGCCTTCTCGGTGGCGTAGTTGACGGTGGCCTCGACGCCGTCCATGCGGTTGAGCTTCTTCTCGATGCGTGCCGCGCACGAGGCGCAGGTCATGCCGCCGATGGCGAGCTCGACCTGGGCGGCGCCGGGAGTGATGGTGGTCATGAGTGCTGCTCCTCGTTCGAGCGCGGGGTGGGGGCCGGGGCCCGGTGGGACGGACGGGGCCCCGGCGGCCGGGTGGGTCGGGGGCGGACCGGGTGTCAGACCCGGCCGGTCAGCTCGTAGCCGGCGTCGTCGACCGCCGCGGTGATCGCCGCGTCGTCGGGCTCGCCGGCGGTGATCACGGTGACCACGCCGCCGTCGACGTCCACGTCGACGGAGACGACCCCGTCGAGCGCCCCGACGGAGGCGGTGATGGCGGTCCGGCAGTGCCCGCAGGACATGCCGGACACCCGGTAGGCGGTGGCGGTGGTGTCGACCACGGCCACGGAGGTGGTGGTCTCGGCGGCGTTCGTACCGCAGGTGCCTTCGGGGGTGCAGCAGGAAGACATGTGTTTCTCCTAGATCGGACCTCAGTCGTGCCGATACCCGCTGGGGGTATCCGGCCTGACTCCAGATATACCCCCCGGTGGTATGCATCGCAAGTGTTCCTCCAGCTTGACTTGATACCCCTGGGGGGTATGGTGAAGTCCATGAAACCGCTGGATGCGGCAGTGGTACGTACGTCGTAGGGGAGATCAGCCATGAACACCGGAGTGAAGATCACCGTTTTCGCCGCAGCCCTGGCGGCGACCTTCGGCACCGCCTACGGGGTGGGTGCGGGCGTGGGGCCCGTGGGCGCGCCGGCCGCGCCGGCGCACGGCGCCCACGCCGCGCGGGCGTCCGCCGGATCCGGGGCGTCCGGGACCCCGGAGGGCCACGGGGGTCATGACCAGGCGGCGGCCCAGGGCCCCGCGGCCGGCGGTCTCCAGGTCTCGGAGGGCGGCTACACGCTGAGCCTGGACACCCCGCGGATCGCGGCGGGCCAGGGCGAGCTGCGGTTCTCGGTCAAGGACGCGGAGGGCCGCAAGGTCACCGGGTACAAGACCGAGCACGGCAAGGAGCTGCACTTCATCGTGGCCTCGCGCGACCTCACGGTCTACCGCCACCTGCACCCGGTGCGGGCGCAGGACGGCACCTGGTCGGCGCCCGTGGACCTGCCCGCGGCCGGCGCCTACAAGGCGTTCGCCGACTTCGCCCCCGCCGTGCCCGGCGCGAAGAACGTCACCCTCGGCGCGGACCTCACGGTCCCCGGGGTGTACGAGCCGGCCCCGATGCCGCCGGCCGTGAACACGGCCGAGGTGGACGGCTACCGGGTGGCCCTGGGCGGAACCCTCGACCCCGGCAAGGCGGGCGAACTCAAGCTCACGGTCAGCAAGGACGGCAAGCCCGTCACCAACCTTGAACCGTACCTGGGTGCTTACGGCCATCTCGTCGCCCTGCGCGACGGAGACCTCGCCTACCTGCACGTCCACCCCAACGAGGGCGGCCCCGGCCCGGACGTCTCCTTCACCGCAACCGCCCCGAGCGCGGGCACGTACCGGCTCTTCCTGGACTTCCAGCACGAGGGCAAGGTGCGTACGGCGGCCTTCACGGTCAACGCGGGCGGCGCCGGCGCCGGTCCCGCGGCCGGTCCCGCGGCCGGCCCCGCGGCGCCGGAGGAGCCGGGCGACCACGCCCACTGAGCGCGCACAAGCAGAGGGACGTACGAGACGTACGAACGGGAAGGGATCGACCGCCGTGTCCGCTTACACCGCACACTCCGCACGCCCCGCCTACCGCACGGACAAGGACGACGTCCTCAAGCGGCTGCGCCGCATCGAGGGCCAGGTGCGCGGCCTCCAGCGCATGGTGGAGGAGGGGACGTACTGCATCGACGTGCTCACCCAGGTCAGCGCCGCCACCAAGGCCCTGCAGTCCTTCGCGCTGACCCTGCTGGAGGACCACCTGCACTCCTGTGTCGCCGACGCCGTCGCCGAGGGCGGCGACAAGGCGCGCGAGAAGGTCGAGGAGGCCTCCCGGGCCGTCGCCCGGATGGTCCGCTCCTAGGGCCTGTCCGGCGGATCAGGGCCGGGGCCGGGACCGCGCCGGCCCGGGCGGCGGAAATATCTTGACGTCGAGAGGAATGGAGGGCAGGCTGCCGTGAAGTATCTCGACATCGAGATACTTTCACGGGGGAGACGGAGGCCCGCCATGCGGCGGCTCGGCACGGCACGGCGACGCGACACGGACCGCGAGCGGGCCGACGGCGCCGACGGCGGCGGCGGACTGATCGCACAGCTGAAGCGGCCGCCCGGCGGCCGCGACGCCCGGATCATGCTGCTCGGCCAGCTCGTCGACCGCACCGGAAGCGGCATCTGGGCCGCCTCCTCGGTGCTGTTCTTCACCTTCGTCGTCGGCCTCGACGCGGGACGGCTCGGCCTGATGCTCGGCGCCGGCGCGGTGGCGGGCATCGCAGGCTCGCCCCTCGCGGGCCATCTGGCCGACCGGCTCCCCGTACGCCCCCTCCTGATCGCCTGTCACCTGCTGCGCCTGGTGACCCTCGGCGCGATGCTCGTCGTCACCCGCTTCGAGGCGCTCCTGCTGATCGTCGCCCTCACCTGCCTCGGCGACCGCGCGGCCAAGACCCTCGAAATGCTCTTCGCGACCCGGGTGGCCGGCGAACGGCGCACCACCTACCAGGCCCTGTCGCGCAGCGCCGCCAACGCCGGGTGCGCCGTCGGCGCGGGACTGGCCGCCATCGGCCTCGCCGTGGGCACCCGGGGCGCGTACGAGGCCCTGATCCTCGGCAACGCGCTGTCCTTCCTGGCGGCCGCCGTCCTGGTGTGGCGTACGCGGGAACCGCGCGGCCACGGCCGCCTGGTCGCCCCGGCACCCGGCGACGGCCCGCCCGGGGCGAAGGCCCCGGCCGCCGGACCCTGGCGGGACCGCGGCTACCTCCGCTTCGTCCTCCTCGACACCGCGATGAACCTGGACGCCTCCCTCCTCGACGTCGGGCTCCCGCTGTGGCTGGTCCACCACACCGACGCGCCGCACGCCGTCGTCCCCGCCTTCCTCGTGCTCAACACCGTGCTGGTCGTCGCCCTCCAGCTCCCCGTGTCGGCGAAGGTCCACGCACCGCGCCCGGCGGCGGCCGCCGTCTCCTGGTACGGGCTCTTCCTGCTTGGCGCCTGCGCCCTCCTCGCCCTCACCCCCGAGCACGGGCCCTGGACCGCCTCCGCGACCCTGCTGGCCGCGGCCGCCCTGGTCACCGCGGCCGAGCTGGTCCGCTCGGTGTCCTCCTGGGAACTGGCCGTCTCCCTCGCCCCGCCGCGGGCGCGGGCCTCCTACCTGGGCGTGGCCGGCATCTCCTCCTCCGCACAGAAGGCCGTCGGCCCGCCGCTGCTGACCGGCGCCGTCATGGCGGCGGGCCCGCCCGGCTGGCTGGCCCTCGGCGCGGCGGTGGCGGCCCTGGCCCTCCTCCAGCGCCGGACGAGCCTGCGCCGCCTGGACGCGGTGGGGAGCTAGGCCGTCTCTTTCGGATCTGGCCGGTCAAGCCCCTGTCTCCCCCAGCGGTGGCTGGGGGAGCAAGATCCGGAAGAGACGACCTAGGCCCTGTCCGGGCGGTCTTCGTGGATCAGCACACGTTGTCCGGCGCGGTGCATCGCAAGGCGGAGGGACGCGGCTCGTACTGGACGTACTTGCGCGGACCGACAACGCGGCGAGGTGCCGTGCCGGGCGGCGTGGGCCCGCGAAGATCGCCCGGACAGGGCCTAGCCGACCGGCCGTGCGAGCAGGCGCCGCAGCCAGCGGGTGCGGGCCTCGCGGGCGTCGAGGGTGAGGGCGGCGTGCGGGGCCAGGCCGTCGAAGCCGTGGCAGGCGCCGGGCCACACGTGCAGCTCGGCCTGCCCGCCGGCCCGCCAGATCGCGTTCGCGTACGCCACGCCCTCGTCCCGGAAGATCTCGGCCGACCCCACCTCGACGTAGGCCGCCGGAAGCCCGGAGAGGTCGGCGGCACGCGCCGGGGCCGCGTACGGCGGCAGGTCCGCGGCACCCTGCCGCTCACCGAGCAGCGCCTGCCAGGCGGTCGCGTTGGAGACCGGGCCCCACACGGCCGTGCCGCTCATCTGCCGGGTGGAGAAGGTGGCGCCGCGATCGTCGAGCATCGGGCTCAGCAGCAGCTGCCCCAGCGCCTCGGGGCCGCCCCGGTCGCGGGCCAGCAGGGCGAGCGCCGCGGCGAGCCCGCCGCCCGCGCTCTTGCCCCCGAGGACGAACCGGCCCGGGTCGACGCCGAGTTCGCCGCCGTGGGCGAGTGCCCAGACGAGCCCGGCGTAGCAGTCCTCCAGCGGCTCGGGGTACCGCGCCCGGGGCGCCAGCCGGTACTCGGCCGAGACGACGGCCAGCCCCAGCGGGAGCGCCCACTCGCGCAGCACCCGCGGCAGCACGGACCACGCGTTGCCCCCGACCATCCCGCCGCCGTGCAGGTAGTACAGCAACGGCAGCGGCCCGGCCGTCCCGGCCGGCCGCGCGCTGACGAGCGTGACTTCCGGCCCGCCCGGCGGCCCCGGAACGGACACCTCCGCCACCTCGAACAGCCCGCCCGCCCGCAGGTCCCCCACCGTCGGCCGGGGCCGGCCCGCGGCATCCCGCGCCTGCCACGCGGCGAGCGTGTCCGGCGTGACGGGCTCCCGCGCCCCCTCGCCCAACCCGGCCAGTACGGCGCCCAGTTCGGGATCGAGGGGCGGCGCCCCGACGGGCGCGGGGTCCAACGGGGCGGTCGGCTGTCGGTCATCGGCGTGCGTCACGCGCCCAGGCTAACCACGGGACGGCCGGGGCGTACCCGCACCGTCCCGCCGGCCGATCGCCGACCCACCGCCGGCCGATCGCCGTCCGAAAGGTGCCGTTGACAACTGGGCGGACTCCCGACTGCAGTTGGCACCGCACCACTCCCACGACCGCACGACACCCCGAAGGGGGCGATCAGCGCATGACCGAGCCTGAGAGCGCGGGAGACGGCTACGACGTCGTCATCAGCGGAGCCAGCCTCGCCGGCAGTGCCGCGGCGATCCTGCTCGCGCGGCGCGGTGCCCGCGTCGCACTGCTGGAACGCCGCTCGGACCCCGAGGCGTACAAGGTGCTGTGCACCCACTCCATAACGGCCAACGCCTACCCGGTGCTGGACGAGCTCGGCCTCCTCCCCGCTCTCGACAAGGCCGGAGCCGTCCGCAACGAGGCCCGCTGGTACACCCGTTGGGGGTGGATCCAGGCGAGGGCCGCCCCCGCGGGGCCCGCGCTGCCGTACGGGTACAACATCCGGCGCAGCACCCTCGACCCGCTGATCAGGGCCCGTGCGGGGGAGACCCCCGGCGTCGACCTGCTCCTCGGCCACCAGGTGACCGGCCTGGTCACGGAAGCCGGACGGACCGTGGGCGTGCGGGCGAAGACGCCCCGGGGCGAGCGGGAGATCCGGGCCCGGCTGGTGGTCGGCGCCGACGGCAAGGACTCGGCCGTGGCGAAGCTCGCCGGGGTGCCCACCCGGCAGTACGAGAACTCGCGGTTCGGGTACCTCGCGTACTTCCGCGACCTCCCGCTGCACGGGGGCATCGGCCAGACGTGGTTCCTGGAGCCCGAGATGGCGTACGCGTTCCCCAACGACGACGGGGTGACGGTCCTCGCGGTGCTCCCGCACAAGAAGCGGCTGCCGGCCTTCCGCGAGGACCTGGAGGGCAGCTTCCTCTCCTTCGTCCGGGGCCTGCCCGAGGCGCCCGACGTCGACTCCGCCGAGCGGATCGGCAAGATCATCGGCACCGTCGACTATCCGCTCCTCACCCGCGAGCCGACCGCGCCGGGCCTCGCGCTGGTCGGTGACGCCGCCCTGACCAGCGACCCCCTGTGGGGCGTGGGGTGCGGCTGGGCCCTGGAGTCCGCGAAGTGGCTGGCCGATGCGGTCGCCCCGGCCGCGGCGGGCCGGGGCGACCTCGACCGGTCGCTCGCGGCGTACGCCCGTACGCACCGGCGCAGGCTGCGCGGTCACCAGTCGATCGCCGTCGACTACGCCAAGACACGCCCGTTCAACCCGGGGGAGCGGCTGATGTTCGCGGCGGCGGCGCGCGACGAGGCCATGGCGCGCCACATGCACCGCTTCGGGTCCCGGCTGATCGGTCCGGCGCGCTTCCTCAACCCCGCGGCGCTGGCCAGGGCGGCGGTCATCAACGCCAGGTACCGCGGGACGCCCGAGCCGGCCGCGGGCGGCGCCCCGGGCGCGCGCCGCTGAGGCACCCGTGCCGCCGCCCGCCGTTCCGCGGGGACCGGACCGTCAGACGATGCCCTCCGCGATGTCCGCCTGCTCGCGCGCGTTGCCGTAGGCGGACGGGGTCCCGTACGAGCGCCGGGCGGCGTACCACCACACGCTGGCGAGGACGAGCACGACCGCCAGGGCGATCACCGCGTAGTTCATCGAGTCGATCGTCACCGGGGACTTCTGCGGCAGGCAGAACAGGACGGTGACCACGGCCACCCAGGCGACGGCGGTCCAGCCGACCGGCTTGCCCCAGCGGCCGAGGCTCCACGGGCCCGGCCGGAACCGGTCGCCGGCCCGCAGCCGCAGGTAGATCGGGATGGCGTAGGCCGGGGTGATGCCGATGACGTTGATGGCGGTCACGGCACCGTAGGCGGTGGCGGACCAGAGCGAGGGCAGCGCGAGGACGGCGGCGGCCGCGACCGAGAGCCACACGGCCGGGACGGGGGTCTGGGTGCGGCCGCTCACCTTGCGCCACAGGGTGGAGCCGGGGAGCGCGTTGTCCCGGCTGAAGGCGAAGACCATCCGGCTCGCGGCGGCGACCTCGGCGTTGCCGCAGAAGATCTGCGCGACGATCACGACGAGCAGCAGGGCGGTGGCGCCGCCGGAGCCCAGGGCGTCGAGGAAGATCTGGGCGGGCGGCACACCCGTGGCGCTGCCCTGGACGGCCGCGTAGTCCTGGATGGCGAAGGTGAGCCCCGCGAGCAGGGCGAACCCGGCGAGCCAGGAGACCCAGATGGCCCGCACGATCCCCTTGGCGGCGGAGACGGAGGCGTTGGAGGTCTCCTCCGAGAGGTGCGCGGAGGCGTCGTAGCCGGAGAAGGTGTACTGCGCGAGCAGGAGGCCGATCGCCGCCACGTAGAGCGGGTTGGCCCAGCCGGTGTCGTTGACGAACTCGGTGAAGACGAACGAGGCCGACTGGTGGCGGTCGGGCACGAAGGCCAGGGCGCCGACGATCGCGGCGACGCCGGCCAGGTGCCACCAGACGCTGATCGAGTTGAGCACGCTGACGAGCCGGACGCCGAAGAGGTTGAGCACGGCGTGCAGCAGCAGGATGGCGAGGAAGATCAGGAAGGTCGAGCCCGGGGTGGGCACGAAGCCGAACTGCAGGTTCAGGAAGGCGCCGGTGAACAGGGCGGCGCCGTAGTCGATGCCGGCGATGGCGCCGAGCAGGCCGAGCAGGTTGAGCCAGCCCGTGTACCAGCCCCAGCGGCGTCCGCCGAGCCGGTCGGCCATGTAGTAGAGCGCGCCGGAGGTGGGGTAGGCGCTGGTCACCTCGGCCAGGGCGAGCCCCACGCAGAGCACGAAGAGGCCGACGCCGGCCCAGCCCCACAGCATCACGGCCGGGCCGCCGGTGCCGAGGCCGAAGCCGTACAGGGTCATGCAGCCGGACAGCACGGATATGACCGAGAAGCTGATGGCGAAGTTGCCGAAGCCGCCCATCCGGCGGGCGAGTACGGGCTGGTAGCCGAGCTCTCTGAGCCGCTCCTCCTCGTCCTGGTGGGGCGGGGCCTTGTGGTCCGGGCGGGCTGCCGGCGTGGTGCGCGACACGGGGGTACCTCCGAAGGGGCGTTGGAGCGGGGGACGGGGGGAGACGGAGCAGGGTGGAGCCGGGGGTGGAGGGGGAGAGGGGAGCGGCGGAACGGGGGAGCGGGGGAGCGGGAGCCGGGAGGAGGTGTCAGTCCTGGCCGGCCAGGCTGCGGGACCTGGCGCGCAGGAACACCTCCTCGGCGAGTGCCGGGTCGGCGGGGTCGAGGGTCCGCTGCGCCCAGGGCAGGGTGGTCCAGTACCCGCCCATCGCGTCGAACACCCGGGCCGCCGCCTCGAACCGGTGCGCTCCCCACAGGGCGTGGGCGAGGTGGTTCAGGTCGAGCGGAGAGGCGTGCACCGGGTCGGCGTACGGGAACCAGGCGTCCAGGGCGTGGACGGCGTCGCGGATGGCGTCCTCGGCGACCCAGTGCAGGTCGAGCGCCCGCTCCTGTCCGCCTTCGCGGCGGTAGCGCTCGACGTGGACGTAGAGCGGCAGGAGGTGGACGGCGGATCCGGGCGGGGCCGCGGCGACGGCCCAGCGGGCGAAGTTGACGGCCTCGGAGCGCGGACGCGGCCCGGGCGCGCCCGCGTGCACGAACTGGAGCATCCGGTGGTAGGCCTCACGGTTGTGCGGGTCCCGCTCGTCGGCCTGCGCGAGGATGCCCCACGGCCCGGGCGGCAGCATCGGGCCGGGCGGCGGCAGCCGGTGCTCGTCCATCCGGCGGTCCTCGTCGAGGAGGGCCAGGGCGAGCAGGCAGACCCAGGGAACGGGATCGGCGGGGCTGAGGCCGGCGGTCGTCCGGCAGGACTGCCAGGCCTCCTGCCACAGCTCGTGCGTCCGGGGGTGGCCCGCGCGGTGGGCGCGGACGGCGCGCTCCACGGCGACCCGGGTGTGCATCACCGTCGCCGCCGCACTGGTGGGCTGCTCGGCCCGCCAGGCCTGCACCACGTCGGAGCCGGCCGCCACGGCGGCCAGGACCTGGGTGCGCTGGGTCCACAGCCCCCAGCCGTCCGTGCGCTCCAGCAGCCGCGCCATCGACAGCCAGCGGCCGGTGCGCAGGTCCTGTACGGCGGCGCGCAGGTCGTTGTCGAGGCCGGCGGGGTGGTAGACGGGCCGGAAATCGCCGCCGGCCATCACCTCGTCCCGGGCGACGTGCGGCCGGAACCGGCTCGTACTTCGGTCATCGTGGTCATCGGTCCTCGGATCGCATGGAGGGACGGGTCGGTCCGTCTGGCGTCCGATCGCCGCACCGCGGGCTCGGGGCCAGCACCAGGGATGCGTGAACCATGCGCGAACTGTTCGGCGGACCCCCGCAGTTGAGCCACGGACGGCGCCGTTACCGCCCGTTGACCGGCGATCACTATAGAGCGGGTGCGGCGGATCTCACCCGGAAACTTTTTCGATGCCAAGTTTCAAGCCATCCAGGGCATGTGATTGTCCGTCAGTCGAGACGGGGCCGGCGTGGAAGGATCTTGACGGCTGCCCCGCGCTGGTGGAGGCTTCCGACCGGCGGACCCGCCGACCGGCGGACGGAACGGAGTGGTGATGACGGGCCCGGTGCTCGCAGTGGACCAAGGCACCTCGGGAACCAAGGCCCTCGTCCTGTGCCCGGACCGCGGGATCATCGGCTCGGCGTCCGCTCCCGTACGCCCCCGCCACCTGCCGGACGGCCGGGTGGAGGTGGACCCGGCCGAGCTGCTGGACTCCGTCGTCGACGCCGGACGGGCCGCGCTGGCCGCGGCGGGTGAACCGGTGGCGGCCGTGGGCCTGGCCAACCAGGGCGAGACCGTACTCGCCTGGGACCCGGCGAGCGGCGAGCCGCTGACCGACGCGATCGTCTGGCAGGACCGGCGCGCCGCCGACCTGTGCGCCGAACTGGCCCCGTACGCCGAGCTGTTGCGGGAGCGCACCGGGCTGCCGCTCGACCCGTACTTCGCCGCGCCCAAGATGGCCTGGATACGCCGCCACCTGACCCCGCGGGGCGTGGTGACCACCAGCGACGCGTGGCTGGTGCACCGCCTCACCGGCGAGTTCGTCACCGACGCCGCGACCGCCGGCCGCACCCAGCTGCTCGACCTCGACACCGTCGGCTGGTCCCAGGAGGCCCTCGGAGCCTTCGGCCTCGCCGGCGAGCCGCTGCCGAGGATCGTCGACGCGGACGCCCGCGTCGGCACCACCACCGCCTTCGGCCCCGAACTGCCGCTGACCGGACTGCTCGTCGACCAGCAGGCCGCCCTGCTCGCCCAGAGCGTCACCGCCCCCGGCACCGCCAAGTGCACCTACGGCACCGGCGCGTTCCTGCTCGCCCAGACCGGGCCGCAGCCGCGCCGCAGCTCCACCGGACTCGTCGGCTGCGTGGCCTGGCGGATCGGCGGCCGGACCAGCTACTGCCTCGACGGCCAGGTGTACACGGCAGCCTCCGCCGTGCGCTGGCTCACCGACCTCGGCGTGATCTCCGGCGCCGAGGACATCGACACCGTCGGCGCCGGCGTCCCGGACTCCGGCGGCGTCACCTTCGTCCCCGCACTCGCCGGGCTCGCCGCCCCGTGGTGGCGGGGCGACCTGCGGGGCTCCGTCACCGGTCTCGGCCTCGGCACCACCGCCGGGCACCTGGTGCACGCCCTGTGCGACGGCATCGCCGCCCAGGTCGCCGAGCTCGCGGACGCGGCAGCCGCCGACCTGGGCACCCCGCTCAGCGCCCTCCGGGTCGACGGCGGGCTCACCCGGTCCGCCCTGCTCATGCAGGCCCAGGCCGATCTGCTGCAGATCCCCGTGGAGGTGTCGGCGCTGCCGGACGCCACCGCCCTCGGCGTCGGAGCGGTCGCCCGCCTCGGCCTCGACCCCTCCCTCACGGTCCAAGAGGCCGTCCCGGAGTGGAAGCCGTCCGCCGTCTACGAGCCCCGGGCCGACGCCGGCGCGGCCGCCGAACGCCGCGCCCGCTTCCGCACGGCGGTCGCCGCCCTGCTCGACGGCCCCGCGTGAGCGTCACCACCCGCGGCGCCCTGCCCGGCGACGAGTACGACGTCACGGTCATCGGCGCGGGCGTGGTCGGCTCGGCCGTCGCCCGCGAACTGGCGCGGCTCCCGCTGCGGATCGCCCTGCTCGACGCCTCCGACGACGTCGGCGACGGCACCTCCAAGGCCAACACCGCCATCCTGCACACCGGCTTCGACGCCGTGCCCGGCTCCCTGGAGTCCCGGCTGGTCCGCGACGGCGCGCGCAGGCTCGCCGCGTACGCGGCCGAGAGCGGCATCCCGGTGGAACCGCTCGGCGCGCTCCTCGTGGCCTGGGACGAAGAGCAGCGTGCCGCACTCCCGGGCCTCGCCGGCAAGGCCGTGTCCAACGGCTACCGCGACGCCCGCATCGTGCCGGCCGAGGAGGTCCGGGCCCGCGAGCCGCACCTCGGCCCCGGGGTGCTCGGAGCCCTCGAAGTGCCCGGCGAGTCCGTCATCTGCCCCTGGACGACCACGCTCGCGTACGCCACGCAGGCCGTCCGCGCGGGCGTCGACCTCCACCTCAACTGCCGGGTCGATGCCGTCACTCCGGGCAGCCCGCACCTCCTGGCCACCGGCCGCGGGCCGCTGCGCACCCGACACCTGGTCAACGCGGCCGGCCTGTACGCCGACGGGATCGACCGGCTGCTCGGCCACACCGACTTCACCGTGACGCCCCGGCGCGGCCAGCTGATCGTCTTCGACGAGCTCGCACGGGGCCTCGTACGCCACATCCTGCTGCCGGTGCCGGGTGCACTCGGCAAGGGGGTCCTGGTGACGCCGACCGTGCACGGCAAGGTCATGCTGGGCCCGACCGCCGAGGACCTGGACGACAAGACGGCCACCGGGTCCACCGCCGAAGGCCTCGCCCTGCTCCGGGAGAAGGGCCGGCGGATCCTGCCCGCACTGCTGGACGAAGAGGTCACCGCCGTCTACGCGGGACTGCGGGCCGCCACCGGATCCGAGGACTACGCGATCCGCGCCCACCCCGCGCAGCGGTACGTCACCGTGGGCGGGATCCGCTCGACGGGCCTGACCGCCTCGATGGCGATCGCGTCCCACGTCGTGGACCTGCTCGCGGACGGCGGCCTGCCCGTGACCGGGGCCCGGGACCTCGAACCGGTCCGGATGCCGAACCTGGGCGAGGCGTTCCCCCGCCCCTACCGCGACGCGGAGCTGATCGCGGCGGACCCCGAGTACGGCCGCATCGTCTGCCACTGCGAACGCGTGACCCGCGGGGAGATCCGCGACGCGCTCGCCGCGACGGTCCCGCCCGGCTCGCTCGACGGCCTCCGCCGACGCACCCGCGCCCGGGCCGGCCGCTGCCAGGGCTTCCACTGCGGGGCGGCGGTCCGCGCGCTGTTCGAGTCGAAGGAGCCCCGGTGCTGAACCATTCGGACCGCACGGACCGCACGGACCGCACGGACCGTACGGTCGACGTCCTGGTCGTGGGAGCGGGCCCCGCCGGACTCGCCCTCGCCGCCCGCGCCGCCCGGGCGGGCGCCGGCCGGGTCGAGGTCCTGGAACGCGACGAGCAGCCGGGCGGCATGCCCCGCCACTGCCACCACGGCGGCTTCGGCAGTCCCCCGCTGCCCTGGCTGCACGGCCCGGAGTACGCACGCCGTGCGGTCGCGGCGGCACTGGACGCCGGAGCAGCGCTGCGTACCGGCGTCACCGCCACCGGCTGGGCGGGACCGCTGACCCTGGAGACCACGAGCCCCGCCGGGCTGGAACGGATCACCGCCCGGGCCGTCGTCCTCGCCACCGGCGCCCGGGAACGCCCCCGCAGCGCCCGCCTGGTCCCGGGAACCCGCCCGGCGGGCGTCCTCACCACCGGCGAACTCCAGCAGTCGGTGCACCTGTACGCCCAACCGGTCGGCCGCCGGGCCGTGCTGGTCGGAGCCGAACCGGTGGCCCGCCACGCGGCACGCACCCTCCGCCGCGCGGGCACGCGGGTGGCGGCGCTGCTCACGGAACACCCGCGCGGCACCTCCCTCCCCGGAGTCCCCCTCCTCACCCGCACCACGGTGACCGCCCTCCACGGCCGGGGCCGGCTCACGGGCGTGGCCGTACGCCACCAGGACGGCCGGTCGGGGGTCATCGCCTGCGACACGGTGGTCTTCACCGGCGACTGGATCCCCGATCACGAACTGGCCCGCCGCGGCGGCATCACCCTGGACCCGGGCACCCGGGGCCCCGCCGTTGACCCCTCGTTCCGCACCTCGTCACCGGGGGTCTTCGCCATCGGCAACGCCCTCCACGGCGCCGGACCCGCGGCCACCGCCGCAGCCGAAGGCGCCGCCGCCGCACCTGCGGTCCTCTCCCACCTCGCGGGCACCCCCTGGCCCACCCCCCGGCCCACCCCCGGCCCACCCCTCCTGGTCCGCCCCCCACTCGCCTGGATCACCCCCGCGGTGAGAGCCCGCTGCGGCCCCCGTTTGCTGAAATCGTCCAATCTGCTGCAGAACCAGGACCGTGATCTCTAACCTGTGACTCCGACACAGATGAGGGGCGTACGTGGCGAGCACCCGCAACCAGCAAGTTCTGGCCGAACACAAAGCCAGGTTCGAACAGCTAGTAATCGGTGGAGCCGAGTTCACCAAGCTGCTGCGCGATATAGGCGCGGAGGCGTACCGCTTCGAACAGGACAAGCTGGACCGGCACCGTTGGTGGATTTACATCACCCTGCCGCCGAACATCAGGGAGACCTTCGACCTACGCCTCGACGTCCTTTGCCTGTCCGCCTCGTACGACAGGGTGGAACCGCGGAGCCTCACGCTCATCGCCGAGCGGCTGCGCTCGAACAACGCCCGGGTCGACCCTGACTTTGCCATCCTGTTTACGCCGGACCTTGGAGCCGCTGAACTTGTAAGGCGACGCCGCGGACAACTGGCCATCTTGACGATCAATTCGGAGGAGCTGGTCGGCAGTCCGGGTGCAGGGCTTCGCGAGCGCATCGCGGAGATCATGACCACCCACGACCACTACGACCTGACGCGGCCCATCACCGAACCCGCTGCATTCTACGGCCGACAGGCCGAAGTGGCCGAGCTCAGCTTTGCTCTGGAGCGGGGGCAGTCCGTCGGGGTGTTCGGGCTGCGCAAGGCCGGCAAGACATCGTTGCTCAACTTCGTCGCTTCCCAGCGCAAGGAAACCAAGAAGCCGGTTGTCTGGCTGGACATCAGCGTTCTGCAAACCGCCGAGGCTTTCCAGCTGGAGCTGCTCGAGAGATGCCATGAAATCATTCGGCGGCTCGCTCTGCGGCCGCCGCGGCTGATGTCTCTGACCAGGGATGGAAACCCCACTTCTTCCACCCAGATCGGCACGTACTGGATTCGTGATCTGAACGCCCTGCTGGATGTGATGCCGGATCGACTGGAGCTGTTCGTCGATGAGGTCGATCAAGCGTGGCCCAGTCGGTCCAACCTCGGATCGGAACAGGCGCATGCGGTACTCAAGTGCCTCAATCAGTTGCGCGGGGTGGTTCAGAGCCGAGAGGCCGACGGGAAGCACGGTATCGGTATCGTGTGCGCCGGGGTGGATCCCGCCATCTTCGAGAAACCGCTGATTGACAAGCGTGACAATCTTCTCTACAAGTTTGCCAGGTTGTCCTTCCTCTCGCCCATGAAGCGTGACGAAATGGGGGACATGGTGCGGAATCTCGGCAAGAGAATGGCGCTCCGCTATTCGGATCACCACACCATAGACTTCCTGTTCCAGGAATTTGGCGGCCATCCACTGCTTACGCGGAAGGCGTGCTCCGTGGCGGCCCGCCAGCGGCCTCAGAACGCAATCCCGTGGCATGTGCCGCTCGCCGCACTGGAAGAGGCCGCCCAGATGCGGGGCCCGAACACGCCGCAATCGGAAGTGCGCGATGTGCTGGATTCCTTCACCGAATGGTTTGGGGACGAGGCCGCGATGCTGCCACTGCTCTGGTCGGACGATCCGCAGGAGAAGGAAGAAGCCCGCGCATGGGCGCGTAGCGAGCCGGATATGGCAGCCCATCTCATGTCGTATGGAATCACCGACGAGAACTGGGCGCCACGTATTCATGCCATGCGTGCGTTGGTGGTGGGGTGAAGCTTCTGCCTTCGCAACTGCTCTGGGTGCAGAGCGTGTGTGAGTTTCTCATCGATGGCGAGCTCGTCATCCTCAGGGGTGCGCCAGGGTCAGGCAAGACAGTTCTGCTTGAAGCAGTGGCGAGAGAACTGGCAGAGACCAGCGTGATCACACGAGGGCGCAGCTACACGGAGCAAGATCAGGGTGGACGCAGGGATGATCTCAAACGGCGGATCGAGGATCTGGTCTGCGAACACGGCACGGCACACCTGCTGTTTGACGACTACCCGCACGCCCTTCGGCACTCGCAAGGACTGAGGCTGCAACGGCAACTCCTCCACCTGCTGGTCGATGGCGAGCGGGCAGTGGACATCGGGGCGTTGCTGACGGGACGCTGGGCTCGAAGCATGCACTTGACCAGCAGGGGTTCTCCTCTCGTGCCGCGGGCGCGCATGATGTCTCTGCCGGTTGTCGCCGAGTCGGACGTCGAATCCATAGGTTGCCCGCGCTCGGCGGAGATCGACGCGACGGTCGGCGGCAATCTCGCACTGCTGGCGAAGGTCGCGCCCGTACTCGGCAGGCCATCCACCCACCAAGCACGCGAGGCAGCCGAGTTACTCGCTCCACAGTGGGTGCAGGATGCTCCGTGGGATGCCGTCCGGTGGATGAAGGACGTCATTCACCATGGGCCTTCTCCACTACCGGGAGACGGATCGACGGTCGAGGCGCTGGCCCCACTGATATTCACCACGGACAGCAAAACGTATGATGTCGTGAACGCCCTGAGATCGGATGCCGCGGTCGCGGGCCTGAACGACCGGGCGCCTACGTGGCCTGCTCTTTGGGTGGATTCGGTCGCCACCTTCTGTCGACTCCTCGACGGTGCGCCGGCAGCCGTGTGGGTGGACCGGTACCTGGCAGCAGAACCCGCCGTCCTGCTGCGGTTCATTCGTGAGGTCCGCATGAAATCGGCGACCAGGTTGCGGATGCTGGTGGCCAAGGACCAGGACAAGAACATCGATGAGCATGTCCTGGCCGCCTTCTCGGACCTGAACTGTGAGATCAGAACCATGCATCCAGGCGATCGGAAGCAGCTGCACGACAGGCACCTGGTCTACCAGGGCGGGCGGCAGGGTGGTGTGGTCATGCCCACAGGAAGGGTCGTCATGTGCCAGGATCCTCCGGGAGCGGCCATGGCGGTCCAAGCTCCGCTGCTCGACCAGAAGTTGATCATCGAGGCCTGGAGTAGAGGCCGCGCCCCTTGTTGAGCAGACGGCGTCATCAAACACCATCATGGAACTCTGCCGCTGAACCCGGCACCCCACCACCGTCACCCGCATGACGGGATCACCGGTGGGCGTCACTCGGCCAGCTGCGGGTTGTCCCGTAACCCTGGTGGATGAGCGCAGAACGGAACCAGCCGCGCCCGATACGCCGGCAGGGCCCGGACCGCGCGTCGCGGTCCGGGCCCTGCCCCCGAGTGGTACCGCCCTGCGGCGGCGGTGCTTCAGCTCTGTGCGGTGTCGTCGCTCGCCTGCCCCGCGGCGGCCTCGGCTGCGCGGGCCTTCTCGCGCATCTTGCGCACCAGCTCCGCCTTCTTGTCGGCGGCACTCTGGCGGTCGAAGTTTCGGTGCGGACCGTTGTTCTGCCGTTCGGCGCGGGACTGCCTCTTGCGCTGGCCGCCGCCCTGGCCCACGGGGTTGTTGATGTTCTTGCTGTCGGTCACGGGTTCTCCCGGGGATGATGTGAAGTGATCTACGGATTCATCGGTGGGGGACGGGCGCGGCGACGTCGGAGGACGTCAGCAGGGGCCCGTCACGCTCTCACTCGTAAATCGGCTTGTGGAAGAACATGACAAAGACGTTACCCGGTCCGGACGACCCCGGACGCCAAGCATTTCGCCGCCCCAGCGCCGGCCGGCCCTTGGTGAAGATCCAAGATGCCATGCCGCCCGCTTCCATCGCCCTGTGTAGCCGTCCACTACTGCGGGTAGCGACGGCATCGCTGGGCACCCCCAGATTCTCCCCAGCCGGCCGCCCAGTGGAGGCCGCACCATACTTGCCCTACCCGGGCCGGGGGGACGAGGCACCGTATCCGTTGCCGTTCCACCCGCTCGAACTGGGTGAAGAAGCACTCCGCGCATCCTTCGGGTTCAACCTTGAAGGCCGGCCTCGTCCGACGACATCGCCCCGCACGACATCCGGCTCCACGGCTTTCGCCTCACTGAGCGGGGGTGGCCCCGACCTCGCGCAACGGCAGGCCTCGGTGGAAGCGGCGGCTCGGCGTATGCGCGGCACGACGTACCACCTTGCTCCGAACGGCACCTTGATCTCCGGGACGGTACGGCTCGGTGGCGAACAGGAGCTGTGAGGGATGACCAGGCCCCAACTTCCGGATCACCGCCCGAGTGGGGTGTTCAGTACTCGGAATATCTGCCTTCTGAGGCCTCGCCGGGGCGGTCGCGGATGAGCCGGCCGAGTTGCGGCACCGCCTGATCGGGGTCCGTGTCCACGACCCCTTCCGGTTCGATCCGTCCAACTTCTGGGGCTGAGAAGGGAGGCTCCTCTTCGGTCAGTGCGGCGTCGAACAGCGCGTCGCTCAGAGCCTGCTGTACGCCAACGTACCGTGGGTGTGGTCGGTGACCCGCTGCCACGCTGCGGCTATGGACGTCCCCGAGCTGCCCTGCAGGGCATGGGGGTTCTCCTTGCGGGTGATCAGCCACAGGAACGCCCACTCCTGCTCGTCCAGCCGCAGCGTCTTGGCGACTGCGGTGAGAAGACCGGGACTTGGGCCGGCGAGCTGACCGTTCTCGAACCGGTTGTCAGTGCCCGCGGTGCGTGAGCAGCACGTCCCTCTGCTCCTGACTCAGACCGGCAGCCCGCAGACCGGGACCGGGCCTTCCTTGGGGAACCCCGTACTCACAGGGTCGATCGCGGCTCGGTGCGCCTGGAGGGGGCCTCCTTGAGGCGGCCTCGGTCACTGGCCGACAGCTTCATCCGGGACCTTCCACTCGGGCTGCGCCCGGGCGGCTGCGCAATTATCTGCACTCACAGAACCTCGAAAGTATGCTGACACAGCGCAACAGTCACCTCCGGAGCCGGCCGCTGCCCACGCCTTGGATCGCGTTGCCCAGCACGGCGGTTCGGACCGCCTGGACCAGGCAGGGCCCGAACGTCCGGAGCCGACACGACTTCCGCTCCGCTGGTGCCCCTCCCAGAACCGACAGACACTCCTGGAGATCGCCTTCATGTATCCGATACCACGCCGACGACGCGTGCTCGCTGCTGTTTCCGTGCTGTTGCTCGGCGCGCTCCTGTCGCCGGCGGCGACCGCGAGCGCCTCGCCTGCAGCCCCCGAGGCTCCTGAGCCTGCGCGGATCAACCTGGTTCTCGACCTTTCCGGGTCGATGAACGAGAACGACGCCGGCGGCCAGACCCGCCTCGCCGCCGCCAAGCAGGCCGTCACCCGGATCATCGAAACCGCCCCCGAACAAGCCCCGCTGGGACTGCGCGTCTACGGCGCCACGTACCCCGGACAGGACAAGCAACAAGGCTGCGCGGACACGCAGCAGGTCCTGCCGGTGACTCCGATGGACCAGGCGGCGCGTGCCGACGCCAAGAAGCGGGTCGCGGACTTCAAAGCGGTCGGGTTCACTCCGATCGGCGTCTCGCTTCGCGAAGCCGCCAAGGACCTCGGCACGAGCGGCAAGCGCCGCATCATCCTGGTCTCGGACGGTGACGACACCTGTGCACCGCCGCCTCCGTGCGAGGTGGCCCGTGAGCTCAAGGCGCAGGGCATCGACCTCGCCGTGGACGTGGTCGGGTTTCGCACGCCCTCCTCGGCACGTACGCAGCTGAAGTGCATCGCCGACGCGACCGACGGGTCGTACGCGGACGCCGACGACGCCGCCTCGCTGACCGCCAACCTGGGCGCCCTGTTCCGCAAGGCGTGGCGGACCTACCACGCCACCGGACAGCCGGTCGCGGGCTCCCTCAACGGCTGCCAGGACGCTCCGCTGGTCACGCCCGGCCAGTACCTGGACAAGTTCACCGGGGGGCGCGACCTCTACTACAAGGTCAAGAAGCGGCCGGAGCAGCGGCTCCAGGTGAGCGCCACCGCCGTCGCCGAGGAGGGGTACTCGCGCGGTTCCATCATCACCGTCTCTGCCGGCCCTGCGGGCAACGGCAAACCCAGCGCCTGGCTACGGGAGTTCGACCAGTCGATGGGGTGGGCGAACATCATCTCCACCGGAGGTCGCAGCAAGCCCGGAGCAGGCAACGAGACGCCCGCGCCGGACGACACCGGCTGCATCGTGGTCGAGAACCAGGTGACCCGGGCCGGCGACAAGCCGATGCCCGTCGAGCTTCTCGTCGGCATCGCCGACACCACGACCCAGGGGGCCGGCGCGCGGACTCCGAAGGCCCGCACCGGGGCCGACGCCGAGGGCGGCTTCTCCTTCAACAGCGCCACCCCGATCGGACCGGGCACCCACCGACAGTCCATCGCCGTCGGTGAGGCCCCCTTCTGGCGGGTGGAGCTGAAAGCGGGCCAGAAACTGACGGTCACGGCCGGCCTGGACATCCCGAACGACTTCCCCAATTCCGCCACCAGCGGGTGGAGCGTCACCCTCTACAACGCCCAGCGCAACCCGACGCTGTGCAACGAGGACCACAACGCCACCAAGCTCTTCGCGGGCAGGACCGGGCACTTCGAGCGGGTCTGCGGACCCTGGGACATCACCGAGCAGGACGACGCCAAGAGCCCCGACTCCAACGGATACGACGTGCCCGGCACCTACTACATCCAGGCGCAGGTCGCCGAGCCCGACAACAAGGCGAAGGGCATCTTCGTACCGATCTCGCTGACCGTGGACGTCTCCGGCACACCGCGCTCCACGAACAGCCCGGTGTTCTTCTTCGGCGACGACGCCGCCCAGGGCCCCTCCCCGTCCGGTGCGAACGGGAACGGCGCGCAGGGCGGGACCGGCGGCCCGACGGCTGCCGCGAAGGACGACGACTCACCCGTGGGCAAGCTCGCACTCCCCATCGGCGTCGGCGCCGCAGTCCTCCTGCTCGGCGGCATCACCTTCTACGCCCTCAAGCGCCGCCGGGCGGCCTGACACCGGCGCTTGCGCGAACCGACAGTGGTATGCCGCCGAGCGCGGACAACATCCGGCGTTGCGTTGCCTTGCGTTGGCCGACGCGGCGTCGATTCCGACGGTCGCCCCCGGACGTCGACTCACACAGTGCTCAGTCCCCGCTGATCTCGGAGGGAGGCAGCGCGGCGAGCACCTGCAGAGCGTGCAGGAAGCCGCGTCGGTCTTCCTCCGGCAGGCGGGCGAGCAGACGTTCCTCGCGCCGCTGGATCGCCGACTGGACCGTGTCGCGCACCTGGCGTCCCGCAGGGGTGAGGGAGAGGACGCGCGCCCGCCGGTCCGCCGGATCAGGCTGCCGCCGGATCAGTCCACGTTCTTCCAGGTCGTCGAGGACGCCGATGATCCGCGTCTTGTCGGCACCGATGTCCCGGGCCAACGCGGCCTGCGTCCGCACCGGTTCGTCGTCGAGCCCGAGCAGTACCGAATACGCCCACATGGCCAGCCCGTGTTCGCGCAGCACCGGCAACTCGGCGGCCACCAGAGCGCGGCCCAGAGGGACGATCATCGCCGCCAGGTCAGGGCGCCCTTCGGGTGTGGTGTTCACAGTCATGGGGAAGAAGATACTCGTTGACCTATGGTAGGCATTCGCCTACCGTAAGCGCATGCACATGAATCTGTTAGCCATCAAGGCTTTCAACGACCGTGCCGTACGCGAAAGCATGGCCCTGGTCCGCCGGGTGAACGTGGAGGACCTCACCCGCGCCACCCCCTGCTCGGCCTGGAACCTGGGCGAGCTGCTCGCGCACATGACGGCCCAGCACCGGGGTTTCGCGGCCGCGGCGAGGGCCGACGGCGGTGACCTGGCGCACTGGAAGGTTGAGGCGCCGGGGCCGGAAACCGTCGGGCGGTACCTTGCCGCCGCGGAGGCAGTCTTGGCCGCATGCGCCGAAGTCCGCACGGAGGAGCAGGAGTTCACTCTCCCCGAGTTCGGCGCAGGCGCAGTCTTCCCGGCCGTCCGGGCCATCGGATTCCACTTCCTCGACTACGTGGTCCACGCCTGGGACGTCGCCCGCGCCCTCGATCTGCTCTTCGTTCCGGACTCCGACATCCTGGATGCCGCCCTCCCCATCGCGCTGGCCGTCCCCAACGGCGCCCACCGCGCGCAGCCGGGCACCGCCTTCGCCCCGAGCCTCCCGGTGCCCGCCGACTCCGACGCCCTGGGTCGAATCCTCATCCACCTGGGCCGCTCCCCCTCCTGGGGCGTGCCTCTTGGTTCACGCGGTTCGGCAGACGTGGGGTCGGCATGAGACGGGCGGTGAGGCGTAGGTGCCGGGGCCCTGATCCGTGGCTCCTGACCTCTGCGACGGCGTGAGCGCATATCCGAACAGCCTTCCGCTGCGGGCGCGCCGCCACCTGCCTGATCCGAACGACGACGCACTCGGCCCCTGCGCGCCCTTTCGTGCGACGACTCTCCCGTCGCAGGGACTGCACTCGCGGATGCGATGCACGCCGAGGACTGTCCTCATGGCCGGCCCTAGGACCTGAGCTTCCCTTCGCCATCCGCAAGGGACGGGCCTCCCCGACAGGGAGAGGCTGCACACCATCTTCACCGACGACCTTGGAGGAAACAGTGGACCTCAAGCGCACGTTGGCAGTGGCACTTTCATCGGTCACGCTCGCCGCAGGAGGAGTGGCGGCTACGGCAAACAGTGCTGCGGCCGTGGGCGGATGTCCCTCGGGCAAGCTCTGCCTGTACGAGAGCACCCAGTTCCGCGATCTCGATGTCACCTCGACCAGCACACAGACCTGCGTCTTCCTCGGTCACTACGGCGAGACCGGGTTCTTCGACGGAATCGGATCGTACGTGAACAACCTGCCGGTCAACGCCGTGGTCTACCACTACAGCGCCGACAAGAAGCTGTTCTACCTGGACGGCACGATCCGCCCCGGCGGTTCCAGCAGCGACTCCAGCTCCCTCGCACAGTTCGGCGAGCGCGGTGCCGTCTGCACCGGCGGTGTCGACCCCAACGCCGGCCTGTAGCACCTGAACCCCCCCTCCGGCTTTCCGCCAGGACGTGGGCGGAGCCGGAGGGGTGCACGAACCGATCTCCCGACGGGCTCGGTCACCACGGCGCGGTCAGCGGGTGAGCCACGCCGGGCTCAGCCCCAGGACAGAACTCGCTCGGCTCTGTGCCGAGCCGTACGCGTGCTGCCCGGGATCCGGCGGTACGGCGGTTCCGGCGGTGGCGTCCCAGCCTCACTGGTGCCGGTCCCCGCATCGTGGGACAGCCGTCCCGACGGCCCCGGGCAACACACCCGGGGCCCGCAGGAACGTCAGGAACGGCTCTCGCCGCGACCGCGAGCAGCCAGGCGATCGAGGTGAACCGGCCGATCGGCAACAGGATCACCAGGTCGACGCCCTCGGGAAGCAGCGCGCCGTTGGCGGCGAGGTCGACCAGACCAATCACGACACCGAGACGGCCGAGAGGGCCGGCCCTGGGGTCCGGCCGCATGGGTTCGGTCGTATGGGGGCCCTTACCCATGGGTGATAGCGCGCTGCACATTGAGCCGGGCCTCGTGCCAAGAAAGCCGCCGAGCGCGAGGCCGCCGGGGGCGCCGAGGGCCGCGACGAGCACGGAATCCCAGCGGAGCACGGAGCGCAGTTGGGACCGGCCCCCACGGGGCCCCTGAGGGCGTGATCCATGGTTCGCTTGCGCTAAGTCGATCAACCGTGTGAGGTGGGCTGCTACAGCCAGTCGCGCTTCTTGAAGATGACGTACAGGCTGACGCAGACCACCGCCATCAGCAGGATCGCGAAGGGGTAGCCGGCAGCCCACTTCAGCTCCGGCATGGTCTCGAAGTTCATGCCGTAGATGGTTCCCACCAGGGTGGGTGTAAAGAGGATGGCGGCCCACGAGGAGATCTTCTTGAAGTCGTCGCCCTCACACCGCTGACCTGCGGAAATAGCCCGCACGCGCGGTCTGTCCTGCGGCGATCGACCTTTCCGACCTTTCACCATGCTGCCCGTTTGTACGGCCGATCCTCCCCAGCCGCTCCCCAACGGCCTTCATCCTCCCCAGATTCTCCCCAGCGGAGGGTGCCTCCGAAGGAGAGACGCCGCTGGTCGGCGGGGCGACATGGGCTGGGTGAAGGGCTACGGAGCGTTGACGCGCGGGGTCTGCTTCGGCATGGGCTGGCCGTCGGCGGATATGTGCCGGTACAGCTCTTCGGCCAGGACTTCCTCACCAGGCTCAGTAGTGCCTCACCCCGGCACAGCGACAGGCAGTAGCTTGCCGTCCCCGAGGTGCAGCCAACCGCGACCAGGGGTGATGGTCCAGCCAGTGGTGGAGTCGCTGATTCTGATGCCGATCGCATCGCCCGTGCTCCGCTCCTGCGGGGACAATAGAAGGCCACGGCGGGCCTTCTTCGTCTCCTCGAGCCAGCCGAAGCCGAAAGGGAGTTTGTCTTCGCGGCAGCTGACCACCAGGGCTGTACCCTCTTCGAATCCTTGATGCACGACGCTCTTGAGGAGACGTCCGGCATCGCATTTGTCGAGGACCTCCGCGTCGTCCATCACCACAACGACCGGTTCTTCGGGAGACGCCGACGATAGGGCTGCCTCGAGTTCGTCGGTGCCGAGGTAGTCGTGTACGAAGCAGTCCACCACTCCGCTCTGGCCAGCAACGTCTCGCAAGGGCGACACTTTTGGCGCGACCAGAACGACGCGGGCGTTGGCGGCGAGTAGAGAGCGCGAGATGTTCACCAGTGCTGTGGACCGCCCTGACCCCGGCGGCCCTGCCACGACGAATGCTGGAGCAGTTCCGGTTGCGAGGTCAGGCCCGTACGCACGCCGCTCTTCGCCTGTGATCCCCGCTAATGCCCACAAGCTTGGTGTCGTCCGATCCCGCATCGACCATGCCTCGTCGAAGCTGATCCGATCCGGTAGATCCTCGAAGCAACGCTGCGCCCTCAACGCCTCGTATGCCGCTTCCCAAAGTCCGAGGAGAAGCACGTGCTCCTCGAGCGTCAGGTGGGCCACGTGAGAGAAGGCTACGACCGCCTCACGAGTCGGCAGCTCGTCATGGGTGTACCAACGGATCCAGTCGTCTGACGGAATGCCTGTCTCTTCTCCCAGGTAGGTGAACGACCACCGTCGCTTGACCCTGTGCTCCCGAAGGAGACGGTTCAGCATGACCAGCTCATGTCGCGCTGGCGAAGAGGTCACCTCGAACTCTTTGCTTTCGACCCCGTAGAACGTGGCGTTCGCCGGCCTGCTCGCATTTAGAGCGTCCGCCATCTTGACGAACCCTTCACCGCGGCGCACGACACCGAGGAAGACCCTCAGTGCATCCTTGTCGTCCCACAGGGCCTGAGACGCATTGATGATCAATCCCTTCAGGGACTCCTCGGCGAAGTTGACGCCTGTAGCCGCTTCATCGGCGTCAAGAGGCTCCTGCTCATCGGCTGATGTCCCTTGCGTACCTTGCTGAGGAGTTTCCTCGGCGTCCTGGTCGGAGAAATCCGAAGAATCAGTTGGGGTTTCCGCTTCGTCGCTGACGCCGAAAGCAGCGGCTTCGGTCGGCGCCTGCACGGATGCCTGCGCGACAGTCTCGTCGTATGCCTGCTTCCATAGCTCCTTGAACCGTTTGGCTTCGCCTTCGGGGTCGTCGCGACCCGCGCTCTCGGACAGGACGGCGACGATGAGTTCCAGGCGGCCCAGCTTGGGGAGGTCCGGCCTCTGAAAGGTGTCCAGCACGGCCTGGTGGTTCACGATCCAGTAGTCCTGCGCGTCCTTCCCGATCCGGTCGCGGATGCTTCGTGCAGACGGGAGCCCAGCGTCCAGCCGTAGATCGTGCAGGTCGTGGTTGAGCTTCTTGAGTACGGGGCGTCCGCGTAGGTCCGGCTTCCTCCACGACTGGACGCCCGCCATGTGATCCCCCTCGTCGGTGTGTCAGGTTCTGTCAATCAGATGGACCGCTGGATATGCACGACATCTTCGATTCTCGGCCGAGATCATGTCGAGCGGCGGGGAAATTTGGCCGAAGCTGTCAGGTGGCGTCTCAGGTCGTCAAGGTCTTCCGCGAGGGACACACGCTGGATGCAGATCCCCGTTCTCCCCCGTACGGAAGGCAAGTGTCCATGGAACCCACAAGTGTGCGTGTTGCTTTGCTTCTGCTGGTCGGTGTGCTCGTCACCACCCTGGCTCTGTACGCACCGGAAGCTGGTGCCGCGGTCGTGGGAGCCGCCACGGTTGTGGCCCTCCTCGCCGAGCTCACAGCCCGCAAGTGAATCCCGGCCATTCGATCGAACTGTTCGGAGGTTTCCGTTCCTTGGAGTCCGAAGGTAGACCTGTCGTCAAAGTCACGGTGTTCGTAGTCGCGGCGACGTACCTCATTGTTCCGAGTGGGTGGGCGATCACTGTCCCCCGTGTCGGAACGAGCGGCTCAGCTGAGCGCCTCTGCAAGAACAAGTCCGGTCTCGCGTGCGGTCAGGTAGGGGCGGACATCGTGGGCATGCGCGCCGTTGTTGACCGCCAGGTCTTGGACACGGGTTCCGAACAAAGGCGCGAGCTCTTTGATCAGGGCCACGGCATCTCCGCGATCGGCGATGTTGATCCAGCGCTTCACAGGGACAGGCCACCGGGCCGTACCTCCGGTCGGCGCGGGACGTAGCCGGTTGAACACGAGGCCGCGTACGGCGAGGGGAGATCCGAGCGTGATCAATGTGAGGTCCTGCCACTGTGGGTGGGCACACAACGTCTCGTAGGCGACCACACTGCCCAGGGAGTGGGCGATGATCACCGTCGTCTCGTCGGTGACCGCGCGAGTCAGGCGTTCTCCGGCAGCCCGACGGACTTCTGGCTCGGTGAAGTAGCGTCGGACCTGGCGTGCACTGCCGATCATCGCGCCTTCGGCGAGGCCGGCGAAGAACGCCGAGTGGCTGAGCGCGTTGAGTGCTCGCTGGACGACGCGTGGGGTTCGCAGCCGGGCAGGGGCATCCGGACCGGGTACAGGGACCTCGGCGTCCGCGGCTGCCTGCCACCACGCGAGGAGCAGCTCGTGCTCGAGTCCGGGTTCCACGTCCGATGCGTCGAGGGGCGGCTCGCCCAAGCCGCGGTGGCCGGGCCGGCGGAATAGGTCACCGTAGAAGGCAACCGAGACGTCTTGGCGCGGCAGCAGGTCGGAGCCCGAGATGGCGAGCCCGTCGTTCAAGGACGGAAGCCATGCCTCGGTGATGGTTTCAGGTCCCTTCAACTGCTGTGCGATGCCGTGGACTAAGACGACACGGGTCATCTGGATTCCCCCATAGCTCTACGACTTGCAGGAGTCATGCGGAGCGCCACCAACCCCATGTCGGTCGCCACGCAGATCTGTCCGGTGGCGTCGACGGCAACTCCGTTGATTCCGCTGCCAACGTTGATCTCCGCTCGGAGAGCACGCGCTTCAAGGTCCCAGACGCGCACCAAGCCGTACACGTCGGCAGCAACGAGGGTCGGAGTTCCGTCCACGTTCGCCACACGGATGCGTCTCACCGAGGCAGGGAATAGGTCCAGCTCGGTGGCGCAGGACGAGGGGCCGTCGATGGGTTCCATGGTGAGTCGGCCGTCACCGGCCCCGATCAGCAGGTGGCTGCGTCCGCCCATGACGACCAAGTCCATGGCGGTCGCTCCCATCGCGTAGCCGGTCCTGACCTCTCCGTGAGGGTGACCGGTCCGGAGGTCCCAAAGGCGCACGGTTCCGTCGTACGAGGCGCTCGCCAGGATCGGCACCGCGTCCGTGTACCCGACCCGTAGTGCGTTGACGATGGCGGTGTGTCCCACCATGGGAGGACAGACGGGTACCTGGGTTGCCAGGTCCCACGCGTTGAGCGTGTAGTCCCCGGACACTGCCAGGACCACGGGCCGTCCGCCGACCGTGCTCACACAGGACAACTGCGTGGCTCCGGCCCGTTTCCACAGCCGCCGGCGGGTGCTGACAGACCACACGTCAACGTCCGTCCAGTTGCTGCGAACCACGATGACCTCGTCGTCCAGAAGCTCCGTGGCGACGCTGTAGGTCGATGGGGACCCGGAGGTCAGATGGGCAGCGACCTGACAGCCATTATCCAGGTCGTGGACCCGCACCGACCCGTCGAAGTTCCCCGTCACCACGACCGCACGGCCGTCAGTGGCATGTGCGATGTCGGCCGAGAGTAGGTGATGTTCGACGCCGCACAGTGGCTCGCCCATTGGTTCCATGGTCGTCAAGTTCCACAAGCGGACGTGTTGGGAGCCGATCCCGATCAGTACCGGAACGCTGCCGATTCGCCCGATCACAGGAGGAACCTGCGAGCCCGGCGACAGGTTGTTGCAGCTTTCCAGTGGCGGGCCCTCCTCCGTGCCGGACGCTATGTCCCACGTGCGCAAGGTGTTGTCGTATGCGGAAGTGGTGACGACTGTCCTGCTGCCTATCTGGCCCAGTGTGGCCGCTGTTATGAAACCGGTGTGGCCTACAAAGGGACCTGCGATGGCGGCGGAGGTCTCCAGGTCCCGGACATGGACCGCGTTTCCGTCCAGGATCACCACGACGACGGGGCGCCCTTGGTGGAACCCGACCCCTACGGTCCGGGCGGCGGGTGTGAGCGCAGGCGCATCGAAGTGGCCGTGGCGCGTTGCGGCCGGTTGGCTCGGCCCGGGGGCGATGTGCCACAGGTATCCGTGGTCCAAAGAAGTGCAGAGAGCGACCTCTAGCATGCGTCCGACCTTGCGGACCGACAGGTGCCGAATGCCTCCGATGTGACCAGACAGTGGTGGGCAAAGCGCGGTGCCGTCGCGCGCGTCCCACAGACGTACCGTTCCGTCGTCGCTTCCCGTGAGGAGTACGGTCCGCTCGTCGAAGTCGCCGAAGACGGCGCATCGAACGGCATTCGTGTGGCCGAGAAGGGGAGTGGCCGAGTTGTCGGCGCGGAGCGGCTCCCACAACCGGACGGTGGTGTCGGACCCGCCCGTGGCGACGACGAGTGAACCTCCCACTTCTCCGACCGCGACGGCCATGACCTGTCCGGTGTGACCCTCCAGTGGGGAAGCGCACTCCTGGCCGGTGCGCAGGTCCCACAGGCGAGCTGATCCGTCCTCACTCCCGGTGACAGCCAGGTCCCGGCCCTGGTGCGAGCGGTAGGCCGCGGCCAGTACTGGTCGTGCGTGGCCTTCTGAGGGCTGGTCTGCGGTCAGGTCCCAGATGCGAGCCGTCCGGTCTTGGCTCACCGTGACGGCGAGGGCGCTGTCGTCCCGGTCGAAGAGCGCTGCCGCGGTGATGTCGCCGACGTGGCCGCGCAGCGGCGGACCGACCTGTTGGAGGGTGCGGACGTCCCAGAGCCGTGCCTCCATCCGGCCGCTCGTCACTGCCACCGGGCGCCCTTCGAAGTGGCCGGCGGCAGCCGAGGTCACCCCGCTGCGGGTGTAGTAGACGTGGGCACTGACCGGCTCCCCGACCTGACGCCGATCGTGTAGGTCCCAGCGGCTCAGCATGCCTGCCTGGTCGCCGACCAGTGCGATGGTCCGGCCATCGACTTTGGTTACGCACACTGCCGAGACGCCCATCGCTGGGCCGATGAGTGGGCTGCCATCCACACGAGCGTTCCCACCGTCGATCACTTCGGACAGGTCCCAGACGTAAACGGCTTTGTCGTCCCCGCCGGTGACCGCGATCGGCCGCCCATCGAGTTCGCCGAAGCTAGCGGCGAGCACCGAACGACGGTGCTCGGTCAGCTCGTTCCCCAGCTGGCACCGATCCTGCAGGTCCCACAACCGTGCCGTGCCGTCGGCACTGGCAGTAAGTGCTACCGGTCGCCCGCGGAGAGCCCCCATCGCGATGCTCGCCACCCGGTTCGTGTGCCCGCGCAGAGGAGTTCCGTGTTCTTGGCCTGCCGAAAGGTCCCAAATCCTGACCGTGCCGTCCTCGCCCCCGGTGAGAGCCACGGTGTAGTCACCCAGATCCCCCATGGCTACGGCGCTGACGGCGATGCCGACGGAGAGGGGATCGCCGATTTGTTGCTGAGCTGTCAGATCCCAGATACGTGCCGTGCCGTCGATGCTGCCGGTGACGGTGATGGGACGACCATCCAGCGCGCCCACGGCAACACAGCTCACGTTCCGGGTATGGCCGGCCAGCAGCCGGTGGACACCGCTCGTGGACCACCAGGCCCAGTTCGCGGCCCAGGGACGTTCCAGCGACAGGTCCTCGATGCTGTCGGCTAATGGATCGGCCTCGCACCGTCGGGCAGAGAGCTGCAGGTCCGCGGCACGGGCGCCGAGCGGACGATCAGGAGTGAGCCGGTGCGCCACTTGCTCGTACGCGCTTCGGATGCGCCGCGCTGTATCGCCCTCAATGGAGGAGAAGGCCGTGAGGAGCGCTCGTGGATCGCTGGCCAGCAGGAAACCGGGATCCTCGATCAGGCCGGTCAGCACGCCGCCCGCGGCTGCGTGGGTGGCCAGATGATGACGGACGTAGCCGACGGCACCGAACCAGCCCGGCGGCCCGTCGATCGGTTTGGCGACGAGTGAGCGCAGGGCTCGTACGATCGACCGTTGGACCTGCTCCGCCGACCGGTCGGCAGTGGCACGCAGATGCTCGGCGAGCGCCTTGTGGTACAGGCGGTACGCGGACCTTCGGTCATCGTCGATGACTTCGGCGACGTAAGCCTCTGCCACGTCCAGGACCCAAGTGATGTCCGCCTCCGTGCAGGGAACCCCCGAGATCACCGAGCTCAGCGTGGTCCACACGTGGCCCCGGGGCAGCCCCTTCCCCTCCGAGAAGGCCAGCGCGAGCAGCATGCGTCGCACCCGGGCCTCGTCCGGTCCGAAGCGAGCCAGATAGTCATCGAAGGCTTCACCCACCTCACTGGGCAGGTCCTCGGCCCAACCCTGCCGGCTGGTGTCGACGGTGGATCCGTCGGAGCGCAGGGTGCGTGCCGTCGTCCTCGCGTAGAGGTAGACGCCGGCTGCCTTCGCCGCCACAGCGTCGGCGACCGTACGGGCACGATCGGCTTGATCTCGGTACGGCGTCGGGATCTCGGGTTCGTCGCTGGCGAGCAGCATCCGTGCGACGTAGCCGGATACGTCCTCCTGAGTCGCCCGGTAGCCTTCCTGACCCAGGTCCATGACGGTGAAGGTGCGCCCCAGCGGGCCCACGAGTTCGTGGCGGGCTCCGACGAGCAGCCTCACGCCCGGAATCTCCGACATGGGTCGCAGCAGTTCGCGAGTGATCCGGCGAGGCTCGCCGTGGCCGCCGGCGTCCGCGGCAGTGTCCGACCCCGCTTCGTCCACGGCATCCACCACGACGACGATGGGTGCCCCGTGGCGCCCGCGCCGTGTCAGCTCCTGCAGCAGGGCGGCGGGGCCTTCGGTACGGGTGTCCAGCGCGGTCGCGATCCGTTCGACCACCTCCTCCAGCCGTTTGTGGCGGGCGTGGACCGCTGCCGAGACGCATCCGGCGGGAAGCACGGTCGAAGTGTCGACATCGGAGAGGTCCAGACGAGCCCGGTACCCGGAGTCTGAAAGGGCGACGATCCGTCCGAGCACCGCGGACTTTCCGCATCCGGGGCTGCCGGTGACGACCCTGCCGCGACCGTCGCCTCGGGGCGAGGTGATCCAGGCCACGAGTTCGGACAGCACCCGGATCCGCCCGCTGAAGTACAGGCCCTGCTCGGATTCGAACTCCACGCCCCGGGAGCGGGGGCCGAAGTGCTCGTCCAGGTCCCGATCGGCCACACGGCGTTGGACCTGTAGATCAGTTCCCTGGGGCGGAAGTTCCTCCCGGTAGTTCGAGTTGGCCAGGAACGGTGCGAGACCGGTTACCAGTCCACTGGCCAGCTCGGCTCGCTGGCCGTGGCCTCCGGTATCGAACTGCTCGTTGACCGCCTTGACGAGTTCGGTCAGGTCCAGATACTGCTGGCGCTGTCCGGTCCTGTCGGCAGTGGTTTCGACGGCCGCGATCAGGGCCGTGACGAACATGCCGTCCTCCGCGATGTCCTTGTGCCGGGCCGAGCCCAGGAACCACAGGCCAGTCGAGACGTGACCGGAGGTGCTCCGGTAGGCGATCGTCTGGAGAGCGACGGCAGCGGCATCCGCGCTGCCCGCTCCTGCGGAGCAAGTGTCGAGGATGAGCAGAAGGTGACGCAGCTCGCCGCGGCAGAGGATGCGTACGAGGTCTTCGGTGGCCAGGGCGCTGGAGACGAGGTCGTCCTCCTGCGAGTCCCAGCACAGCAGGTAGTGCCGGTCCCGTTCCTCCACGGAGCCGTGGCCCGCGAAGTACACCACGACGACGTCATCGGCCGTCAGATCGGCATCAGACGACCAATGGGTCAGTTTCCGACGTATCTGGTCGGCGCTTTCGTAGTCCCCCAGACCCGGTAACACGGCCGTGTAGCCGAACGCCTGGAACAGCTCGGTCGTCGCCCGTACGTCCCCGGGTACGGAGGCCAGCTGCTCTTCCTTCGGAAGGTGGCGGTACTTGCCGCTCCCCAAGGCGATGAAGAATTGCCTTCCCACCCCACCACCCGACGACGTCGTGGACCGCTGGCCCCGAACTTTACCCAGCCGGAGGGCGTTTCGGTGCGGGTTGCCGCTGAGTCGAAGTGGCACGACCACTTCCGGTCAACATCACCCATACGCCGATGCTGCCCGCCACATCGGCATACAACTCGGGGGCCGATGTGTACCGATGCGGGCGTGATGGGAAGGTGACGCGTGCTGTCCGATGAAGTCTGGCGTGACCTGCGCAGTCAAGGCGTGACCAGGATGTACTCCGAGCGCAGCGTGATGCTGCGGCAGGGATCCCCAGGGACGCACCTCCTCGCCCTCACCTCCGGGTTGGCCAAGGTGGTTTGCCGAGAACCGAATGGCGCGAGGACGTGGCTCGCGTTTCGAGGGCCGGGGGACCTCCTCGGAGAAGTCTCGGTCTTCAACGGGACCTCGCGGACGGCGGACGTCGTTGCCCTGACGCCCTGCGCTGCAGTCGTTCTGGACGCACAGCGCTTCGTCCAGTTCGTCGAGGAGCGTGGACTGGTCATGCATCTGATGCGCCAGGCACTCGCCAGGATGCGCGAGTCCGACATCCACCGAGCCGAACTGCAGACCTTGCCATTGGTCGTGCGGCTGGCTCGCACACTGCTGAGGTTGGCCGTGCTCACCGATCAGACGGCGGCGAGCAACGCCGTCCGGCTGACGGGGCTGAATCAGGAAGAGGTCGCGCAGGCGATCGGCGTGACACGCAATGCGGTCATCAGCGGGTTGGGGCAGCTGCGGGCCGTCGGGCTGGTCGAAACGGCGCGGCGGGTGATCGTCATCAGGGACGTGGAAGCCTTGCAGCGCTGGGCGGCGGCCGACTGAGGACGGCAGCCTGTGACCCGGGACACACCCCGTGCGCCCAGCGCTGTGCACTCGGCGGAGTGGCGCGGATGGAACCTCGAAGCAGCCCGACTACGGCCACTTACCGGACCATCCGTGAGGAGACCTCGCATGTCTGCACCCGTGCCTGTTCCGTATGCCGAGAGCCGGCCGCTCCCGCCCTACCGCGCCCTGTTCGCCGTTGACGCCAAGGACTTCACCGGACTGCCGGCCGCTCAGCACGGACCGGTCAGTCAGCTCATTCCCCAGCTGGTGGAGCAGGCCCTGGAGCGGGCTGGCCTGCACCAGCTGCGCGATGCCCAGCGTTTTCCCGCCAATACGGGAGACGGCGTCGTCTTCGGGTTCGATCCGGTGCACCTGCCCTTCGTGCTCTGGCCGTTCCTGGGCGTTCTGGACGATGTACTCGGTTCGTACAACCGGCAGGCCGTCGGTCCACGGATCAGGCTCCGGGCCAGCATCCACGTCGGTCCGCTGCCCGATGGGGGCGAGCCCGGGGACGGCAACGGAACGGCCCGCAACGACATGCACCGGCTCCTGGATTCGCGTCCGGTCAAGGCCATCCTCGCCGCAGCGAGCGAGGAGGTGACCCACCTCGCCGCAATCGTCTCGGAGCGGGTCTACGAAGACGTCGTGTTGGGCGCCTACACGGGGCTCCACCCCGACCGGTGTGTCGAAGTGTCGGCCAGCGTCGAAGGCAAGAACTTCTCGCAGCGCGCCTGGCTGTACGTTCCTTCGCCCTCCGGGAACCTCGTGCGGGCGGGCATCCGGCCGCGTGAGGAACCCGTAGCTGCGGTGCCGGCGGAGCCCGCCGTGGCATCGGACAAGGGTTCCGGAACGGAGTACCGCGGAAACTCCCAGCACGTCGGGGAAGGCGCCGCAGTGATGGGCAACGTAGGTCGTGACTTCACCTATACCGCGCCCGCGACCACGTACCGTGGCACCAACCAGCACTGGGGCAGCGGAGACAACGTTGCGGGTGACAAGCGGACCGGTGACGGGGACCACCGGTGAACGCCGGACCTGAACCGGCCGCCGAGCCGGACGAGCAGCCGGACGCCGATCAGCCCGATCCGTCGGTTGGACCGGGGACCGGGCAGCAGAGCTCCCTCCGCGAGGGCCACCAACGGGTGGACAGCGGAGTTGCGTTCATGGGGAACGTCGGAGGCGACTTCAACTTCCTGCACATCGCCGCATCCAACGACGAAGCCATCGAGGGAATCCTCAAACCGCGCCTGCGCGAGGGGCCTTATCCGGCGGAAGAGGTGCGCGACCGGCTGCACGGATTCGTCGAACCGCCGTCGTACGTACGCTGCCGTAAGGCTCTGGACAGCCGGATCGTGCTGCTCAGGGCGAAGGCCGGAACGGGCGCCGGCACGGCGGGGTTCGCCCTTCTTGCTGAAAGGCACGGCGAGGACGGTGTCACGGGTCTGGATGCGATGGCGGATCTGTCGGCATGGCGGCCGAAGGCCGGCCGCGGGTACCTCCTGCAGGGGTTGCCGACGGCTTCGGCCCGGGCCCTCGACGAAGTGCGGCTGACGGGCCTGGCCAAGGCTTTGCACGACGCCGGGGCTCACCTGGTCGTCACCATGGCGCAGGATGCCCGGTTGCCGCCAGACGCCAGCCGGTGGGAAGAGGCACATGCCGCACCCGGACCGCACGAGATCGCAGAGAGACGACTACGGCTCATGGCGGCCAAAGGGGGGCTCGACAGCCTGCAACTCGACGCCGCACTGCGGCACCTGGCCTCCCCTGAGTCCACTGACTACCTCTCGACCCATTCACTGCCCGGTGATGCCGTCGACCTGGCGGAGGGATTGCGGCAGTCCGCGGAGACGTCTGCACCGATCGGGTCTGTGCTCGAGGACCTACTGACCGGCACCGAGGCCGCTGCCTGGTCCGCGCTCGCTCAGGCTCGGCACAGTGCCGACAAGGTCTCCTTGATGGCGGCCGTCGCTCTGCTCCCTGGACAGGACCGCACGGTCATCGAGCAGTTCGCCACCGAGATGCGGCCACTACTCGGTGTACGTGCTGCAAAGACGGGGCAGAACCAGGCCCCGGACGATCAGCTGCCGGATGTCCTCGGCCCCTCGTTCGAAGACCGCCTCGAAGCCATCGGTGCACGCCTGGAGACACCACGCAGTTCTCCCGCCGACCGGTTTCGATACCCCGTGCAGCCGATCGTCTTCTCGGGCAGGCACCGCGCGGCGACAATTCTGCGCCACCTCTGGCTGGACTTCGAAGGCATGCCGGCGGCGCTGTGGGGAGCTCTGGAGCAGCTGAACTATCAGCCGGGCCTCGATCTGGCAGCTGGAAAGGCGATTGGCCGGGTGCTCGCGCATGCCACCGGCCCCGGCGTGCTGACTCAGCTGGACCGGTTCGCCTCCTCGGAGGACCGCTGGCGCCGACGGCTGGTCGCGGTGGCGTTGGGAGAGCTCGTTCAGTACCCCTTGGTTTCCGGTGCGGTCAAGGAGCAGATGCGTCGGTGGAGCAGCCGGTCATCCGTAGTTCTCCGCTGCACGGTCGCCGAGACCTGCGGGGGCAGCTACGGGCTCGCCCGGCCGGGCGCGGCCCTCAAACTCCTGGACAACGTCCTCGGCGGCTCCTCTCCGGAGTTGGATGCGAAGCTGCGTTCCGCGGTCTCCTTCGCGCTGGGCGCCCTCCTCACCGAGCAGGCGAACCACATCGAGGTCCTTGAGGCGGTGACGAGATGGCTCGGAGACGGCCGGGGAACACCACGTCACACGCTGGCGGTGCACGTGATTCACTCCATGTCCCTCTCGACGTTCCCTCAGCCGGGTATACCGGGTGCGGTCCGGATGAGCCTCGCCCGCATTCTTGAGTGCCACCCCGCTCAGGGTTTTGCCCTCGTTGTGCTGGGCCTTGACGACCCGGCCACGTACGAAGCGATGGCCCAAGGGCTTGGGCGGGTCGAAGCCGACCCCGACATGTTCCAGAGGACGGCCTTCGACCTCGTGGTGAGCGAGCTCTCCCGTACCGCTCGCCATCGTCGGGGAGTCATCCGCTTCCTACTGGGGCGCCACCGAGATCACACGAACACATCGCGCAGGAGGAGTGCGTCATGAGCAGGCCACTGTTTACGTCGGTCAGTTCTTCACCGGTTCGGCAGCTGCTGCGACAACGGTTCGGATCGTCTTCGGATCGCGCGCTCGTCTT
The DNA here is from genome assembly GCF_055575955.1 of Streptomyces sp. NPDC033966. Lineage (NCBI taxonomy): Bacteria > Bacillati > Actinomycetota > Actinomycetes > Kitasatosporales > Streptomycetaceae > Streptomyces > Streptomyces sp. NPDC033966. The sequence continues at coordinate 122,700 of NZ_JBVIRQ010000015.1, read as the reverse complement.
CCTCTCGGATCAGGAAGCGGATCGCCTCGAGCCGCCCCGGGGCGGAGATATCTGGGGATACCCCCGACCTTCGATCGGGGCGACCTTCCGACGGGAGTTCGACTCGATCGGGTGGGTCTCGCTGGCAGAACGCCGGACCGTGGTGGAGGTGCCACGCCGGGGTCCTGCGACACCAACGCCTTCGCGAGCACGCTACGAAGTCGCCTGGAACGTCAGCAATCCGGTGGTCGCGGCACGCAGCGGCCTGACGGAGGACGCCGCGCGTCGGCTGATCGACCAGGCCGTCCGTGGAAGTGCCGGACTGCCGGGTGCTTCTGATCCCCTTCGACAGCCGCCGACCCTGTACGGGACCGCTCAGGTCGAGCCCCCCGGTCAGCCGCGGAACATCGACGGGGCGGGCCTGACCTACTGGTTCCTGGACCCTCCAGCCGGCCTCCTACCGGCTTCAAGTCATCCTGCCGAGCTCCTCCTCCCGCCGGGCTTCGGCGAGGCCCACCGCGATGCCTACCGCTTCTACCGCGAGGTGGTGGCCGGCGGGCCGGTCGGTCTGGCGGCCCTCTGGCTGCTCCACCATCCCGACCAGGCCAGGGAGGTGCTCGACTGGACGGTCGCACACGGCGACCTGCTCACCGAGCGGGACGGATGGGAGCGGACGCTGGCGGCAACGCTCCAGGGACTGACGAAGGAGGACCGGGGCTTCGTCGGGGTGAACCTGGCGCGCCTCCTCAGCGAAGTCGGCGTACCCCAGGGCGATGAGGTCCTGCGCAGGATCGGCGACGCGGGTGTACCGCACAGCGGCATGAACGGCTTCCACGGAGGGGCGCCGTGATGTGGGCTCTACCGTCTCGCCTCGCCCGTTTGAGAAGCCGGCCCGAACACCATGTCTCGGACGCGGACCACGTGGTGATTCTTTCGCGCGAACTCATCGCACAGAATTATCTGGAGATCGGCCGGGCTGACGGCAAGGCAGCCATCCTTCTGGCTACTGGGGGAACACTCTTCGGGCTCCTTCTCGTACGACGTCCCCTCGATGTCTTGTGGGCCGTCCCGTTGTGGTGGACGGCAGCGGCCACCACGACCGGGGCGTTAGTCTTCCTGCTCCTGGCTCTTGCCCCGCGCCGTGGGGCACGAGCCAGCGAGAGGCACGGCCTCCTCGCGTACTACGAAGACGTGGTGCGTGCAGAGACGCGCGCCGACTTGTCGGCTGGGCTCAGGCGGGACGGCTCAGATCCCCAGCCCCGGCTACTCCGTGCGCTGAGGGAGACGAGCAGGATCGCCCGAGCCAAGAACCGTTGCGTGCGGTACGCCATTGTCATGCTGCTACCGGCGATCACTGCGGCCTTCCTGGCCGTTGCACTCGGTCGCTGACCTGCCTCAAGTGGGAGGTTCGGTGCTGCTGTACCTGGACCCGTAAGGCATTGCTCGTCTACGTCGTTCGTCATCATCGTGGTTACGTTTGCGGGGGACAGTAGCGCGGCGTGCCAAGGGACTTGGCTAGGCGAACAGACTGGCTCTGAACCTGTTCCGGATCTCGGTCAATGGTCCGCGGTCGCGGGTGAAGTAGACCTTGTTGGTTAGCAGGACAGCCCAGCAGCTCCGGGCTGGGCTGATCCACATGCCGGTGCCGGTGAAGCCGTAGTGGACCCAGATGTCCTCAGTGGGGTCGGTGCCGGGGGCGGGGTGCCAGAAGAGGCCGCGGGCGGGGGTGAGGTCGCCAGTGTGGAGGTGGAGTGAGTCCTTGATCCAAGCCGGGCCGAAGGCAGTCTGGGTGGGGGCGAGCATGTGGCGGAGGAAGAGGGCGACGTCGTCGAGGACCGAGAAGGCGCCGGCGATGCCGCAGACGCCGCCGAGGAGGCGGGCGGAGAAGTCGTGGGCGGTGCCCTTGAGGTGGGTGCCGGTTGCCTCGTCGTACTCGGTGGGGGCGCAGCGGGCCGCCTCGGTGGCGGGGAGGGGGCCGAAGCGGGTCTGCGTCATCCCCAAGGGGTGCCAGACGCGGTCGGTGGCGAGCTGGTCCAGGGGCTGGCCCGAGAGGTGCTCGGCGAGGTAGCCGAGGACGAGGGCGGCTCGGTCGGTGTATTCGACGGCTTCGCCGGGCGGGCGGTGGAGGGCCTCGTGTAGGACGCCGTCGCGGATGTCCTGGGGGTCGGTGCCGTAGAGGTTCTTCAGGTTGGCGCGCAGTGGCAGGCCGGCGGTGTGGGTGAGGAGGTGGTGGGCCGTGGCCCGGGCGAGGGGGTGGCCTGCGACCTCGTCCCAGAAGGTGCCCAGCGGGGTGTAGAGCTGGAGTTTTCCCTCTTCGACGAGGGTGCCGATCGTGGACCAGACGGCGAGGATCTTGGTGAGGCTGGCCACGTCGAAGACGGTGTCCAGCCGCATCGGCTCGTCCGGGTGGTCGGGGTCGAGGAGGCCGACGGCTCCGCTGGCCTGGATGCCGTCGGCGTTCCCGACGGCCCACACCGCGCCGGGGTAGACCTCGTCGCGTACGCCGGTCTGGAGGAGGTCTTCGATCCGGTCGGTGGTGTGGGTCATGGTCTCCCGATCGTCGTGGGCCGCGGGTGGTCCGCTGGCCAGGTTAGTGACGCGGCCGGGGCGGTGCCGGCTGCGCCACGGGTGGTGTCAGGCGAGTCGCCGGCCGAGGTCGGCGATGGCCGTGGCGGTGGTGCTGAGGGGGAAACGGGCGGCATTGGTGCGGCCGGATGCCCGGAGCATCTCCAGGAGGCCGGGGGTGGTGCGCAGACGGTGGAGGTCGTGGGCTGCGGTGGTGGGGTTGGTGAAGTCGGTGGCCAGGCCGGTGCCGGAGAGGGCTTCGCTGAGGCCGGGGACGGGTTGGTAAAGGACGGGGAGTCCGCAGGCCTGGGCTTCGAGGGCGACGAGGCCCATGGCCTCCAAGGTGGTGGAGGGCACGGCCAGGACGTCGTGGTCGGCGAAGGCCTTCCACAGTTGGTCGCGGCGGAACCAGCCGAGGTAGCGGACGTGGACGCCGAGCTGGCGGAGGACTGGGGCGAGGTCGAGGAACTGGGCGCGCGGGGCCGCGATGCTCAGCTCGACCGAGCGGGTGGCCGCGACGGCTTGGAGGAGGGGTTCGAGGCCCTTCTCGGAGCTGAGGCGGCCTGCGAAGAGGATCCGCAGGTGGCTCGTGGGACGTCGGGCGGGCCGGGGCGGTGGGCCGGTGAGGAGGCGGTCGGGGATGCCCTAGGGGATCTTCTCGATCTTGTGCCTGTCGGTCTTGGGGGCGAGTTTGAGCAGGCGGTCGGCCATGGCGCCGGTGGGGACGACGATCGCGTCGGCAGCGGAGGCTGTCTCGCGGAGAACGCGCAGCTGCGTGGTGTGGTTCTCGGCGTGCAGGAGGTCGGTGCCGTGGACGAAAGCGATCCGGGGGTGGGCGGGTAGGGCCCGCAGGAGGGCGGGAGTGGCGCCGAAGGCCAGGTGGTGCAGGTGCAGCACGCTGATCTGGTGCGGGTCGATGGCGGCCGTCATGGCGTGGCGCAGGTTGGTGACGTACCGGCTGAAGGCGTGGCCGTCGAGGCACTTGCCGGATGCGTGCAGTAGGTCGATGCCGGCTGGGGGGTGGGGCCGGGCGCCGTTGGGGGCGAGCATGAAGGCGCGGGCGGGGATCGCGGGTTGGGTGCCGGCGTAGAGGTCGAGGAAGAGTTCGACGCTTCCGCTGGGGCTGGGGAACGGCAGGTCGAGGGCGGTGGCGACGACGCGGTTCACCGGCGGCCTCCGGGGTTCTCCTCGTAGAGGCGGGATGTCTCGATGCCCTCGCTGGCGCGGTACTTGAGGCCGTGCTGCTGGTAGCTGGCCGGGGAGCCGTGGGTGCGGAGGAAGACGAGCTTGCCGAAGGTCATGCCGGGCCGGACGCGCACGGGGCGGGTGGCTCGGATCTCCAGGGTCCAGCGGATCGCGTGGCCCTGGTGTCCGAGCGGGGCGGAGACGTGGACCCAGATGCCGAGGGAGCCGGTGGTCCGGTCGCCGTTGAGGAGCTGGGCGTAGGACTCGGAGCCCGTCCGCTCCAGGGTGTGGCCGAGGTAGAGGTGGCCGGGCTCCAGGACGTACCCGTCGTCGGGGAGGGTGAGTTCGGAGAAGGCGGTGGGACTGGCGGCGTCGAGGTCGCCCTCGCAGACGCGGAGCGTGCTGCCCAGGCGCCAGTCGTACGCGTTGGGGGACAGGCGGTCCGGGTCGTACGGGTCGATGGTGATGCGGCCCGCCTCGCGGGCGGCGCCGATGGCCGGTCCGGTGAGGATCACGAGGTCACCGCCGTACTGTCGAGGTCGCGCCAGTACGAGGAGGGCTGGGGCCCTGAGGCCGCCTGGTACTTGCCCTCGTACAGGTCGATGGCGCCCTCGGAGACGAAGAACATGATCTGCCCGATCTTCATCCCGGCGTAGACGCGTACGGGGCGGGTCGGGGTGAGCATCAGTGTCCACTGGCCGTGGAAGCCGATGTCACCGATGGGTGCGGTGATCTCGACGAAGAGCCCCAGTCGGCCGACGGAGGACCGACCGAAGAGCAGGGGGACGAAGAGGTCGGATCCCACCTCCTCCAGGGTGTGGCCGAGGTACAGCTCGCCAGGCTGCAGGACGTGGCCGTCGTCGGCGATCTCTGTGCGACGGGTGGGGTTCGGCCTGTGGGCGTCGAGTACCTCGTTGGTATAGGTGAGCAGGGTCCCGCCAAGGCGGACGTTGTAGCTGTTCGGGTTGACCTGGGTCTGCATGAAGGGGGAGATGCGCAGCCGTCCGTCCTTCGAGGCGGAGGTGATCTCGGGTCCGGTGAGGATCACTGGTCGTCTCCGTTGGTCAGGATGCTCCTGATCGCCGAGCCGAGGCTGAGGCAGGCGGGATGGGCTCGGCTGCCGAGACAGGTGTCGGCGAAGTAGTCGGTGGTCAGCACGCTCGTCAGCCCGACAGGGAGCGGATCGGGGGAGGTGATCAGGGGTCCTGCCCGCTCGGTGAGGTGAGTGAGCAGGGCAGCGGGGTCGTGGCGGAAGGCCGGCGCAACCTGGGCCTCGACCAGGTTGTTGTCGAACGGCTCGATGGCCAGCAGGTCTCCCGCGGTGAGGACTTCGCCCAGCAGCGTCGTGCGCACGGCGGTCTCGTTGAGGACGACCGCCTCGCTGCCGAGTCCGCTGCGTAGCCGGTCGGCCAGTTCGCGGAGCAGAGCGCGGCGGTCGAGCGGCTTGTTCCGATAGGGCGCGACGAGACGTCCCAGCGGCTCGGCCAGCTGTGCGTCGATGGAGGCGATCTGTTCACGGACGGAGGCCAGCTCGGTCGGCAGGACGGATCCCGAGGTGTCGGGGAAACGGGCGGTCCGTCCGACCCAGCCTTCGAGGGAGCGTTCGGCGACTGCGTAGCCGACGGCGAGTTCCTGCCCCTTGAGCACGATGGTGCTGCCGACCCGTTCGGGTCCGGTGTGTTCGCTGTGGCAGTGGCCGGCGAAGACCACGTCGAGGAAAGGGCACGCCTCGGCGAGCTGGAGGTCCTGCTCGAAGCCGGAGTGGCTGAGGAGGACCCAGGAGTCGACCTCGTGGTGGTGCGCGAGCATCAGCTCGCGCAGAGCCTGGACGGGGTCGGTGACGCGGTGGGCGGACCGCTGCCCGGCCGGAATCGAGTTGAACGCCTGCAGGCCGATCACGGCCGTGACGGCCGTCCTTCTGCCCGCGATGTCCACGATGCGCAGACGTCGGAAGAGCGCGTTGCCGGTGGTGTCCTCGACGACGTTGGCGCATACGGTCCGCTGGCGGAGGCCAGCCTCGACGTAGTGCGGCCAGCCGTGGTTCCCGGGAGCGACGACGTCGTACAGGGCGAGCAGGATGTCCCGTTCGAGCGCGCCCCGGCCGAGGCGGTAGTACCCGGTGCCCTCGAAGAAGTCGCCGCAGTCCACCAGCAGGCTGTCCGTGCGTGCCTGGTGGAGGTGCCCGAGCAGCGGGCCGTCGGCGTCGAGAGCGGAGTGGACGTCGGTGGTTGCCATGATTTGTCGTAGGGAACGGGCCGTGGTCATGGCGCGACCTCGCAGATGTCGGCGCCGAGGTGGAGGAGCTTGCCGGGCAGGTCGGCGTGGCCGCGGCGGAGCTGGTCGACTCCGCCGAGGGTGGTGATTCCGCGGGCGGTCAGCGCGGCCACCATGAGCGCGGAGCCGGTGCGGATGTCGGTGGCCTCTACCCCGGCTCCGGTGAGGCGTTGCGGGCCGGTCAGTCGGCATTCGGTGGGGGAGATCTCCTCGATCTTCGCGCCGAGCCGGGCCAACTGGGGCAGCAGGTTCCCGTGGCGGCCGGGGTTGATGGAGTCGGCGAACAGGTGTGTGCCGGGCTGGCCGAGAGCCAGTGCCATCAGGGGAGGTTCGAAGTCGGCGTCCAGGCCGCCGGTGGCGAGCGTGGCGATGGCGCGAAGGGGACGGCCCGTCGGCCGGGCGGCGCTCCCATCGACCAGGAGGACGTCCTCCCGTACCGCGGTGGGGATGCCCAGCCGTTGCAGGGCTGCCTGCAACGGCACCACATCCCGACCTTGGACGCCCTCGATGCGCGCGGTCCCACCGGTGGCGGCGACGGCGCAGGCCAGGGTGCCAGCCTCGATCTTGTCGCCCGGAACGCGCCAGGCCGGCATCTGGGCCGGTGAAGCCGCTGCCGGGCTCAGGTCCAGGACCTGTTCGCCGGCTCGGGCCTCCCATCCCGCCGAGCGCAGGGCGTCCAGCACGGTGAGGACTTCCGGCGACAGGTTCGGCCGACCGAGGCGCAGCGCACGGCCCGCGACGACCGTACGCAGGACGGCGACGACCGTCGCACCGCGCGACCGGAACGGCAACGTGTGGGAGACCGTTCCCGTGGCGGGTCGACCGGCCTCGACGTGATAGCCCTCGTCATGGACGGTTACGCGGTCGCCGAACGCCTCGTACACCTTGAAGTGCAGGTCCATGCCGCGCTCCCCGATCCGACATCCACCGGGCCAGGGCAGCCGGGCGTTCCCCTGTAGGGCAAGGAGTGCGGGCACCAGGTAGTACGACGCGCGGATCCGGGCGGCCGGGGCCAGGTCGAGTTCCGCGGGTACGACGTCAGGGGGCATGATCACCACGCTGTCGGGCCGTCCCACGGCCCGGGCGACGTGCCAGCCCGCCCCTTGGATCAAGGTGAGCATCCAGTGGACGTCGGCGCTGGCGGGGACGTTCTCCAGCTGGATGGTCCGGCGCACGGCTGCTGCGGCGGCCAGCAGCGGCAGGGCGGCGTTCTTGGAGCCGTCGACGGTGACCGAACCGGCGAGGGGACTCCCCGGACGTACGGCGATGACCTCCGCGCTCGTCGCAAGAGCTCGATGGGGTGCCATGCGTTCAACTCCTTTGCAGGGAGGTCGCGTGATGGAGGGCGTGACCGAGGTGGGTGCGGACAGATCGAGCTCGGCCCAGCAGGACTTGCCGTCGGCGCTGTGCTCGACGCCGTGCCGGTCGGCGAGGGCGTCGATGATCAGCAGCCCGCGGCCGTCCTCGGCGTCCGTACGGGGTGGGCGTGCGTGGGGGAGGGTGGAACTCCGGTCGCGGACCTCGAAGCGCAGTCGGCTCCCGCGCAGGCGAGCGGTTACGGAAGCAGCTTCGTTTCCCGTGTGCTGAACGGCATTCGCCAGCAGCTCGCCGGCCACGACCTCTGCCACGCACATGCCGTCGGTGCCGATGACCGAGCGCCAGCCCCTGATCTCGTTCATCACCTGGTGCCGGGCACGAGCAGCGCCCTCGGGCGTACTCGTGACGGTCAGCGTGACCTCGTGCACTTCCATGAGCAGCCTCCTGGAGGGGTGCGGTTCCACCAGGCAAGCGGGTCAGGAGGCAGCTGCGCGATGTGCCGCGCAGCTCCTGCATCGTTCATGCACGTTGTGCATGGCGGGCAAGTTCCTTGCAGCTAGGCTCGGTTGAGCAGGCAGGATCGGTCTCGGCAGAAGGGGCCGTGGCGGAGATGGTCGACACGCAGGGCGAGGCGCACCGGATCGGTGAACTGATCCGCCGGGCTCGGGTCTTACAGGGCCGCTCACAAGCGGACGTGGCCCGCGAGCTCGGATACCACCAGTCGAAGATCAGCCGACTGGAGGGCGGACGCGGAACGGACGACATCCGGGTTCTGCGCGACGTCGCCCACATCCTGCGCATTCCCCCGGCCCGACTCGGTCTGGCGGAGGCCGCCCCGGAAGCCGATCCCCACGATCCGGAGACAGAGGAAATGCTGCGCCGCCGTACCTTCCTTGCCGCCAGCGTCACCGCGCTCACAGCCTCGGTCGCGCCGACGGCTGCGCACCCCGCGCTCGTCCGGGCACTCATGCCCGGGATGCCGACGGTTCCGACGACGGAAGCGCCGGATTCCGGGGAACTACGAATCCGGGCCACGGCCATCCGGCGCCTGTGGAGCACGTGCGACTACGCGGAGCTGGAGCGGACCCTTCCCGGCCTGATCACCGATCTCCGCCACTGCATCGCCGACTCCCCGCAGGCCGAGGAGCTTCCCCGCTTCCTGGCCACGGCCTACCAGACCTCGGCCAGCCTCCTGCTGAAGCAAGGAGACCCCGGCACGGCGTGGCTCGCCGTCGGGCGCGCGATGGCCGAGGCCGAACGCTCGGGTGATCCGCTCGTCCTCGCCGCCAGCGTCCGCCTCCACGCGCACGTCCTGGTCCGCGAACAGCACGCCGGCCAGGCCGTCACGCTGATCAAGCACACGGCCTCACAACTCGCCGGCGCGTACGACCAGCAGCCCCACCACCATCTCTCCGTGCTCGGGTTGCTGCTACTGCGCGGAGTCACGGCTGCCAGCAGGGCCGGGGACCGCGCTGCCACCGCAGAGTTCCTGGCCGAGGCCAAGGAGGTGGCGAAGTACGTCGCCTTGGACCACCCCGAGGCCTGGGCCAACTTCAGCCCCACCAATGTGGCCCTCCACGAGGTCAGCGCTGCCGTGTCCTTCGGCGACGCCGGCGTCGCCATCGACATCGCCCGTCCGCTCATGCGCCGCCACATCCCCGTTCCCGAGCGCCGGGCCGCCCTGTGGGTGGAAGCCGCCCGTGCCTACGCGCAGCAGGGCCGCCTCGCCGACGGCTATCAGGCCCTGCGGATCGCGGAGATCTGCGCGGCCCAGGACGTACGACGACCAGCCGTCCGGGAGCTGGTCGCCGACATGGCGGCCCGCGACCGTCGGCGTACGCTGCCAGAGCTCCACCACTTGAGCCGCCGACTGGGAGTACCCGCGTGACCGAGCCGCAGCGCAAGCCCTTCCTGTACGTCGTCGTCTGCGCGGCCGGGATCGCGGGCGACGTTGGGAAGCTGATCGACGCCGCACACGAGCGGGGGTGGGACGTCGGCGTCGTCGCCACCCCGCAGGGGATTGCCTTCCTCGATGTCGCCGTAGTCGAGGAGTGGACCGGCTATCCCGTGCGCTCCGCCTGGCGCGCGCCCGGCGACGCAAGGTCCTTCCCACCTGCCGACGCGATCGCCGTAGCCCCGGCCACCTTCAACACGGTCAACAAGTGGGCGGCAGGCTTCGCGGACAACCTTGCCCTCGGCATCCTCTGCGAGGCTCCGGGCATGGGCATCCCCACCGCCGTCCTGCCCTACGTGAACACCGCCCTCGCAGCCCACCGCGCGTACCAACGCAGCCTCGCCGAGCTGCGTGAGATGGGCGTCCTGGTCGGGAGCTACGAGCCACACCGTCCGAAGTCCGGCGGTGGCGCCGACCGCTTCCGCTGGGAGGAAGCCGTTGACCTCCTGGCTCCGTTGCTGGCGGCAGCGGCCGCCCACCACTGATCCTGCGACTGCCAGTGGGTAAGGCCTGTCGGCCTTGCACAGCGAATGCCTGCGACTGGTGACCGGGAGGTACCTGGTCACCGGCCGCAGGCTGCTGTTCCGGGCCCGTCAGTCCTCGTAGGGGAGGTAGATGCCGCCGTCCGGAGCGGCTATGGCGCGCAGGCGCTCGTACTCGGCGCGGTCTTCCTCGGTCATGTGCGGGAGTACGTCCATGACCATCCGGGCGTCGGGGTGCCGGGTGAAGTACGAGAACAGGAGCTCGGTGAGGGCCTCCACGGCGGTGCCCTGTTCGAGGGCAGCCGCAGCGTTGCGGGCACTCAGGGCGGCTGTGGCTTCGAGTTCGGCGTGCGTGGCCTGGAGGGCGGTCGCCTGTTCGGCTCGGGTGAACGGGCGACCGTCACGGTGGGACCAGGTGTTGGTGTCGGGCCGGAGCTTGAAGTCCGAGTCCATCAGCAGGGCGATGACTTCGATGCGCAGTTCGGATTCGGGCATGCGGAGGTTCCTTTACGGGACGGGGTTGGTGGTGATGTTTTCAATGCTCCGGAAAATCCCCGGTTTGGCTGACCGGGGATCGTCGGCTATGTAGGGACGGACGCGTTCTGCCGTCAGCGCCGGCGGGAGGCGCTGTTCGCGGCCTTCAGAGCCGGTTGTGTGGTCGGCGCGTGCCGGGGGAGCGATGCCGCGGGATCGGCAGGCAGGTGGGCGAGGCGGCGCAGGCGCCAGACGAGGACGCCGCTGACGGACGTGGCGCTGTCCAGCTCCCGGTGTCGCGTGGCTTCGGCGAGGAGGTGGGCCGGGTTGTGGCCTGCGGCCTGGGTATCGGCGAGTGTGGCCGCCAGGGCGGGCCAGCCCGGCTCGGCCAGAATGTGTTCGGCAATCTCGGGCAGCGCCTGGCGTAGGACGGCTGCCTGCCGTCGCTGTAGTGGCAGGGAGCGGCCTCGCTGGTGGAGCACGGACATCGGCTGGACGGCCGCGATCTCGTAGGCGGCACGGAGATGTTCGGCGGCCCGGCGGGCGGCTTCGGCTTGCTGGGCGTGGTGCTTCTTGGCGTGCCAGTTCGCCGCCGCGGTGACGAGGAAGAACGCGGTGTCGATGAGCATGGCGGTGGTAGCGCCCTCCTCTCCGTGGCCGAGGGCCGGTCCGCTGTGGACGAGGTCGTACGCGGCCTGGCGCAGGGCATGGTCGTGCCCGCGTACGGCGCGGACGTGGGAGCACGAGGCCCGCTCGAACGCGAAGGCTGCATCCCGGAGTTCTCGTCGGGTGTGGGCAGCGGAGGTCTCGGCGAGCGCGTCGAGGATCTCGGCGGCAGCCGCTATCCGGGCTGCTGTCGTGCCGTCGTCGCCGTGATCGATGAGCAGCAGTGCCTGCCAGGTCGCCGTGGTGGCGCGGCGGCGGGCGTACGCCGGGCCGGTCACCGGCGGGAGAACGGGCTGCTCCGGTGAGACGCCCTCGTCCGAGGAGGGTTCTGCTGGCAGGGTCCAGCGTTCGCGGATGCGGGGCAGGGAGAGGTCGGGGGCGAGCTTGGATCCCGAGTAGAAGACGGGTTCGCCGTTCTTGTTGCGGTCGTCGGGCAGGGCCACGGTGTAGCCGAGGAGGTCCCCGGACGGTGCCACGCGCCGCTTTACGAGGAGACCGGCATGGGTGAGACGGTCGAAGAACTCCTCCTCGCTCCGGGCGCCGGCAGCCGCGCGTCGGACGCTCTCGCGCAGTTCCTCCCTCGGGGTGCGTTCCCGCTGGTGGCGGTCGGCTTTGTGGCGCTCGGCGCTGGTGGGGCGCTGAGCTGCGGTTCCGTCACCGGTGTTGAGGCGGCGCAGGCCGTAGTCGGCCTCGATGAGACGGGCTTCGGCCTGGGAGCGCTTGGCTTCGTTGTGGCGGCGGGGCCGGCGGCCGTCCTCGCGGACGGTGGTGGCGATGATGTGGATGTGGTCGTCGGCGTGGCGGACGGCTGCCCAGCGACAGGCGGCGGTATCGCCGGCGGGGGTAATGCCGGTGGCGGCGACCATGCGGCGGGCGATGTCGCCCCACTGCTCGTCGCTGAGGATCGGGTCCTCGGGCGCGGCACGTACGGACAGGTGCCACACGTGCTCGGTGGGGCGCCGTGACTTGGGCAGGGCTTCGACGGGCTGGTCGAGGAGCCTTTGCAGGTCCGCGTAAGTGGCTTTCGGGTTGCGTCCGGGGTCGGGGACGAGGCTGTCCCAGGCCGCCACGAGGTGCGGGTCGGTGTGTTCCTCGTGGGTGCCGGGGCCGTAGAGGTAGCGGATCAGGCCGATGGTGCGGGTGCCCATCTTGTGGACGCGGGGGATCATCCGGCGGGAGCCTCCGTCTCCAAGTAGCGCTGGGTGAAGTCCTCCACGCGCTCGGCGGTCCGCTGGACGGTGTCGAGGACCGCCTTGGCGTGCGGGGCGTCGGCGCCGGAGTTCAGGACGGTGGCGACCTGGTTGAGGTTGTTGCCGATCTGGCCGAGGGCTCTGCGCAGCGCGAACAGCTCTCTGACCATCTCCCGGTGGGTGGCGATCTCGGCTTCGGTGTGTTCGAGGTCGCGTGCGGCCTTCAGGGCAGAGTGGGCGAGGAAGCCGGCGGTGCTCATGCGGCAGGCAGACGCGGCGTCGGTGAGGAGCTGGAATTCGTCGTCGTTCATGCGGCAGCTGGGCTGGTGCATGCGCTTCTTCTCGGCGAGCAGGCGTTCACGCTGGCGCACGTGCGATGTCGTTGGGGCGGTGTGCGTGCAGCGGGGGGTGTGGCAGGCGTGCTGTCCCTCCGTCTCGTGATGCGGTCCGGCCTCGGCAGCATCCCGAAGGACCGGCGCCCCCTGGTGCCGGTCCGCTCCCGCCACCCCTGGGGCGGGGGAGCCCAGAGCATTGCTCCCGAGGGGAGCAATGCTCTGGGTACAACTTGCTCCTCCTGAGGCTGGAAGCGAGGGCATGTGCTCGTCGTGGCTGGGACGGTCGTGCGGTGGGTTGTGCATGCGTGTCCTTGAAGAGGTAGAGGCTGGGCAGGTCAAGGGGCTGTTGGGCGGGGTCGACCGGTTGGGGACCACTCGCTCGTGACGCGAGACGCTGCCGGTGCTGTTCGGGGACCGGGCGGGGACGGTCCCCGATTCGGGAGGTGCTCGGTCCCCAGTGGCATGGGCGCGGGGACCGGTCCCGTCTCGTTCCCCGTAGTCGTGGGTGGGGACGGTCCCCGACGTGGTGACCTGACGGTCCCTGAACCGTTGCGGGGCGGTCCTGGATGGTGGGGACCGTGGGGACGGTCCCCACTGAGTCGGGGATGTCAGGGGGATGACCTGCGGGAACAGAGTTGGGGACCGGTCCCTGTGGTGCCTGACGCGGGCAGCGCAATCAGGGGACCGTCCCCGCTCGACTGCTGTCGGTCCCCTCCTGGGGGAGGGCGCTGTCAGCCGGGGACCGGGGCCAGGTTGGGGACCGGGACGGGGACCGCGACCGGGACGGGGACCGGGTTGGGGACCGTGATTGGGACGGGGACGGGGACGGGGTTGGGGACCGTGATTGGGACGGGGCCGGGACCTGGATGGGGACGGTCCCCGAACGGCTCGGACCAGTTGGTTGGTCCCCACGATGACGGGGACCGACCTGGGCGGGGACCGTGGTGGTCAGGAGCCCGACGGCTGGGCGCGTCGGCGGTCCGGGCCGGTGAGGATGACGCGGGTGGTCATCTCTGCCAGGCGGGAGGCGACGCGGTCCCCGACTGCGTTGCGGAGTTCCGCGATCGGCAGGTTGGTGGTGATCAGGGTCGGGAGCATCTCGGTGTAGCGGCGGTTGATCAGCCGGTACGTCAGCTCCTCCGTCCACTCGGACTGCTTGGCCGCGCCGAGGTCGTCCAGGATCAGCAGCGGGCACCGGCCGAGCTCCTGGATTTCCCGTTCGGGGTCGTGGTTGGGGCGGGGGCGGAGCTGGGCGTAGAGATCGGCGGAGGTGACCGCCTGCCAGCGCAGGCGGACTCCGGCGGCCAGCAGCGAGCGGACGGCTCCGTACGCCTGGTGGGTCTTGCCGATGCCGGTGGGCCCGGCGATCAGCAGCGAGGGGCCGTAGGCGATGCCCCGGGTCCCGGCCGGCCCGTTCCGCCCGGCGCGGGTGACCGCCTCCACCCAGCCCAGGACTTCGGGTTGGGTGGCGAGTGCTTCGCGGTAGCGGGGCGGGATGCGACGATCGGCGAGTTCAAGGGCGGTCACCGGCTCCATCGTGGGCCCGGCGGGGGTGGCGTCGGGGTCGATGCCCTTGGTGGCGAGGATGGCCTGGAGACGGGCTGCCAGGGCGCCGGCACGCTGGGGTTCGCGGATCGCGGTGGTCACAGCTGGCCTCCGTAAGCGGCTTCGGCGTCAACGGGGTTGGTGTACGGCTGAGGGGTTCGGCGCGCGCCAGCAGCGGCCTGCGGCGGGTTCATGGCCTCGTTGACCAAGCTGGGCAGCAGGCTCGGGTAGAGGCTCTTGAGGCGCATGCGGTCGACCCCGGCTCGGATGTGGTCCGGGTCGATGCCTTCGTGCAGCAACTTGCTGATCTCCCGGCCGACATGGCCCAAGACCTTCTCCGGAGGTCGCTTCCCGCACGCGGCGGCGTACTCGGCGACCAGTTGCTGGGCCGTTGCGGTCTGCGGTGTGGCGGGGGCGCTCGCGCCTCCCAACGGAGATCCTAGATCCATGATCCTAGGTCCTAGATCCGGACCGTGAGGGCTCGGCGCAGGCTCCCGCACTTCCTGCTGATGCTGCACGCAGGGCTCACTGAACCCGTCCTGACCTGCGGATACGGGGACCATCGAAGCGGCATGAGGTGTGGGTGCGAGCTCCAGTGCGGGTGCCTGATGGTGCACGGACGCCTCACGGAGCCCTCCCTGCGCCAGCGGTGAAGTCAGGGGTACCCGGCCGCCGTCGTGGTAGGGGCAGTTCGGGTGCCGGACACCGCTGGGGCGGTTGACCTTCTGGTGCTTGGAGAAGGTCACGATGTGCAGGTACCGCTTGCCGTCCTCGCCTTCGTACCGGCAGATGAGTTCATTGCCGGCGAGCTGGGTGAGGTCGTCCTCGACCTCGATCGGGCCGTGTTCGGGGCGCAGCGAGCACAAGAGGCCTGCGATGACGGCGGACTGGTCACGGAACCGGCCGTGGTCGTCGGCCTGGGTGAGCAGACCGAAGAACGTCCGCTCCGCGGTGATGCTGACGGCGGCCAGCGATTCGGAGCTGAAGGCTTCCGGCTTGATGGTGCGGATGCGTGCCATGCCTATCGCCCCGCCTTCGCCTGCTGCTGGGACGGCGACGCCGGGGTGGGCGCGGGTGTGCGGACGGCTGCGTCGGCCGTACTGTTGGGCATAGACGTTCCTCAGATCCGTTCAGGAGTGGGCGGTTTGGACAAGGGACTCCCATCGGCTCTCGGCGCTGCAACGCCGGGAGCCGATTCCTTTGTCAGGGGTGCTTGGCCAAGACAGCCACACCCAGCCCGCGCAAGTCCAGCGAATCCGCACTCGAAAAGCGTCAGAGTGCATCGCTGATCGCGAACGTCTTTACAGTAAGGGCGAATCCCCGGTTGACCAAAAAGTCGACGGCCTAGGGAGAGCGGCGAAGATCGCACCCCGAAATCTATTGACCGGGGTAGATGAGGCGATCTATGTTTCCGCCGCCGGAGCCGCTGATGGTGTGCGTACCTCTGTGATCCGAGATGGGTCCTAGTTCCGCAATGGCCGCCTATGCGGGACTTGCCAGTTCGTTCTCCGCGAAACGGGCCCCAAAGTCCCATGTCTGGGCTTCCGCGATTACGTGAACCCGGGAACCCGAGCTACAACAGACGCATGCCCCGAAGAGCTACGGAAATCGGTCCCGCCGGAGAACGGACCGCCCACGCCATCGAGCGGCTGCGCACCTCGCGTGGATTCGCCCAGCGCGAGCTCGCTGCCCGTGTCACCGAGCTCGGCCACCCCATGACCAACACCATGCTGTCCCGCATCGAACGCACCCGCCGACGCTGCGACGTGGATGACCTCGTCGCCATCGCGGCCGCCCTCGGTGTCTCCCCACTCGCCCTGCTCTAGCCCGGGACGCAGGGGTCCGGGCGGGTGCGCGGTGACGTCGCCCCGGCTTATACCCGACGATCCCCGGTCAGCCAAACCGGGGATTCTCCAGACCATTGAAGTAGTCCGCTCCACCCGCCTGACAGCAAGCGGGGGCGGACTCGTCATGCCCGATGTCCGTCGCCAGAGGTTGGCGACGGAGGACCCCGAAGGTTTCGGTACGTGCGAAGTGTTGCTTGTGACAGTGAATTGCTGGCGAATGTCCGTATGTCTGCCCGTGTGTCGCCGCTGGGGAGGGGTTTTCTGAACGTGCGTGAAGCCGCCGAATACCTGGGGCTGTCGCCTGCCACCCTTTACGTGTGGCGGCACCGTCGCCAAGGTCCGCCGAGTTTTCGGATGGGGCGGAGCGGACGTGTGATGTACCGGATCGAAGCGCTTGACGGGTGGATCCGGGAACAGGAGCAGGCGGACTCCCGCAGTAATACTTCCCTAAATCCGGTGAATGCCGCCCCGCAGCGCCGCGCCGGGTACTCGGCCACGGCCTGACCGATCTACCCGGCCTTACCGCCCGCCCTACGCCCAACCCTTACCCCGAGGAATTCTTTGGCCGGCTATATCGAAGACCGTTGGATTAAAAAGAAGAAGGATCCTGTCACAGGGAAGCGTGAGCGTACGACCCGTTACGGCAAGGGGTCTCGGTATCGTGTCGCTGGAATCCCGGGCGTCCGGGACATGTCGTTCGACGTGCTGGAGGACGCCAAGGGGTGGCTCCGGCGGTCTGGCACCGACAGCGAACGGGGCGAGTTCGTCGACCCGCGCGACGGCTCCATCACCTTGACGGACTTCGTCACGCGCCACTGGCGCGCCGGCGTTCGCGGCGCGCCCGGCACGGTCAAACGAGTTGACGAGCGTGTACGACTCCACATCCTTCCGCACCTCGGTGCGGTGGCGCTGCGCGACGTGTCGGCGACCGTCCTGCGCGGCTACATAGCCACGCTCGATGGCGAGTGCTCTCCTCGGTACGCCCGGCAGATCCTCACCTCGCTGTCGAACATCTTCGAGACCGCGATCGACGACAAGCGCCTTGTCCGCAACCCGATGCGGGCCAAGACGGTGCGCTGGCCGAAGGCCCCCGACGAGGATCGTGACGCGTGGCCGCTGGCAACGGCGCAGCGGGTGCGGGACGTGATCAATCCTCGCTACCGGATCGCGGTCGTCGTCGCGCTGGGGTGTGGGCTGCGCCAGGGAGAGGTGTTCGGGTTGTCGCCGAGGGACATCGACTTCGAACGCGGTGTCATTCGGGTGCGCAGGCAGGTGCAACTTCTCTCAGGGCGCCTTTACTTCGCCCTGCCCAAGGGTGGCAAGACGTGCATCGTCGACATGCCCCGGTCGGTGGCCACGGAACTGGCTGCGTACTTCCTCGATCATCCGGCGGTCGACGTCGAGCTCCCCTGGGGCGGACCGGAGCCCGACCGGGAGAAGCAGAGCTTCCCGCTCGTCCTCACGACGACGTACGGCAACGCCATCCGCGCCAACATCTTCAACGACGAGGCCTGGAAGCCGGCCCTCGCCGCGGCCGGAGTCATTCCCGCGCGGGAGAAGGGTGCGCGGTGGAAGGCTTCGCGCAAGGACGGTTTCCACGTGCTCCGGCACACTTACGCCTCGGTCCTCCTTGAAGCGGGCGAGTCCATCGTCACGCTAGCCCAGTGGCTCGGTCACTCAAGTCCGACCATCACCCTCGACCATTACGCCCACTTCATGCCCGAGGCTGGCGGCAAGGGTCGCGCGGCCATCGATGCGCTGCTCGGCACGGTGCCCGAGTACGTACCTGAGGGCCTCGTCTCCTCTCACGGCAGCATCTGAGAGCCCGTACCGACAGCGGTCGCCTGCGCCCGGCAATGTTCCAGCCCCGCGGTCACCTCCGCCTGGTCCGGGCTGTCCTCGGTCGCCAGTAGTTTCCCGGCCGTAACCATGGCCGCCCAGAACTCGGGAGGTGAGCCCCGCCCGTCCCGGAACCGGGTCTGCGCGAAGAGCAGGAAGATCTTCGTGAGCTCCCCGGTACGAAACCAGGGGATCATGCCGCCAGGAAAGCCTCCACGGGCGCAGGCGGCAGTCCACAACAGGTTGCGGATCCGCTCGCCGCGACCGTCCAGCACTTGGTCCACGACGAACACGTGCCCACAGGCGAGGAGCATGGCGACGATGTCTTCCTCTCCCGCCTCGAACTCGTCGAAGAGGGGCCGTGCCTCGTGGATTCGAGCTTCGGCGTCCGGCCGGGACACTCCCAGGGCCAGACATAGGGCCAACGCGCAGGCGTCCCGGTCACCGGTGCGCGCGGCCAGTTCGGCGAAGACCTCCTCCTTGCCCTGTCCGGCGGCCAGCATCTCGCGGGCCTCCAGAACGAGCGCGTCCCCGCCTTCCCCGTGCTTCATGGCCAGAGGCTACAGCGATGCTCGAACGCGACAGAGGGGCGCGGTGACTTGAGCGTTCCGTCATTCCCGTGATTCCGGCTGGTCGTGCAGGTGACGACGCTGGGTTCAGCGGCAGAGGTCCATGATGGTGTCGTCGAAGTCGGGGAACTCCCGGGTCGCCAGCTCGATCACGGCTGCCGCCGACCGGCGCTGGTGCGGTGCGAATCCTTCGGCGATGGCTGCCAGCTCCGGATTGGGCTGCGCCTTCCAGTCCGACTCGTAGGACGTGGCGGCTTCCCAGGGGCCGAAGCCGTCGGCCAGTAGCCACAGGAAGTCGCCCAGGTCGCGTGCTACGACACCGGTCTCGCCCTCCGAGCCGAGGAAGACGATGGGCTGCTCGGCCAGAGGGCGGCTCGGGCGGATGAGCCAGATCGCCGCGTACCCGCCCGTGCCGTCCTGTCCGAACACGCGGAAGTCGTTGCCGTCCAGTTCACTGTTCCCGGTCCATGCCTGAAACCAGTCGGTGGTCTCGGCAGCGGACAGGAAGGCCGGGAAGGGTTCGAAGTCGACCCCGGTCTTCCCGTCGGCGTAGTCGAATCGAACGGCCATCGCGGTGGCGAGCGCGGCGGGGAACTGGCGGTCATCAGTGGGCTTCACGGAGACAGGCTAGACAGGGGGTCGGACATCGACGCCCCACGGGCAAGGTCGTTGGACGACTGCCGGCTTGTAGTCGTCGGGGGAGACAGGACAGGCCTGGTCGCGACAACGGGTGGCACAGCATCTGCTGTGCCACCCGTTGTCGTTACCCTCCGCAATCGCGTGCCGTCGAAGGTGGTCGGCGGTGCGGGAGGGCTGGCCCCAAGGTCCGGGGGAGCGCCCGGCATGGGTGGGCTGCGGATTCTCCCCAGATTCTCCCCAGGGGGTCCTGCGGGCCGCTTCTCGGCGTTCGCAGGAGCTAAGTTGATCAATGGTGCTGCTGTGCGGTCTACAGCCAGTCGCGCTTCTTGAAGATGACGTACAGGCTCACGCAGACCACTGCCATCAGGAGAATTGCGAAGGGGTAGCCGGCAGCCCACTTCAGTTCCGGCATGGTCTCGAAGTTCATGCCGTAGATGGTTCCCACCAACGTGGGTGCAAACAGGATGGCGGCCCACGAGGAGATCTTCTTGATCTCCTCGTTCTGTTCGAAGCCGGCCTCCGCCAAGGCGCGCATCTCGGCGTTCTGTTGTTGGGAGACCAGGGTGGCGTTCACCGTGAGGATGTCGGTGAGGGCCTGGCGGAAGCCGTCGACGCGTTCGCTGGTGTGGGTCACGTGGTCGGCCACGTCGCGGAGGTGGCGCTGGAGTTCCTCGTCCGTGCCGTACTTGGCGAAGCCCGCCATCAGGCCGTGGAGCATGCCGACCAGGGGGCGGGTGGCGCGTTGGAACTCGACCATTTCGCGGGAGAGTTCGTAGATGCGGCGGGAGACCTCCGGGTCGCCGCGGAAGACCTCCGTCTCGATCTCGTCCATGTCCGTCTGGACGCCCGCCACGACCGGGGCGTAGCCGTCCACCACCGCGTCGAGGATCGCGTACAGGACGGCCTCCGGGCCGAGGGAGAGGAGGTCCGGGGTCTCCTCCATGCGGCGGCGGACGGCGGTGAGGTCCGGGGCCGCGCCGTGGCGGACCGTGATCAGGAAGTCCGGGCCGACGAAGATGTGGAGCTCGCCGAAGTCGACCTCCTCCAGGGCGTCCAGGTAGCGGGCCGCGCGCAGGACCACGAAGAGGGTGTCGCCGTAGCGCTCCAGCTTGGGGCGCTGGTGGGCCTCAAGGGCGTCTTCGATCGAGAGCGGGTGGAGGTTGAACTCGGCGGCGAGGGAGTGGAGTTCGGATTCGGTGGGGCGGTGCAGGCCGATCCAGGCCATGCCGTCCGGCTGTTCGCGCAGCAGCCGGAAGGTGTCCGCCAGGGTGGTGGGGGAGGCGACCCGGCGGCCGTCGCGGTAGACGGCGGAGTCGATCACGCTCTCGTGGTCCGGGGGGACGGGCGCGGGGGTCGACGATGGGGGCGTGGCGGCGGGGGCGGGCGGGCGGAGCCAGCCCGAGCGCCTCGAAGGCGAGGAGGGGCGGCGGTTTGGGCGCTCCGACATCGCAGTCAGCCTCCGGGGAGTTGGTGGGGGAGTTGGGTGGAGTCGGTGTGTGGTTGCGGACAGGGGGTGTCCGCAATCGGGGATAGGTTGCCGGTATGGCTTCCACGACGCACCCCGTACTCGACACCCGCGCTCTGAACCGTGCCACGCTCGCCCGCCAGCTGCTGCTGAGCCGCGCCGAGATGTCCCCGCAGGACGCCGTCGCGCACCTCCTCGGACTCCAGGCGCAGAACGTGAAGCCCCCGTACTTCCAGCTGCACGCCCGGCTCGCCGGGTTCCGCCCCGAGCAGCTGGGCCGGCTGATGGAGGAGCGGAAGGTGGTCCGGATGGTGACCATGCGGTCCACCATCCACACCCACACCGTGCGGGACGCGCTCGCACTGCGGCCGCTCGTGCAGGGGGCCCGGGACCGGGAGGTGAACTACTTCCGGAAGGGGCTGGGAGGGGTGGACCTGGAGCGGCTCGCCCGGCGCGCGCGGGCCTTCGTCGAGGCCGAGCCGCGCACGATGGGGGAGATCCGCGAGGACCTGCTGCGGGAGTGGCCCTCCGCCGACCCGCAGTCGCTGTCCGTCGCCGCCCGCTGCCTGCTTCCGCTCGTGCAGGTCACCCCGCGCGGGGTGTGGGGCCGTAGCGGGCAGGTGCGGTTGACCACCGTGGAGTGCTGGGTGGGCGATGCCGCCCGGGGGGAGACAGGGGAAGAGGGGGAGGGCATCGACGCCGTCGTGCTGCGCTATCTGGGTGCCTTCGGGCCCGCCTCCGTCAAGGACATGCAGACCTGGGCCGGGCTCACCCGGCTGCGCGAGGCCTTCGAGCGGCTGCGCCCCCGGCTGGTCACCTTCCGCGACGAGAACGGCGTCGTGCTCTTCGACCTGCCCGACGCGCCCCGCCCCGACCCCGACACGCCCGCACCGCCCCGCTTCCTCCCCGAGTACGACAACCTCCTGCTCTCGCACGCCGACCGCTCCCGCGTGATCCCCCCGGAGACCAAGGGCCGCACCTGGACGGGCAACCAGGCCCACTGCACCCTCCTCGTCGACGGGTTCCTCGCCGGTCTCTGGCGCATCGACGAGACGAGCGGCCGGCCGCGGCTGACCGTCGAGCTCTTCGGTACGCAGACCCCCGCGCGCCGGGACGCGATCGCCGCCGAGGGCGAAGCCCTGCTCGCCGGGATGGGCGGCGCGCCCGGACCCGTGCGCTTCGGGTCAATCCACGGCTGACGCCGCCCTGGTGGAGGCCCCGCCCGGCGCGGCACGATGCCTCTCATGACGGAGAACAGCGCCACCGAAAGCTTCCAGGCCGCGCGGGACTTCCTGCTCGAACACCGCGGGAAGTACGACGCCGCCCACGCCGGCTTCACCTGGCCCCGCCCCGAGCGCTTCAACTGGGCCCTCGACTGGTTCGACCACATCGCGCACGGCAACGGCGCCGACGCCCTGCGCATCGTGGAGGAGGACGGCACCAGCCGCTCCGTCTCCTTCGGCGAGATGAGCGTGCGCTCCGACTCCGCCGCCAACTGGCTCCGCGCCCAGGGCGTCGCCGCCGGCGACCGGATCCTCGTCATGCTCGGCAACCAGAGAGAGCTGTGGGAGGTGATGCTCGGCGCGATGAAGCTGCGCGCCGTCGTCATCCCCGCCACCCCGCTGCTCGGCCCGGCCGACCTGCGCGACCGGGTCGACCGCGGGCACGTGCGCCACGTCATCGCGCGCGCCGAGGACACCCACAAGTTCGACGAGGTCCCCGGCACCTACACCCGCATCGCCGCCGGGACGGAGGTCCCCACCGGGTGGCGGCGGCTGGAGGACATGTACGCGACCGACGGCGACTTCACCCCGGACGGCGTCACCCTCGCCACCGACCCCCTGATGCTCTACTTCACCTCGGGCACCACCGCCAGCCCCAAGCTGGTCGAGCACACGCACGCCTCGTACCCGATCGGGCACCTCTCCACCATGTACTGGCTCGGGCTGCGCCCCGGCGACGTCCACCTCAACATCGCCTCGCCCGGCTGGGCCAAGCACGCCTGGTCCAACATCTTCGCCCCCTGGAACGCGGGCGCGACCGTCTTCGTCCACAACTACACCCGCTTCGACGCCGAGCGCCTCATGGCCGAGATGGACCGCGGCGGCGTCACCACCTTCTGCGCCCCGCCCACCGTCTGGCGGATGCTGATCCAGTCCGACCTCACCAAGCTCCGCCAGCCCCCGCGCGAGGCCGTCGCCGCCGGCGAACCGCTGAACCCCGAGGTCATCGAGCGGGTCCGGGACGCCTGGGGCATCACCATCCGCGACGGCTTCGGCCAGACCGAGACCACCCTCCAGGTGGGCAACTTCCCCGGAGCCGAGGTCAAGCCCGGGTCCATGGGCCGCCCCGCGCCCGGGTACGAGATCGTGCTGCTGGACGCCGTCACCGGCAAGGAGTCGCCCGTCGAGGGCGAGCTCTGCGTGGACCTGCGCCGCGCCCCCGCCGGGGTGATGACCGGCTACCGGGACGACCCCGGGCGCACCGCCGAGGCCATGGCGGACGGGCTCTACCGCACCGGCGACATCGCCTCCCGCGACGCCGACGGGTACCTCACCTACGTGGGCCGGGCCGACGACGTCTTCAAGGCCTCCGACTACAAGATCAGCCCCTTCGAGCTGGAGAGCGCCCTCCTGGAGCACGAGGCCGTCGCCGAGGCGGCCGTCGTCCCCGCCCCCGACGAGCTGCGCCTGGCCGTTCCGAAGGCGTACATCACCCTCGCAGCCGGCTGGGAGCCCGGGAAGGAGACGGCCCGGGCGCTCTTCGAGCACTCCCGGGCGGTCCTCTCCCCCTACAAGCGGATCCGGCGCATCGAGTTCGCCGAGCTCCCCAAGACCGTCTCCGGCAAGATCCGCCGCGTCGAGCTGAGGGAGCTCACCGCGGCCGGCTCGGCGGGGGAGTACGACGAGGCCGACCTGGGCTGAGCACGGCGTACGGGCCTCAGCCCGGCAGCTGCGCCTCGATCGCGGCGATGACCTCGGGGGCCTCGGGCTCGGTACGCGGGCGGAAGCGCGCGACGACCTCGCCGGCGGGGGAGATCAGGAACTTCTCGAAGTTCCACTGGATGTCCCCCGCCTCACCCCCGGCGTCCGGGGTCTTCACCAGCTCCTGGTACAGCGGGTGCCGGTTCTCGCCGTTCACCTCGGACTTCTCCAGCATCGGGAAGGTCACGCCGAAGCCGGCCGCGCAGAAGGTCTGGATGTCCTCCGCGGTGCCCGGCTCCTGCCCGCCGAACTGGTTGCAGGGCACACCGATGACGGTGAAGCCCTTCCCCTCGTACTTGAACTGCAGCCGGGCCAGTCCCGAGTACTGGGGGGTGAGCCCGCACTGGGAGGCGGTGTTCACCAGCAGGATGGCCTTGCCCCGGTGGGCCGCCAGGCTGGTGGGCTCGTCGTCCAGGGTCGTCAGCGGGATGTCGTACAGGCTCATCGGGCTCTCCTCGGCAGGAAGGGGCGTCGGGACGATATTCAAGATGTTCATACGGACATCAACAGCCCCTGAGCCTAGGCCCCCATTCCCACCAGCCGGTCCGCCGGGTCGTTGACCGGCTGCGGCATGCCCGTCAGGTCCATCACGAACAGCGGTATCCCCAGGTCGTCGGCCCGGCCCCGGGCCTCATCGGTGTACCCGGCCAGGGAGAAGTAGACGCTGGTCGCCGCGGCCGTGAGGCCGTTCAGCCATACGCACTCCACCGCCCGCAGCCCGGCCGGAGCCGTGGTCGGGTCGACCTGCGCCACCACCCCGGGGGCCCGCAGGTCCACCACGGCCGAGGGGATCGGCACCGCGTCGGGCTGGCGTACGTCCTGGAAGCCGAGCCAGCGCAGGTACAGCGCGGCCGTCACCACCGCGTCCCGGGCGGTACGGATGGTCACGGGCCGGAACGCGGGCCGTGACACCGGGGACCGGGACACCGGGGGCGGTCCGGCCGCCGGGCCCGGGCCCGTACGCGCCCCCGGCCCGCCCGGGGCGCCGGCCTCCGCCGGAGCCGGCGCCGTACGCCCCGGGTCCACCGGCGAGCCGTCCCGTACGCCGTCCCGCGCGGCAGCGTCCCCGGTGTCATCGGGGTCGCCGGTGGCGCCGGTGGCACTGACGTCCGCAGCCGGCTGCTGCACCGGATGCACGGGCACCCGTACGACCATCCCGCAGGAGCCGCAGCCGACCTCCGGGTGCGGCCACTCGCTCTCCCGCCCGCAGGCCCCGCAGCGCACCGTCACCCACGCCTCCGACCAGTTGCGGTGCGTGAGGGGGACGGGCGGCGCCGCCAGGTCCAGGGGCGGCGCGACCGGGCTCCCGCAGGCGCAGGGATAGACCGGGACGCTGTAACCGTTCTCGCGCCGGCACGAAGGACAGCGCACCGGTACCGCTTCCGCCATGAGACCTGGACCCCCTCCGTCGCTGTGCGTGGGTCCATGCTCCACCACCGGCGACCGTCGGGTGGCGCGGACCGGCCGATTCACGCCGATCCGGCTCCGAGCCCTGGTCATTTGTACAACTCGCCGAACGCAATGCGGCTTTTGGTGGGTTCCGGGGTGCCCCACCGCCTTGACGTGCGCGAAGTCGCGCTTTAGCTTGTTCCGTATAGCAGAACAAAAATTCCGGATGACGGAAAAGTCTGACGCCAGACCCGCAGGAGAACCTGATGCCTCGTATGACAGCCGCCGCTGCCGCAGTTGAGATCCTCAAGCTCGAGGGTGTCGAACAAGCGTTCGGCGTGCCCGGTGCTGCGATCAACCCGTTCTACCGCGAGCTCAAGAACGTGGGCGGCATCGCGCACACGCTGGCCCGCCACGTCGAGGGCGCCTCGCACATGGCCGAGGGCTACACCCGTGCCAAGGCGGGCAACATCGGCGTCTGCATCGGTACCTCGGGCCCGGCCGGCACCGACATGATCACCGGCCTGTACTCCGCCATCGCGGACTCGATCCCGATCCTGTGCATCACCGGTCAGGCTCCGGTCTCGAAGCTCCACAAGGAGGACTTCCAGGCCGTCGACATCGCCTCGATCGCCAAGCCCGTCACCAAGGCCGCCACCACGGTCCTGGAGGCCGCGCAGGTCCCCGGCGTCTTCCAGCAGGCCTTCCACCTGATGCGCTCCGGCCGTCCGGGCCCGGTCCTGATCGACCTGCCGATCGACGTCCAGCTGACCGAGATCGAGTTCGACCCCGAGACCTACACCCCGCTGCCGGTCTACAAGCCGCAGGCCAGCCGCGCCCAGGCCGAGAAGGCCCTCGGCTTCCTGCTGGAGGCCGAGCGTCCGCTGATCGTCGCCGGCGGCGGCATCATCAACGCCGACGCCTCCGACCTGCTGGTCGAGTTCGCCGAGCTCACGGGCATCCCGGTCATCTCCACCCTGATGGGCTGGGGCACCATCCCGGACGACCACGAGCTGGCCGCCGGCATGGTCGGTGTGCAGACCGCCCACCGCTACGGCAACGCGACCTTCCTGGAGTCGGACACGGTCATCGGCATCGGCAACCGCTGGGCCAACCGCCACACCGGCTACAACCTGGACGCCTACACCAAGGGCCGCAAGTTCGTCCACGTCGACATCGAGCCCACCCAGCTGGGCAAGATCTTCGCCCCCGACTTCGGCATCGCCTCCGACGCCAAGGTCGCCCTGGAGCTCTTCATCGAGGTCGCCAAGGAGTGGAAGGCCGAGGGCAAGCTCCCCGACTTCTCCGCCTGGGCCGCCTCCGCGCAGGAGCGCAAGGCCACCCTGCAGCGCCGTACGCACTTCGACAACATCCCCATGAAGCCGCAGCGCGTCTACGAGGAGATGAACCGGGTCTTCGGCCCCGAGACCCGCTACGTCACCACCATCGGCCTCTCCCAGATCGCGGCCGCGCAGTTCCTGCACGTCTACAAGCCGCGCCACTGGGTCAACTGCGGCCAGGCCGGCCCGCTCGGCTGGACCATCCCGGCCGCCATCGGTGCCGCCACCGCGCAGCCCGAGACCCCGGTCGTCGCCCTC
This sequence comes from Streptomyces sp. NPDC033966, assembly GCF_055575955.1. Classification (NCBI taxonomy): domain Bacteria; kingdom Bacillati; phylum Actinomycetota; class Actinomycetes; order Kitasatosporales; family Streptomycetaceae; genus Streptomyces; species Streptomyces sp. NPDC033966. The sequence goes on along the minus strand of NZ_JBVIRQ010000015.1, from coordinate 96,404 downwards.
TCCGGCGACTACGACTTCCAGTTCATGATCGAGGAGCTGGCGGTCGCCGCCCAGCACAAGGTCCCCTACGTCCACGTCCTCGTGAACAACGCCTACCTGGGTCTGATCCGCCAGGCGCAGGGCGGCCTCGGCATCAACTTCGAGGTCAACCTCGAGTTCGAGAACATCAACACCCCGGAGATCGGCGTCTACGGCGTCGACCACGTCAAGGTCGCCGAGGGCCTGGGCGTCAAGGCCATCCGCGTCACCGACCCGGACAAGCTGGGCGAGGCCTTCGAGCAGGCCAAGAAGTGGGCCCAGGAGCACCAGGTCCCGGTCGTCGTCGAGGCCATCCTGGAGCGCGTCACCAACATCGCCATGAGCAAGACGGTCGACATGAGCGACGTCACCGAGTTCGAAGAGCTCGCGACCGAGCCCGGCCACGCCCCGACCGCGATCAAGGCCCTCCAGGTCTGATCGACCCCGCACGTACGCAGCGGCCCCCGCTCCTCCTCCGGGAGGGGCGGGGGCCGCTGTGCGTTGGGTGGCGGTGCGGGCGCGCTATCTCCCCCTCGAGGGGTGGGGGCGGGTCGGTGGTTGCCCACCCGCCTCCGCCTCTGGGCGCGGGGCGGGGGGCGCGGGGCGGGATCCCCTTGGGCGGTCTCAGAGCAGCTTTGGGGGTTTCCCGTCAGTCCCATCGTCCTTCCGTGTCGGGCCGGTCCCTCAAGGGCGCTCCCTTCGGTCGCGTCACTTCGTGATCGCCTTCGGCGACCCTTGACCGACCGACCCGCCCCGGAAAGCCGAAAGACTGACGGGAAGCCCCCAAAAGAACGGCACGGTCCAAGGGAGAGGGACGGGTCTCTCAGCGATGAGGCGACGGGGCCGGGCGTCGGCCGGCCGGGCATCCGGGCCCTCAAGGGCTGAGATTCCGGGCCAGGGGCGCGACTACCCGCACGAGAGGATGACCAGACCCCCCTGGCAAGCCCCCCAGGCGCGTCAGATCGCTACGCGCTCCTCATATCTCAGCGTCCGACGACCGCCCGTGGCGGATACCCGCACCAAAGGTTGATCAGAGCAGCCCAGGGAGCCGATGGGCGCGTCAGATCGCTACGCGCTTCTCCCGGCTCGGCGGCCGACGGCTGTCTGGGGTTGGTCTGTGAGTAGTTGCCGTCCGTCGTGGCTTCGCACCGCGCACAGGCCGGCTGGGCACGCTTCCTCGCCTCCTTCGAGGCGGCGTCCGATGAGTGAGTGCTACGAGTACGTGCCGCACCAGCTCCTCCGCCGACGCGTGCGTGACATCGCGTCCGGCGTCGAAGGCGTCCTGATGGCGGTGATCAACGAGAACGTCTCCGACACCGGCATCGAGCGCTGGATGGAGCTGGCCTACATCCGGGGCGCGTCGGGCCGTGAGTTCACCACCGCCGTCGCCAACGTCGCACCCGCCTACGACCAGCCCCAGACGGCCGCCGGCCGCCGAGCCGGGAGAAGCGCGTAGCGATCTGACGCGCCCGACCGCTTCCCGCGCTGCTCTGTTCGTCCTCTCGTGCGGGTATCAGCCACAGGCGGTCGCCGGACGCCGAGAAATGAGGAGCGCGTAGCGATCTGACGCGCCCGGGGGCGCCGGAGGTCGCTCTCATCAGCCTCTCGTGCGCTTAGTCGCGCCCTGGCCCGGAATCTCGGCTCTTGAGGGCCCGGATGCCCGGCCGGCCGACGCCCGGCCCCTCGCCTCGTCCCTGACACGGCCGTGCTTCGACCATCGACCGTGCCGTTCTTTTGGGGGCTTCCCGGCAGTCTTTCGGCTTTCCGGGGCGGGACGGGCTGTCAAGGGTCGCCGAAGGCGATCACGAAGTGACGCGACGAAGGAGCGCCCTTGACAGGCCGGCCCGACACGGAAGGACGATGGGACTGACGGGAAACCCCCAAACCGGCCGTGAGACCGCCCGGGGGGACACCGCCCCCCTCCGGCCCGCAGACGGGGAGGCGGGTGGGCAAACACCGACCCGCCCCCACCCCTCGAGGGGGAGATAGTGGGCCCGCGCCGCAAGCCGCGTACCACCCACGACAAAGAGCCGAGTCACGGGACCGTCCGTGACTCGGCTCTCTGGTTGTGACCGCCCGACGGAGCGAGGCTGGCGCGACAGGACGTTCGCACCGCCGGGCGGAGTCGGAAGGTTCTCCTCTATATAGAGGGGGCCCTGTGCGTGGCCCCTCTATATAGAGGAGTGGCTGGGACCGTGGCGGTCGGGCGACGAGAACTCCGGCGTCGTCTCCCTCAGGTCAAGAGACGGGCCTCGGAACCCATTACCACCGCACTGGCTCGCTCGCCCGCCACGGTCCTCGTCCTGCCCCCACCGCGTACCACCCCTCATCCGGGTCCGCGGTGCGGGCTCGGCACCCGGGACCTGACCTCCCGTCAGGCCCCCGGTGCAGCTTTTCGGCTCAGGCGTCGCGCAGGGCGCGGACGGCCTCCTCGACGCGCTTGCCGTAGTCGGCGTCGGCGGCGTGGAAGTGAGCCAGGTTCTTCTCGATGACGTCCTCGAGGGTGACCTGAGACAGGCCGCCGGCGATGTTCGCCACCAGACGCTGCTTCTCGGCCTCCGACATCAGGCGGTAGAGCTCACCGGCCTGGAAGAAGTCGTCGTCCTTGGTGTGGGCCGGGGCCTCGTGGGTGCCCGTGTAGCCGGAGACGGCCTTCGGGGCACCGAGGGCTATGCCGGTCTCGGCGGGGCCCTGGTACGAGTTGGGCTCGTAGTTCTTGTCGGCGCGCGAACCGTTGCGCAGCGCCATGACGCCGTCGCGGCCGTAGTTGTCGGCCTTCGTCGCCTTGGGGGCGTTGACCGGCAGCTGGGTGTGGTTCACGCCGAGGCGGTAGCGCTGGGCGTCGGCGTACGCGAACAGGCGGCCCTGGAGCATCTTGTCCGGCGAGGCGGTGATGCCCGGGACGAAGTTGTTCGGGGAGAAGGCGGACTGCTCGACCTCGGCGAAGACGTTGTCCGGGTTGCGGTCGAGGACCAGGCGGCCCACGCGCTGCAGCGGGTAGTCGCTGTGCGGCCACACCTTGGTGAGGTCGAACGGGTTGAAGCGGTAGTCCGCGGCCTCGGCGGCCGGCATGATCTGGACGTAGAGGGTCCAGCTCGGGTTCACGCCGCGCTCGATCGCCTGGAGCAGGTCGGTCTGGTGCGAGTTGGCGTCCTGGCCGACGAGCTCGGCGGCCTGCTCGCCCGAGAGGCAGCGGATGCCCTGGTTCGTCTTGAAGTGGTACTTGACGAAGAAGGCCTCGCCCTGGGCGTTGGTCCACTGGTAGGTGTGGGAGCCGTAGCCGTTCATGTGGCGGTAGGACGCGGGGATGCCGCGGTCACCCATCAGCCAGGTGATCTGGTGCGTGGCCTCGGGGGCGTGCGCCCAGAAGTCCCAGACGTTGTCCGGCTCCTGCTTGCCCGTGAAGGGGTCGCGCTTCTGGGAGTGGATGAAGTCGGGGAACTTGATCGGGTCCTTGATGAAGAACACCGGGGTGTTGTTGCCGACGAGGTCGTAGTTGCCCTCTTCGGTGTAGAACTTCAGAGCGAAGCCGCGCGGGTCGCGGACGGCGTCCGCCCCACCGAGGGAGTCGGCGACGGTGGAGAAGCGCAGGAAGGTCTCGGTCTTCTTGCCGACCGTGTTCAGGAACGCAGCGCTGGTGTACGCGGTGACGTCGTCGGTCACCTCGAAGTAGCCGTACGCGGCCGAGCCGCGGGCGTGCACCACGCGCTCCGGGATGCGCTCGCGGTTGAAGCGGGCGAGCTTCTCCAGGAGCTGCTGGTCCTGGATCAGGAGCGGGCCACCGACGCCGGCGGTGGCGGAGTTCTGATTGTCGGCGACCGGGGCGCCGGACTCGGTCGTCAGCGTGCGCTTCGACATGGTGACCTTCCGTACGGGTAACTGCTGACGGAATGCATCTTCCGTCATGCGGAACAGCCTAATTTCGGCGTGAACGCGACGTCAACAGTTTGTTTAAAAGAAAGAGAGAGGAGAGGTGATCCGGACGGTGCCGGCGCTTGGGCGCGACAGGACAGGTGTCAGCACCGGCACCATCCGGAAACTCAGGCCCCCGTCAGGGCGGGGGGAGGGCGGCCCGGGGCAGCGGGCCGCCGTGGGGATCAGACCTGGGCGCCGGAGAGGCGCTCGACCGCGCGGAGCAGCGCGGAGTGGTCCAGGCCGCCGTCACCCTGGGCGCGCAGCGAGGCGACCAGCTGGGCGACGACCGCGCCGACCGGCAGGGCCGCACCGACGTTGCGGGCGGCGTCGGTGACGATGCCCATGTCCTTGTGGTGCAGGTCGATCCGGAAACCGGGCTTGAAGTCGCGGTTCAGGAAGTTGTCCTTCTTGCGGGTCAGGACCGTGGAGCCGGCCAGACCGCCGTTGAGGACGTCCAGGGCGGCCTGGAGGTTCACGCCGGACTTCTCGAGGAAGACGACGGCCTCGGCGCACGCCTGGATGTTCACCGCCACGATGAGCTGGTTGGCGGCCTTCACCGTCTGGCCCGAGCCGTGCGGACCGCACAGGACGATGACCTTGCCGAGGGCCTGGAGGATCGGCAGGGCCTCGTCGAAGTCGGCCTGCTCGCCACCCACCATGATCGACAGGACGGCCTCGATGGCGCCGGCCTCGCCGCCGGACACCGGGGCGTCGATGACGCGGATGCCCTTCTCGGCGGCGTTCTTCGCCAGGTCGATGGAGGTCTGCGGGGTGATCGACGACATGTCGATGATCAGCGCGCCCGACTTGGCGTTCTCCAGGATGCCGTTCTCGCCGTAGGAGATGGCCTCGACCTGCGGGGAGGCGGGCACCATCGTGATGATGACGTCGGCGTCGGCGACGGCCTCGGCGATCGAGCCGGCCGCGGCACCGCCGGCGGCGGCCAGGCGGTCCAGCTTGTCCTGCTCCAGGGTGAAGCCGGTGACCGAGTAGCCGGCCTTCAGGAGGTTCTCGGCCATGGGGGAGCCCATGATTCCGAGACCGATCCAGGCGATCTTGGGGAGGTTGCTCATGATGAGGGTCCTTCTCTTAATGCTTCGTACGAAAAGTGCGTGAGGTGCCTGGCTGATCGCCTGGACTTTGTCCGCCTACTTGGCGGCGCGGGCCTCGGCCGGCAGCCACTCGAAGGACGCGGCGGCGTCGGCCGCCTTGTACTCGAGGCCTACGTAGCCCTCGTATCCGGCCTTCTTCAGCTGGTCCAGGAGCGCCTCCAGGGGCAGCTCGCCGGTGCCGGGGGCACCGCGTCCCGGCTTGTCCGCGATCTGGACGTGGCCGGTCTTGGCGGCGTACTTTTCGATGACCTCGGAGAGGTCCTCATCGTTCATCGCCAGGTGGTACAGGTCGAGCAGGAACTTGGCGTTCCCGAGGCCGGTGGCCTCGTTCACCTTGTCCACTACCTCGATGCCGGCCGGGGCGCTCACCAGGGGGTAGAGCGGCGACTCGGGCTTGTTGAGGGTCTCGATCAGGAGGATCGCACCCACGCGGTCCGCGGCCTGGGCCGCGACGACCAGGTTCTTCAGGGCCAGCTCGTCCTGGACGGCCGGGTCCACGCCTTCGACGCGGTTGCCGTACAGAGCGTTGAGCGCCTTGCAGCCGACCGAGGCGGCGAAGTCCGCCGCCACGTTGATGTTGGCGTTGAAGCGGTCCGACTCCTCGCCGGGGACCGATACCGCACCGCGGTCCGGGCCCGGCAGCTGGCCGGCGTAGAAGTTCAGGCCCACCAGCTGGGTGCCGGCGTCCTCAAGAGCCTTCTTGAGAGCGTCCAGCTCCTCCTGAGCGGGGGTGGGCGTCTCGATCCAGGGCCACCACAGCTCGACCGCGGTGAAGCCCGCCGCGGCGGCGGCCGCGGGGCGCTCCAGGAGCGGGAGTTCCGTGAAGAGGATCGACAGGTTCACATCGAAGCGCTGGTCCGTGTATCCCATGAGGGGTGTGCGCTCCTTCCGTATTGCGGAAGTTATTTTCTGCTTGATGGAAGACTGCAAGCCGAGCGTCGCACTTGTCAAGTGCGGACTCCCGGAATCTCAGTCCCGCCCGTCACCCGACCGCCGCCCCTCATGGAGGCGCTGTCGCGCCGCCCCTGCCATTGGGTAGCTTGACGACGTGCGATTGAGAGTTGAGTTCACGACCGAGCCCTTCGACCTCGAAGAGGCTCCCGCCCATGCCGTGGCCGCCCGCGAGGTCATCCAGAAGGCCGAGCTGGACGCGGTCGACGTCGGCCCGTTCGGAAACACCGCCGAGGGCGACTCCGACCGGGTGCTGACCGCCGTGGCCGCGCTGCTGCGCGACTCCCTGGAGGCCGGCGCGACGCGCGTCTCGCTCCAGGTCAATGTGATCGGGGAGGAGGGCGCATGACCGAGCCCCGCGACCACCCCTTCGTCGCCGCGGTCAAACCGCTGGTGGACGCGATGGGCGGGGAGATGATGGACCCCGCCCTCGCGCAGCCCGACGACGTCGTGCTCGCCTGGGAGGGGCAGGAGGTGCTGGCCGTGCGCCTGCCCCAGCTCTCCGACTCGCTGGACCACATCCTTGCGGCGCTGGAGCGCCGGCACGGCGTACCGTTGGCGCAGCTGGACCGCAAGGCCAAGCAGGACGTGGTGCGCATACTGGAGGCGCGGGGCGCCTTCTCGGTGCGGCACGGCGTGGAAACGGTCGCCGGCGCCCTGGGCGTAAGCCGTTTCACGGTCTACAACTACTTGAACCGGGACGCCGCCTCTCAAAAGCCGAATAAGACAGCCAAGAGTGAGGGCTGATTCACCGATGGTGACGAGCCGCCGCCCAATTCACCCGGGCGGCGGCTTTTGTGTACGGGAAGTTTCAACAAAGTGTTGACGCGGTGTTGCCGAGGGCGTTAGCTATGCGCAGCCCGTCAAAGCAACAACAGGCCACGGAGGCCTACCGTGACTTCGAGTCCGACCCCGGGTCTCACCCGGTTCAACGCCTTGGACGACAGCGCGGCCACGGCCGAGCTGCACGAGGTGTGCGCCAGTTCGGCGTGGGGGAGCAAGATGCTCGCCCAGCGCCCCTTCGCCACCGTCGACGCCCTGTTCGCCGCCAACGAGTCCGCCATGGCGGAGCTCACCGCGGAGGACCTGGGCGAGGCGATGGGAGGCCACGCGCCGATCGGCCGGCCGAAGCCGGGAGACCCGACCTCCGCCCGCGAGCAGCGTGGCATGGCCGGTGCCTCGGAGGAGCTCAAGAACGAGCTCCTGGAGCTGAACCTGGCGTACCAGGAGAAGTTCGGCCACGTCTTCCTCATCTGCGCCACCGGTGCGACCGGTGAGTTCATGCGGGACGCGGTCAAGGTCCGGATCGCCAACTCCGCCGAGCAGGAGCGAGAGATCGCCCGCGGCGAGCTGGTGAAGATCAACCGGATCCGCCTGACCCGCCTCGCCGAACTCGCAGAAGGAGAGTGACCATGAGCACCGAGACCACCGCGTCGGTGTCCACCCACATCCTGGACACCAGCATCGGCCGCCCCGCCGAGGGCGTCGCCATCTCCCTGTCGGCCCGCGCGGGCCTCGACGGCGAGTGGGCGGCCCTGGGCGGCAGCGCCACCGACGCCGACGGGCGCTGCAAGGACCTGCCGGCCCTGCCGGAGGGCACCACACACGTGCGTCTCGACTTCGAGACCGAGACGTACTTCTTGAATCAGCACAGTGCAAAGAAGCAAGCCGAGGCGCAGCAGGACGCCCCCCGCGTAAGGGACAGCGGTGCGTTCTTCCCCGAGGTAACCATCACCTTCGCGGTGAACCCGGGCGAGCACTACCACGTACCGCTGCTGCTCAACCCGTTCGGCTACTCCGTTTACCGAGGGAGCTAGCATGGCCACGATTCTGGGCCAGAACCAGTACGGCAAGGCAGAGAACCGCGTCGTCAAGATCACGCGGGACGGCGACACCCACCACATCAAGGACCTGAACGTCTCGGTCGCCCTCTCCGGCGACATGGACGACGTCCACTACTCCGGCTCGAACGCCAACGTCCTCCCGACGGACACCACCAAGAACACGGTGTACGCGTTCGCCAAGGAGTACGGCATCGAGTCCGCCGAGCAGTTCGGCATCCACCTGGCCCGTTGGTTCGTCAACAGCCAGGAGCCGATCCAGCGCGCGCGCATCCGGATCGAAGAGTACGCCTGGGACCGCATCGCGACCTCGGACGCCAATTCCAAGTTCATCGGCGCCGACGAGGTGAACCACTCCTTCGTCCGCAAGGGCATGGAGACCCGCGTCACCCAGATCACGTACGACGGCCAGAACTGGGAGGTCGTCTCCGGCCTCAAGGACCTGATCGTCATGAACTCCACGAACTCCGAGTTCTGGGGTTACGTGAAGGACAAGTACACGACCCTGCAGGAGGCGTACGACCGCATCCTGGCCACCCAGGTGTCGGGCCGCTGGCGCTTCAACTGGACCGACGACGAGCAGCGGATGCCCAACTGGGAGAAGTCCTACGCCGAGACCAGGAAGCACATGCTCCAGGCCTTCGCGGAGACCTACTCCCTGTCGCTGCAGCAGACCCTGTACCAGATGGGTTCGCGCATCATCAACCACCGTTCGGAGATCGACGAGGTCCGCTTCTCGCTCCCGAACAAGCACCACTTCCTCGTCGACCTGGAGCCCTTCGGCCTCAAGAACGACAACGAGGTCTACTTCGCCGCGGACCGCCCGTACGGTCTGATCGAGGCGACGGTCCTCCGCGACGGCGCTGACGCCCGTATCCCCGTGGACATGACCAACCTCTGAGCACGGCGCGCGCGTCCCGGGGCTCCGCAGTGGCCCCGGGGCGCGACACCCCCACAACTTCCTGAATCGGCACCCGGACCAGCACACGGGGCGGCAGTACTGTCAGCTGTCAGGCCCCCGGCTCCGGCACTCAAATCCCCTGGGTTTTGCCGTGCCCGCACCGCCACTGAAAGCACGAGGAAGTCCCATGGCAGCATCGGCAGCCCATGACAGCGCCGTAGAGCGCATCGTCATCGAGAACTGTGCGATCGCGACCGTCGACGCGAACGACACCGAGTACGCCTCGGGTCACATCGTCATCGCCGGCAACAAGATCGAGTCCATCGGCGCGGGCAAAGCCCCCGAGAACCTCGACAACGTAGTCCGCCGCATCGACGGCACCGGGCACCTCGTGACTCCCGGTCTGGTCAACACGCACCACCACTTCTACCAGTGGATCACGCGTGGCCTGGCCACCGACCACAACCTCTTCAACTGGCTCGTCGCGCTGTACCCGACCTGGGCGCGCATCGACGAGCAGATGGCGTACACGGCGGCGCAGGGTTCGCTGGCCGCGATGGCCCGCGGCGGTGTCACCACCGCGATGGACCACCACTACGTCTACCCCAAGAACTCCGGCGACCTCTCCGGCGCGATCATCCGCGCCGCGTCCGAGATGGGCGTCCGCTTCACCCTCGCCCGCGGCTCCATGGACCGCAGCGAGAAGGACGGCGGCCTGCCGCCGGACCACGCCGTCGAGACCCTCGAGGGCGCCCTGGCCGACACCGAGGCGACCGTCAAGAAGTTCCACGACGCCTCCGCCGACGCGATGACGCAGGTCGCGGTCGCCCCGTGCTCCCCCTTCTCGGTCTCCACCGAGCTGCTGAAGCAGGGTGCCGAGCTGGCCCGCCGCCTGGGCGTGCGCATGCACACGCACGGCTCGGAGACGGTCGAGGAGGAGAAGTTCTGCCACGAGCTCTTCGGCATGGGCCCGACCGACTACTTCGAGTCGACCGGCTGGCTCGGCGAGGACGTGTGGATGGCGCACAGCGTCCACATGAACGACTCCGACATCGCCGCGTTCGCCCGCACCAAGACCGGTGTCGCGCACTGCCCGTCCTCCAACGCCCGTCTGGCCGCCGGCATCGCCCGCGTCCCGGACATGCTGGCCGCCGGCGTCCCGGTCGGCCTCGGCGTGGACGGCACCGCCTCCAACGAGTCCGGTGAGCTGCACACCGAGCTGCGCAACGCGCTGCTGATCAACCGTCTGAACCCGGTGCACCGCGAGGCCGCGCTCAACGCCCGCCAGTCGCTGCGCCTCGGCACCTACGGCGGTGCCCAGGTCCTCGGCCGCGCCGACAACATCGGTTCGCTGGAGGTCGGCAAGAACGCCGACCTGGTCCTGTGGAACCTGAACACCTTCCTGCACTCCTCGATCGCCGACCCGGTCACCGCGCTCGTCTTCGGTGCGGCCGCCCCGGTCACCGCCTCGTTCGTCAACGGCAAGCAGATCGTCGAGAACAGCCGACTGCTCTTCGCGGACGAGGACGCCATCGCGGTGTCCACCCGCGAGGAGGCCCAGCGCCTGGCGCGGATCACCGCGCAGGGCTGATCTCCCCAGCGACCGCTGGGGGGAACCCCAGGAGTCCGGCCGGGGGGGACGGCCCCCGGCCGGCGGCCGCGGACCCGAGCGGGGTCCGCGGCAGCCGTTCCCGGGACGCGCCCGAGGAGAGATCCGAGGGCGCCCCCGGGAGCGGTCACCGCTCCCACCGGAGAGGTGATCCCGCGACGACCGCCCCGCGGCGGTGACTCGTCACACCCGCACCGCAGCGACGCACACCCCGTGCCACTGCCACGGCACCACCAGCCCCGTACGGGGGTGGAGCCACCACGTGGAGCCGATTTTGGGCGAATCGATTCCGCACCCCTTGGGACGAGAAGTAGCAGTACCCACAACTCCACACAGGCTCGACCAGCACGCTTTCGCACCACCTCCATGACACCCACGTCCCTGCCGACGTGTTTAACCGACCGGAGGAAGCCGTGGCCGCAACGCCCAGGTTTCGCAAAGATGCAGTCGCAGTACCGGAGGAGAAGCACCCGGTCGACGAGACCTTGCCTCCGCTGAAAATGTTCACGAGCGGCCTCCAGCACGTGGCCGCCATGTACGCGGGTGTCGTAGCCCCGCCCATGATCGTCGGTCCGGCGGTCGGCCTCTCCGCCACGGAGACCGCCTTCCTGATGGGCGCCTCGCTCTTCACCGCAGGGCTCGCCACCCTCCTCCAGACCCTCGGGTTCTGGAAGATCGGCGCCAAGCTCCCCTTCGTCAACGGCGTCTCCTTCGCCGGGGTGACCCCGATGATCGCCATCGGCAAGGGCGAGGGGGACAACGCCATCCCCGTCATCTTCGGCGCGATCATCGTCGCCGGACTGGTCGGCTTCATAGCCGCCCCCTACTTCGGCAAGCTCGTCCGCTTCTTCCCGCCCGTCGTCACCGGCACCGTCATCACCCTGATCGGCGTGTCGCTGCTCCCGGTGGCCTTCAACTGGTCGCAGGGCGGCAACCGCGCCGCCGCCGACTACGGCTCGATGAAGAACATCGGCATGGCGGCCCTCACCCTGGCGATCGTCCTGGTGATGCGGAAGTTCCTGCGCGGCTTCCTCCAGCAGATATCCATCCTGCTGGGCCTGGTCGCCGGCACGCTGATCGCCCTCCCGCTGGGCATGACCAGCTTCGACGCCGTCAAGAACGCCTCGATCATCGGCTTCCCGACCCCCTTCCACTTCGGCGCCCCGCAGTTCCAGGTCGCCGCGATCATCTCGATGTGCATCGTGATGCTGGTCTGCATGACCGAGTCCACCGCCGACATCCTGGCCCTCGGCAAGATCGTCGGGAGGCCCGCGGACGCGAAGACCATCGAGGGCGGCCTGCGCGCCGACACCCTCGGCAGCGCGCTCAGCCCGCTGTTCAACGGCTTCATGTGCAGCGCCTTCGCCCAGAACATCGGGCTCGTCGCGATGACCAAGGTGCGCAGCCGCTTCGTGGTCGCCGCGGGCGGAGGCATCCTGATCCTGCTCGGCCTGTGTCCGATGGCCGCCTCCGTCATCGGGGTCGTCCCGCTGCCCGTCCTCGGCGGCGCCGGCGTGGTCCTCTTCGGCTCGGTCGCGGCCAGCGGCATCCAGACCCTGGCGGGCGCGGCCATGGAGAAGGGCGAGAACGCCCTGATCGTCGCCGCCTCGGTGGGCATCGGCCTGATCCCGATCGCCGCCCCCGGGTTCTACCACGCCTTCCCGAAGGACCTGCTGGTCGTCCTCGACTCCGGCATCAGCACCGGGTGCGTGGTGGCGATCCTGCTCAACCTGGCCTTCAACCACCTCGGCGCGAAGCGCGACCCGGCCGCGGAGGCCGCGGCGGAGCCGGCCTTCGTCCACTGAGCCCGCGCCCCGTCCCGCCGGGCCGGGACCGGGCGCCGCGCGCGGCGGCGCGTACGTCACCCACTGCGGGTGTGGCGTGCGCGCCGCCGCGCGCGTCGGGGTGCCCCCGCCCCCCCGCACCGCCGGACACCCCCTACGCCGGCCCGTGCGGGCGGCCCGTCCCGTACGGCAGCGCCTCGTCCCAGGCCACCGGTGTCGTGTCCGTCCAGATGTCCGGCCGGACCGTCCGTACCCGCCGGCCCGTCCGGTCCAGCTCCTGCGCCTCCGACTTGCGCACGTGCAGGGCCACCGCCGTGTCGGTCACGCGCAGCCCGGGCATCCTCCGCGTCAGGTCGGCCGTGTACCGGGACAGCTCCTCCACCGTGCGCAGCCGGGCGCCGATCATGAAGTTCCAGCGCCCGCTGACGGACATGCAGGTCCGGGTCTCGCGCAGCCCCGAGGCCACCGCCGCGCAGTCGGCCACCTCGTGCTCGGCCACCTCCGCCCACACCGTCGCGGCCACCGGCCAGCCCGTCAGGCCCGAGGCCATCGCACAGCTGTAGCGCAGGCTCTGCCCCGCCTCCAGGCGGCCCAGCCGGCGCCGTACGGTCGACTCGCTCATCCCGGACTCCCGGGCCAGCGAGGCCACGCTGCGCCGCGCGTCCGCGGCCAGTGCCAGCACGAGCGGCCGGTCCTCCTCCGGCATCGGGGCGACCGGCGCCGGGGCGGCCGCCGCTCCCTTGCGGCGGCCGCGCCCGGTCAGCATGTCGGCCTGGGCGGGCGTCAGCTGGTCGAGGCGCCAGCGGTCGGGGGAGGCGTGCACGGCCGTGACCACCGAGGACCGGGTGCCGACCACCCCCGGTATCCGCTGCACCCGGAAGGAGAGGTACTGGTACAGCATGTGCAGGTTCGGCACGGCGACGAAGACCAGCAGGTCGCGGTCGCCGGTGCTGTGCTCCACGCCCATGGTGTGGGCGTCGCCGGTCAGGGCCGCGCCCACCGCAGGAGAGGCGCCCGCCGCGCACATCACCTCGACCCACGCCATGCAGGGCGCCTGAGTGCCCGTGCGCAGCCCGATGCCGCAGACCCAGGCGTCGCCGGCGGAGGCCAGGCGCTCCCAGCGGCGGGCGAGGGTCTCGGGACGCGCGCCGAGGACCTGAGCCAGACGCTCCCAGCTGGCGCGCGGGGCGAGCTGGAGTGCGTGGACGAGCGCCCGGTCGGTGTCGTCGATGGCGGAAATGGCCGAGTTCATACCTTCCCCTGGTGGTTCTCCCGGCCATCGGCCGGTCAACCCTGCTTTCGGCTGATCATCTCTCCTCGTGGGCCCGGCCACGCCACCGGGCGGTCGAGTGGGCCTTGAGGAGATCGGGAGGAGGAAGCGTGGGGGACCCCGGCTCGAACCTGCGCCACGCGGTGCCGGCCGAACGGTCGAGCTTCGTGGGGCGGGAGCGCGAGCTCGCGCGCACCACTGCCCTGCTCGGCACGGAACGCCTGGTCAGCCTGGTCGGACCAGCTGGAATAGGCAAGACGCGGCTGGCCGTGCGGACCGTCCGGGCGCGGGGCCGCGCCGAGGGCGCCGACGTGGTGTGGGCCGATCTCGCGAGCCTGCCCGGAGCGCTGCGGGGCACTCTGGCGCAGGAGCTGGAGCAGCGGCTCGAAGGCCGCGGGGCGCTGCTGGTGCTCGACGGCTGCGAGCGGCTCGGGGAGCACGCCGGGGCCTTGGTGGGCCGGCTGCTGGCTCGATTGCCCCAGGTGCGAATTCTGGCCACCTCGCAGCGGACTCTGGGGTTCCATGAAGGGGCGGAGGTCTTTGTGGGCCCGCTTCCCCTGCCGCCGGAACCGCAGGATCCGGCCAGTGGGCGATCCGCCGCTGACATCGCCGACGACGCCGGCACCGAGGACGCCGATGCCGATGGCGGCGCCGTCGCGGGCGCCGGTGCCGCCGAGGTCTCCGGCTACGCCTCCGTACGCCTCTACGCGGAGCGGGCGCGCGGCGCCGACCCCTCCTTCGAGCTCACCGACGGCAACGCCGCCGCCGTCGCCGCCCTGTGCCGCGCCCTCGACGGGATCCCCGCCGCCCTGGAGCTGGCCGCTGGGCACGCCGGCCGCTGCGGCCCGGCCGAGGCGCTGCGCCGGCTGACCGCCGACCCGCTCGGCTTCCTCGCCGGGGGAGCGGACCGGGCCGGCGGAGCCGGCGTCCTGGGCACGCACCGGCCGGCCTCGCCGGGGGAGCGGCTGCTGTGGACCCGGCTGTCCGTCTTCGCGGGCTCCTTCGACGAGGCCGCCGTCGCACAGGTCTGCGGCTTCGGCGAACTCGGCCCCGAGGACGCCGCCGAGACCCTGCGGCGGCTCGCCCCCGCCCTGCTCGCGGAGCCCGGGGAACCGGGCCGCTACCGGCTGCCCCTGTCCGTACGGGCCTACGAGGCCCGGCGGCTCGCGCACGCCCCCGGCACCGAAGGGGCGCTGGCCGAGCGCCGCCACCACGAGCGGTGCCGCGTCATCGCCGAACGGGCCGCCTGGCTGTGGCGGTCGGGGGCGCAGCCGCAGGCGCGCGCCCTGGCCCTGCGGGAGCTGCCCGAGCTGCGCCGCGCGATGGACCCGTTGTCCGAGGCCGGACCGGCGGGGGCGCTGGAGGTCGCCGTGTCGCTCTGGTTCCTCTGGTCGGCCTGCGGGCTGGAGGCGGAGGGGCGCCGGCACCTGGAGCGGGCCCTGGCCCTGCACCCGGAGCCCCGGCCGGCCCGCGCGCTGTGCCTGGCGGCCTGGCTGGCCGCCGCCTTCGGCCCGGCGGAGGCCGCCGCTCCGCTGCTGGTGGAGGCCTGGACCGCGGCCGTACTGGAGGGGGAGGACGCCGCGCTGGCCTACCTGGCGCACGCCCGGGGCACCGCGGCCCTGTGGCAGGACCGGCCCGGCGAGGCCGCCGACGAGTACCGCGACGCCCTCGAACAGCTGCCGCAGGAGCCGGAGTTCGGGCCGGGCCGGGAGGCGCTGCGGGCCGCCCTCGCGATGGCCCTCGCGCACACCGACCCGGCGTCCGTCCCCTTCGGGGACGGCGAACCGGGCGCCCCCGCCGACCTGTGGGCCCGGTCCTGGTCCGACTACGCCCACGCGATCGTGCAGCGGCGCAAGGACCGCCCCGCGCTGGCCCGGACCCGGCTGGTGGCCGCCCTGGAGATCCAGCTGGCCCTCGGGGACCGGCTCGGGCAGGCCCTCTCGGCGGAGCTGCTGGCCGAACTGGAGGCCGGCCTCGGCCACTACGAGGAGTCGGCCAAGCTGCTCGGCGCGGTCTCCGGCAGCCGCCCGGCCGCCGCCTGCACCCCGCGCGCCGAGCGGACCCTGCGGGCCCGCATGACCCCGGAGGCCTTCCGGGCGGCCCACGCGGAGGGCTCCCGGAGCACGCTGAGGAACCTGCTGCCGGAACTCTGAGCCGCAGGTCACCGGTTGGGGCGCGAGGTGCCCCCGGGCCCGGAGTTCCGGCCCCGGCCCGGCGTACCGCGTCAAGGACGCGGAAAGACATCGCATGAGCCCACCCCCTCCGACCGGACAGGTGGTAAAGCGATGCCCGAAACACCGCAGCTCTGGATGCGCAGCGAGACCCGGCCCACCGAACGGCGCGCCGCCCTGACCCCCGAGGACGCCGCGCGGCTCGTCGGGCAGGGCGTACGGATCACCGTGGAGGAGTCCGGCCACCGGGTCTTCCCGCTCGACGACTACGAGGCCGCCGGCTGCCGCACCGTGCCGGCCGGCTCCTGGTCGCGGGCCGCGCCCGGGTCCGCGTACGTCCTCGGCCTGAAGGAGCTCCCGCCGGCGCCCGAGCTCCTGCACCACCGGCACGTCTACTTCGGGCACGCCTACAAGGGCCAGGCCCAGGCCCCCGAACTGCTGCGCCGGTTCGCGGCCGGCGGCGGGACCCTGCTCGACCTGGAGTACCTCGCCGACGCGCAGGGCCGCAGGCTGGCCGCCTTCGGCTACTGGGCCGGGTACGCGGGAGCCGCGCTGGCCGCGCTGCACGCCCGCGGCGCCCTCACGTCCCCGCTGGTCCCGCTGCCCCGGCCCGAGCTGGACGCCCGGCTGCGCGCGGCGGCCCCCGACGGGCTGCGGGCGCTGGTCATCGGCGCCGGCGGCCGCAGCGGGCGCGGCGCCTGCGACGCCCTCACCACCGCCGGGATCCCGGTCACCCGCTGGGACCGCACCGCGACCCGCAGCCTGGACCGGGCCGCCCTGCTCGGCCACGACATCCTGGTCAACGCGGTGCTCACCACCCGGCCGGTGCCGCCCTTCCTGACCCCGGCGGACCTGGAGGCCGCCCCCCGGAGGCTCTCGGTGATCGCCGACATCACCTGTGACACCGGATCAGAGCTGCACCTGCTCCCCGTATACGACCGCCTCACCGACTGGACGGTCCCGGCGCGGCGGCTGCCGGGCGGGGGCCCGCCGGTGGACGTGATCGCCATCGACAACCTCCCGTCCCTGCTCCCGGCGGAGGCGGCCCGGGCCTTCTCGGCGGACCTCCTCCCCAAGCTCCTCGCCCTGCACGCCCCGTCCCCGGACCCGGACTGGCTCCGCTGCCGCGCGGCCTTCACCGCGGCCCTGGCCGCCCTGACCGGCCCGGACCGCGCGGCCTAGGAGGTCTCTACGGGAGGTCCGCGTCCGGCTGCCAGAGCATCAGGTTGCTCATCAGCTCCGCCTGCTCGACCGCGTCGTCCAGCGCGTGGTGGGTGTGGCGGCGCCGCGAGCGCAGTTCGCGGGGCATCCGGCCCTTCACGGCCGCGCGCAGGGGGACCCGGGCCTTGGCCGCGTACAGGGTCTTCATGTCCAGGCAGCCGGAGTGGCCGAAGGGGCTGTCGTCGCCGAACTCGATCAGGTACCAGTACAGGAAGGTCCAGTCGAAGGAGGCCGGGTAGCCGCACATCACCGGCTGCGCCCCGGCCGAGACCTCCCGCACCCAGGCCCGGAAGTCCGCCATCGCCGCGGCCGGGTCTGCGCCCTCGCGGAGGAGGCGGTCGCGGTCCAGACCGCTGACGGCGAGGGCGGCGTCCACGTACCGGTCGCTGATGGGGCGCAGCTCCCGGTAGAAGGTCTGCCGCTCCGGGTCGGCGGCCGTGTACACGGCCCCGTCCTGGCGGCCGGCGACGGCCGCACCGAAGCTGATCATCGAATAGGGGCCGGGGATCGGTCCGTCGGCCTCGATGTCGACGGAGACGTAGAGACTGGGACGCGCGGGACGGACTGCCATGGCCTGATCATGACAGCCCGCCCCCGCGGTCCTCCTCCGAATTACGGAGCGGCCGTCAGGAACATGCCGGTGTGGTCGCCCCCGGCGGTGTTCTTGCAGCTGGAGGCCGAGTCCGCGGACTGGGCCACGGCCAGGGCCAGGCAGCGGCCGACGGCCAGCTGCCCGAACCAGTTCGGGTGCATGGACTCCTGGATCAGGCCCTGCGACTCGTTGTTGTCGATCCAGCGCGCCCATTCGCTCGTCTTCGCCGAGGCGGGGACGGTGGAGCTGACCTGCTGGCTGGCCTTCGCGCAGACCTCACGGCCCTGGAGCATGTCCCGCAGGTCCAGGAACTGCACGCCCTTGGCCGCCGCGACCCCCTTGATGCGGTTCGCGATCTGCGGCACGAGCGAGTCCCGGGCCCAGTCGGAGTCCCGGTTCCAGAACGGGCAGCCGCCGGTGTTGAGGCGGCTCCAGTCGCTCTGGGTGTACCGGTTCTCGGCGCCCCGCGGGATCGGGGACGGGTAGGACTGCAGCACGATCCGGTACGAGGAGTCCGTGTACCCGGCCTGGCGCATCACGGCCCGGATCTCGTCGACCGACTTGCCGACGTTCGCCATCACCCCGTCGATCTTCTCGTCGACGCCGGCCTGCTGGTCGTCGTAGCAGTACGAGCCCCACAGGACGAAGTCGTACGCGCAGTCCTTGATGATGTCGGCGAAGCCGAGGTCGTTCCCGCCGACGGACAGCGCGATGACCTTCACGTTGCGGCTCGCGGCCACCGCCGCGAGCTGGTCGGCCTGGGGCGCCTCGCCCTTGTAGGCCACGCCCCCGTTGGAGGCGCGGAAGACGTTCTGCGAGACCGCCCCGGAGCAGGCCAGGTTCACCGCCGTCTCGGCGATGGCGCCGGCGCTCAGCACCTCGGCCGAGTCGGAGCGGTGGCAGCCGCCCGCGGTGGTGCCGTAGACCTTGGAGGGGTCGTAGGAACTGCCACTGACCCACGCCCGGTCGGTGCCGTTCCTGCTCCCGCTGTTGGTCAGGCTGTTGCCCTTCCAGCGTCCGGCCTCGCCGGAGATGTAGCTGTCGCCCATGGACACCACGGCGGTGGGTCCCGTCCCGGGGCCGGCCACGGCCGTCCCGGCCCCGCCGGCGAGCAGCGCGGCCGCGAGCGGCAGTACCAACCCGGCGCCGGCCAGTCGTCGCACACGACGAGGGGCGGCCCGGCCCTCGCCGGCCTTTCGGAATCCGATCACTGCGGAACTCCTGCGGTCGGCCACGCCGAAGTCGCCAACAACTTCGGTGCGTGGCTTGGAAAGTGGGGGTACCTCCGGCGCCGGTGGCATCGGAAAGGTGGCACGCGCCCGCTTGTTACCGCTAGGTACAGTCAGGTTACGATGCAGTAACGTCCGACCGGTCGGTCGGGCGCCGGGGCCGTGCCGGGGCACGGGACGTCCCTGAACGCGCCGGAGCCGGGCCCGTTGGGACGGGCCCGGCTCCGGTGTGCTGCGAGGGGTCAGACGGCGGAGGGCGTCTGCTGCCGCTCCGGCTTCCGGCCGGGAGCGGCGCCGGCCGGGGCGGGCCCGGCGGGCCGGCGGCCGAGGGCCCGCGAGGCGAGCGTGGCGGCCGAGACCAGGTTGGTGGACAGGACCCGGTAGTTGTACGTGTTCCAGGCGGAGACGAACGGCAGGGCCAGCCCGTTCACCATCGGGACGTAGCCGATCCAGAACCACGGGGAGCGCGATCCCGCGCCGGGGGCCACCACGGCCGCGGCCATCGGCACCAGGACGATCAGGGTGTAGTGGTCGAAGGACGGCTTGGTGCCGAGGAAGGCCGCCAGCATCAGCATGGTGCTGGTCTCCACCAGGCGCAGGCCCTCGTGGCCGCCCTTGCGCCACCGGAGCCAGGCCAGCACGATCATGGCGGCCGCCGCGGCCAGCCCGGCCGCCCCGGCCACGCCCTCGGGCAGCCCCAGCCGGGTCAGCACGTTGGAGACCGAGGCGTCGAACGGCGCGGCGAAGCCGCCCTGGCCGCCGAGCAGGTAGGGCAGCGTCTTGGTGAGGAACAGCGTGGGCTGGGGCATCATCGCGCCGGCCGCCACCGCGATCGCCGCGGGCACCACGATCGCGACGGCGAACGCCTTGAACTGGCGGGCCATCAGGAAGACCAGCACCACGGGGGCGAGGATCGGCTTGATGCTGATGGCCACGCCGAACACCACCGCGGCCGCCGTCCAGCGGCGGTTGGCGGCCAGCAGCAGGACCGCCGGGAGGGCCATCACGTAACCGGAGGTCCAGTTGCCGATCTGCACGACATTGGTGAACGGCTCCAGGAAGCAGAGCGCGATCGCGCCCAGCACGGCCAGCCGGCTCCGCGCCGAGACCTGGAAGATGCGCAGGGAGAGGAACCAGCCGGTGAGGACGAAGGCGATGCCGACGAAGGGCAGCAGGTCCAGCCGGGTCTTCAGGGAGAACCAGAGCCACGGCACGCCGGCCAGGACGCCCGGCGGCAGATAGAGGAAACGTTCCTCCTCGTACGGGGGCCTGCCGTGGTTGAAGACGTCCGCGGCCTTGATGACCCACTCGTTGTCGAGGCCGACGTTCCCCGCGTGCCTGGCCTGGTAGTAGACGTTGGCCAGGAGCGCGACCGCCGCCACGACCAGGGCCAGTGGTGCCCGCCCCCGGAGCCAGTCGAAGAGTCGGGGGTCGCTGTCGGCAGCTCCCGCCGAACGCCGGGTTCCGGGCGCGCTACGCATGGGACGAGTCCATTCGGTGTCGATGTCGGCGGGTGCTGCCACTCGGCTGCCACCGGCGCCGTGACCAGTCGGGGCCCGGTCGCAAGGCCCGCGGCGGGCCACCTTACCTTCTGCCCCCGGTGCCCCTGTGAAGTGAGGTGCCGTCAGGGGCCGTGGCCGCCGGCCCCGCTCTCCGGCAGGGGTTCCGGGTGGCCCGGCCGGGATCCGCGCATGATACGGTAACCGGGTTTGCATCTGAAATTGTACTGATAAGTATCCTCCGCACCGGCCCCCGAAAGCGTTGTCGATGGTCTCCAGCGTCAGTTCCCCGCCGGTCTCCGCGTCCCCGCCTCCGGCGGCCCGGCCGGAGGCGGTGCAGCCCACTCCGGCGGCCGCCGTCAAACGACCCCGGTTGTACGTGCTGGACGGTCTCCGGCTGATCGCCGCGATGGGAGTCGTGCTCTGGCACTGGCTCGGAGTCGAGCGCTTCCCGCAGATCTGGCACGGCAAGCCCAGCGAGCTGATGCCGACCGGTCACCTGGTCGGTGCGTACAGCTGGACCGGCGTCGAGCTGTTCTTCCTGATCAGCGGCTTCGTCATCTGCATGTCCTGCTGGGGCCGTTCGGTCGGCGACTTCGTCACCTCGCGCGTGGTCCGGCTCTTCCCCGCCTACTGGGTGGCGGTACTGCTCACGTCCGCCTGCCTGCTGATCGTGCCGACCATCTGGGGCGACAACACCAAGCGGCCGACCCTCTCGCGGATCCTCACCAACCTGAGCATGGCCAACATGCCGGTCGGAGTGGACAACCTGGACCCGGTCTACTGGACCCTCTGGGCCGAGCTCCGGTTCTACCTGCTGTTCGGCGTGCTGGTCGCGATCGGCCTGACCTACCGCCGGGTGCTGGCGTTCTGCGGGATCTGGGGCGTCGCGGCGCTGATGGCGACCGCGTCGAACTTCCCGCTGCTCACCACGATCGCGCAGCCCACCTACGCCTGGTACTTCATCGCGGGCATCGCGATCTTCCTGATGTACCGCTTCGGCCCCAACCTGCTGCTCTGGGGCATCGTCGGATTCTGCTGGCTGATGTCCCAGGACTCCCTGCGCGGTGTGACCGGCGGCTACGAGTACGGCACCCGGCACCCGCTCTCCTGGACCCTCACGCTGTTCTGCACCACGGTCGCCTTCGGCGTCGTCATCGCAGCCGCGCTGGGTGCGTTCAACTGGATCCGGTGGAAGTGGCTGACCGTCGCGGGGGCGCTCACCTACCCGCTCTACCTGCTGCACCAGATGATCGGCTGGCAGCTGATCACCCGCCTGCGCCGCTACCTGGACCCGTATCCGACGCTGATCGCGGTGACCCTGATCATGATGGTCGCGGCCTACCTCGTGCACCGGCTGGTGGAGCGCCCGCTCGCCCCCTGGATGAAGCGGAAGCTGGACGCCTCCTTCGCCCAGGTCCGCAAGGACGTGCTGACCGGAGGCGGAAAGGGCGCCTAGGGCGCCTAGGGCACCAAGGGCACCAAGGGCGCCCAGGGCTGAACGGCCCGGCCCTCGATGCGGGGCGAAGGGCCGTTCACCCCGTCCACACGGAAACGACTCCGCCCCCGGCGCCTTGCGGCGCCGGGGGCGGAGTCGTGCTCGGCTGCTGTGCGATTCAGCCGAAGAGGGTGGTGCGGGCCGTACCGGAGGCTCAGCCGACCAGCTGGTCGTACGCGGGGAGGGTCAGGAAGTCCGCGTAGTCGGCGTCCAGGGAGACCTGGAGCAGGAGGTCGTGGGCCTGCTGCCACTTCCCGGCCGCGAAGGCCTCGTCGCCGACCTCGGCGCGGATCGCTTCGAGCTCCTCGGCGGCGATCTTGCGGGTCAGTTCGGCGGTGGCGCGCTCGCCGTTCTCGAAGACGACGCCGGCGTTGATCCACTGCCAGATCTGGGAGCGCGAGATCTCGGCGGTGGCGGCGTCCTCCATGAGGCCGAAGATGCCGACGGCGCCGAGGCCGCGCAGCCAGGCCTCGATGTAGCGGGTACCGACCTGGACCGCGTTGCGCAGGCCCTCGTAGGTGGGCTTGGCGTCCAGCGAGTCGATCGCGATCAGGTCGCCGGGGGCCACCGAGACGTCCTCGCGGAGGCGGTCCTTCTGGTTGGGCTTGTCGCCCAGGACGGCGTCGAAGGAGGCCATGGCGATCGGGACCAGGTCGGGGTGGGCGACCCAGGAGCCGTCGAAGCCGTCGTTCGCCTCGCGGTCCTTGTCGGCCTTGACCTTCTCGAAGGCGATCCGGTTGGCCTCCGCGTCCTTGCGGGACGGGATGAAGGCCGCCATGCCGCCGATCGCGTGCGCGCCGCGCTTGTGGCAGGTGCGGACGAGCAGCTCGGTGTAGGCGCGCATGAACGGGGCCGTCATCGTCACCGCGTTGCGGTCCGGCAGGACGAACTTCTCGCCGCCGTCCCGGAAGTTCTTGACGATGGAGAACAGGTAGTCCCAGCGGCCCGCGTTCAGGCCCGCCGCGTGGTCCTTGAGCTCGAAGAGGATCTCTTCCATCTCGTAGGCCGCGGTGATGGTCTCGATGAGGACGGTCGCGCGGACGGTGCCCTGCGGGATGCCCACGTAGTCCTGCGCGAAGACGAAGATGTCGTTCCAGAGGCGGGCCTCCAGGTGCGACTCCGTCTTCGGGAGGTAGAAGTACGGGCCCTTGCCGAGGTCGATCAGGCGCTGCGCGTTGTGGAAGAAGTAGAGGCCGAAGTCCACGAGGGAGCCGGAGGCCGGGCCGCCCTCGAAGCTGATGTGGCGCTCCTCCAGGTGCCAGCCGCGCGGGCGCATGACCACGGTCGCGAGCTGGTCGGCGGACTTGAGGGCGTACGCCTTGCCGGTGCGCGCGTCGGTGAAGTCGATGCGGCGCTCGTAGGCGTCGATGAGGTTGAGCTGGCCGAGGACGACGTTCTCCCAGGTGGGAGCCGAGGCGTCCTCGAAGTCGGCGAGCCAGACCTTGGCGCCCGAGTTCAGGGCGTTGATGGTCATCTTGCGGTCGGTCGGACCGGTGATCTCCACACGGCGGTCGTTCAGGGCGGCCGGGGCCGGCGCGACCTTCCAGTCGCCCTCGCGGACCTGTGCGGTGTCCGGGAGGAAGTCGAGCGTGGAGGTGCGGGCGATCTCGGCGCGCCGCTCGCCGCGTCGGGCGAGGAGCTCGGCGCGGCGGGGGGCGAACCGCCGGTGGAGCTCGGCCACGAAGGCGAGAGCCGCTTCGGTGAGGACTTCGTCCTGCCGGGGCAGGGGCTCGGCGTCGACGATGGCCAGCGGGGACGGCGCTGGTGCGGACATATCTGTCACTCCTTCAGCGGCGGTGCCTGGCGGCCGCGGGGAATGCTCGCGCGAGACGGCACGCAGTGCCGTCGGGTGTGGAGAGTTCCGGATAACGGTCGCGGGCGCCGTCTGGGGGTTCAGGGCGCTTCTGACCAGTGGATAGTAATTTCCTCATGGTGGAAGTTCAATGGTTTGTTGATGTCGAGATTCTCTGAGTCGACAGATTCCGCTTGCCGGTGGCCCTCAGTGCCACCGCCGTCACGCCCCGCTCAGTCCAGACGTGCCAGGTCGGGCGGAGTGTCGATGTCGAAGGCGGCCGCGACGTCCCCGCACTCCACCAGCATGACCTCGCCGGCGTGGTTCTTCAGGTGGACGCGCGCACCCTGGTCCCCGGTCGCGGTCGCGGCGACGTCCGCCCAGCGGTCCGCCCCGAACAGCACCGGATGCCCGCGCTCCCCGTCGTACGCCGCCGCCACCAGACTCGACGGCGACCGGTAGGCCTCCCGCACCCGGGCCACCGCCGCCGGCCCGATGCCCGGCTGGTCCACCAGCGACACCAGGGCCGCGAGGGCCCCCGTACCGGCCAGGGAGGCGAGACCGACCCGCAGAGACGAACCCATCCCCTCGGCCCAGTCCGGGTTGTCCACGACCACGCAGCCCGCCAGGTCGGCGCGCTCGCGCACCTCCGCGGCCGAGGCCCCGAGCACCACGTGCACCGGACCGCAGCCGGCCTCGCGCAGCACGCGCACGGCGTTCTCGACGAGCGGGCGCCCGCGGTAGGGGAGCAGTGCCTTGGGGCGTCCGCCCAGCCGGCGCCCGCCGCCGGCGGCCAGGAGCAGGCCGGCGATCAGGGGCGGGGGCGGGGTCGCCGCCTCCCCGGGGGAGGCCCCGGACGGGGTCGCGGACGTCACAGGGGCAGGGGCGCGGCCGGAGACGGCTTCGCGGGAGTGTTCGACTGCTGACATGTCAGCGATTCTCGCCGTCCCTTCCCCCGAACGGGTGGCAGCCCAGCCAGCAGCCGCCGTACGGAGGCCAGCGCGGCCCCGATCCGCAGCGGCTCGGAGATCCGGTTCTCGGCGGCGGCCGCCAGGGCCCGTTCGTCACGATCGGTGAAACCGCCGGTGAAGACGTCATGCGGCATCGTGGAGCACTCCTTGCCAATCGGGGGCCAATACCGCGAGTCTGGACCTGGATTGGCCTGGCTGGCAGAGCCAATCAGGGGAGGTTGGCATGGCAAACGGGCGAGTGGTCCATACGGCGGACAGGACGATCGGGAGCCGTCAGCTCGCGGCGATGCTCCCACCCGAGGTACTGGCCCGCCCCGGCTATCGGGCCCTCGCCGACGCCGTCCGCACCCTGATCCTCGACGGCCGGATCGCCCTGCACGTCCGGCTGCCCGCCGAACGCGAGCTCGCCGAGGCGGTCGGCGCCAGCCGCGCCACCGTCACCGGCGCCTACGACCTGCTCCGCGAGAGCGGCTACGTACGCAGCCGGCGCGGCTCCGGCACCTGGACCGAGCTCCCCGACGGGCACGGCCCCGTCGGTGCCCACAACCTCCGCGGGGCCGGCGGCTACAGCGCCGACGGCGACCCCGGTATCGACCTCGCCATCGCCGCGATGGGCGCCCCGGACGGCAGCCTCGCCGAAGCCCTCGCCCGGGCCGCCCCGAGGCTGCCCGGACTCACCCGCACCCCCGGCTACCACCCCTTCGGGCTGCCCGACCTGCGCGCGGCCGTCGCGGACCGCTTCACGCGGCGCGGACTGCCCACCCGCCCCGAGCAGATCCTGGTCACCGCCGGGGCCCAGCAGGCCTTCGCCCTCGTGGTCAGCCTGCTCTGCCGTCCCGGGGACCGGGTCGTCACCGAGAACCCCACCTACGCCAACGCCCTCGACGCCCTGCGCCACGCCCGCCTGCGCACCGGGTCCATCGCCGTCTCCGACACCGGCTGGGACATGGAGATCGCCGAGTCCACGCTGCGCCAGACCGTGCCCCGCCTGGCGTACGCGGTCCCGGACTTCCACAACCCGACGGGCTCCCTGATGCCGCAGGAGCAGCGGCTGCGGCTGCTCGCGGCGACCCGGGCCACCGGTACCTGGCTGGTGGTCGACGAGACCATCGCCGACATCGCCCTCGACGTGCCCGCCCCCGCGCCGCTCGCCTCCCTCGCCCCCCGGTCGGGCGCCGACCACGTGATCACCATCGGCTCGCTGAGCAAGACGCACTGGGGCGGCCTGCGGGTGGGCTGGGTCCGGGCCACCGCGAAGCTGATCGCCGAGCTGACCGCCGTACGGGTATCCGCGGACATGACCGGATCGGTGCTCGACCAGGTGGTGGCGCTCCCGCTGCTGGAGGACCTGGACCGGACCCTGCCCGACCGGCTCGCGCAGCTGCGCGCCCAGCGGGCGGCCCTGGTGTCCGCGCTCCAGCGGCACACCCCCGAGTGGTCCTGGCAGCTGCCGCCGGGCGGCCTCTCCCTCTGGGTGGACCTCGGCGAGCCGGTCAGCTCCGCCCTGGCGGAACGCGCCGCGGCCGCCGGGGTGCACATCGGGCGGGGGGCCCGCTTCGGCGTCGACCCGGGCACCTTCGAGCACCGCCTGCGCATCCCGTACACCCTGCCGGCCGACCGCCTGGAGGAGGGCGTACGCCGCCTCGCGGCGGCCTTCCACGACGGCGTCCCGCTGGCTCCGGGCGTCGAGCGGCCCTACTGGGTGGCCTGAGCCGCGGCCGCTACCGGGTCTGCCCGAAGTACGCGTTCGCCACGGGCGGCAGGGTCTCGAAGGCCCCCTGGCCGTCGGCCAGGGGAAAGCCCCCGCACGGCCCACGGACCCCACGGGTCCTACGGCGTCCGGATCAGCCGGCGGGTGGCGGCCGCGGCGACCGCGGACGTGCGCGAGTCGACGCCCAGCTTGGCGTAGATGTGCACCAGGTGGGACTTGACCGTGGCCTGGCTGAGGAAGAGCCGCTTCGAGATCTGCTGGTTCGACAGGCCGTCCGCGACCAGCTGGAGCACCTCCAGCTCCCGCTTCGTCAGCGCCTCCGCCGGGGTGCGCATCCGGTCCATCAGCCGCAGCGCCACCGCCGGGGCCAGCGCCGACTGGCCGGCCGCCGCCGTGCGGACCGCCGCCGCCAGCTCCTCCGGCGGGGCGTCCTTCAACAGGTAGCCCGAGGCGCCCGCCTCCACCGCGGCCAGGATGTCGGCGTCCGTGTCGTAGGTGGTCAGCACCAGCACCCGGGGCGCCCCGGGCCGGGCGGTGATCGCCGCCGTGGCCGCCGAGCCGTGCATCCCGGCGCCGAACTGGAGGTCCATCAGTACGACGTCCACCGGCTCGGAGGCGGCCAGTTCCACCGCCCGCTCCGCCGTCGCCGCTTCCGCGACCACCGCGAAGTCCGGCTCGGTGTCCAGCACCGCGCGCAGCCCGGCGCGCACCACGGGGTGGTCGTCGGCGAGCAGGAGCCGGATGGTCATGGTCAGGCCTCCACGGGCAGCGGCAGGGTGACGGCCACGGCGGTGCCCTGGCCCGGGTCGGACTCCACGGTGAACAGCCCGCCCAGCGACTCGGCCCGCGCCCGCATCGCGGGCAGGCCGAAGCCGCCGTCGCCGCGGGCGCCGGCGGGGTCGAAGCCCCGGCCGTCGTCGACCACGTCCAGGGTCACCGAGCTGTCCATGAAGGTCAGGGTGATCTCCGCCCGCCCGGCCCCCGCGTGCCGCACCACGTTGGCCAGGGCCGACTGGGCGATCCGCAGCAGGGCCACCTCGTACGGGGTGGGCAGCGCCCGGGGGGTGCCGCTGACGGAGAAGCGCACGCGCGGTCCCGGGGCCCCCGAGCAAAGCCGCTCCAGCGCGGCCGCCAGCGAGCCGTGCTCCAGGTCCGGAGGAGTCAGGGCCCTTACGAAGCGGCGCGCCTCGGCCAGGTTGTCCTGCGCGGCCCCGCGGGCCCGGGCGATGTGCGCGAGCGCCGCCGCCGCGGGGGTGAGGGAGCCGCCGGCCCCCGGAGCCCCCTGGCAGGCCGGAGCGTCCGGGCCCGGGGGGACCCCCGGGCCGGGCGGGACGGCCGGGGCCGCCGGGTCCTCCGACAGCGCCCGCTCGGCCGCCCGCAGCAGCAGCTGGATGGAGGACAGGCCCTGGGCCAGCGTGTCGTGGATCTCCCGCGCGAGCCGCTCCCGCTCCGCGAGGATCCCGGCACCCCGCTCGGCCGCCGCCAGCTCGGCCCGGGTGGCGATGAGCTCCTCGATCAGCTCGCGGCGGCGTTCGCTCTCGCGGTACAGCGCCTGGTAGCCCAGCACCGTGGCGACGGCCACCGCCCCGCCCAGCAGCGGCCCGAGGAAGGCCCCGGGGTTGACGGAGCCGGTGTGCGCCACGAAGCCGCCGATGGCCGCGCAGGCGGTGGCCCCGACGGCCGCCAGACCCCAGCGCGGCCGCAGCAGGTGCAGTTCCAGGAAGTACAGCGGGAAGGCGATCCACACCCCCTCCGGGGAGAGGGCCAGCAGCGCGGCCCACACCGCGCCCACCGCGGCCAGCCACAGGCCGGCCGCCCGTGCCGAGCCCCGTACGGCGGGGGCGCGTACGCCCGCCGCGTAGACGGCGGCCAGCAGCACGCAGCAGCCGGTCACCCACCCGGCGTACGGCGCGGAGTCGGCGACGGCCCGCGCGGAGGCCAGCGCGAGCAGCCCGAGCAGCAGCGCGTGCAGGCACAGCCGCAGCACGCGGGTGACGGGGGTCAGGGGACGGGAGGGCAGTGCGGCAGACATCGTCCGACCAGCGTAAGCGGGCTGCCCGGGGGCCCGGTCAACCGAAAGTTTGATGTCCGGATGCCACCTTCGATAGCAGGATGCCTACCGTGGCGCGATGCCCCGGGCCCGCGTGCGACACCAAGGTGGGGGACATGTTCGTCGCATGGAGAGATCTACGGTTCGCCAAGGGCCGATTCGCCCTCATGGGCTCGGTCGTACTGCTGATCACGCTGCTGGTCGGCCTGCTGTCGGGGCTCACCTCCGGACTGGCCCGGGAGAACATCTCGGCCGTCACCGGACTGCCCGCCTCGCACCTGGCCTTCGCGGCGCCCGCCGGGGACCAGAAGGTCTCCTTCACCCAGTCCCAGCTGCCCGAGGGCGCCTGGCGGGCCTGGCGGGCGCAGCCCGGGGTCAAGGCCGCCCAGCCGCTCGGCATCCGCACCACCAACGCCGTCTCGGGTGAGCGCACCGCCGCCGTCTCCGTCTTCGGCGTCGAGCCGGCCGGCCGGCTCGCACCGGCCGGGGCGGGGCTCGGGCAGGGCAGGGCCGTCCTCACCGAGAAGGCGGCGAAGGAGCTGGGAGGCCTCACCGCCGGGTCGCGGGTCAAGGTGGGGCCGCTGGAGCTGACCGTCGCGGCCGTCTCGGGGACGGCCGCCTACAGCCACACCCCCGTCGTCTGGACGGACCTGAACGACTGGCAGCGCGTCGGCAACCCCGGCGCCTCCCCGGACACCGTCGCCACCGTCATCGCCCTCGAGGGCTCCGGGGACGCGGACTGGGCGGCCGGCGACGAGGCCGCGGGCACGAAGACGCAGACGGTCGACGAGGCCCTCGGCGCCCTGGGGTCCTACCAGGCCGAGAACGGCTCGCTCCAGCTGATGCGCGGCTTCCTCTTCGCCATCTCCGCCCTGGTCATAGGGGCCTTCTTCACCGTCTGGACGATCCAGCGCAGCGGTGACATCGCGGTGCTGAAGGCGCTGGGCGCCTCCACCCCGTACCTGCTCAAGGACGCCCTCGGCCAGGCCGTGGTGATGCTGGGGATCGGTACCGGGGCCGGCACCGCCCTCGCGGTCGGCATCGGCGCCCTGATCAGCGGCGGTGACGTGCCCTTCGTCCTGGACGCCGCCACCGTGCTGGCCCCCGCCGCGATCATGATCGTGCTCGGCGCGCTGGGCGCGGCCCTGTCCATCCGGCGGATCACCGCCGTCGACCCGCTGACCGCCCTGGGGAGCGCCCGATGACCCTGCTCGTTGACGACGTCACGCTCACCTACCCCGACGGGGACGGCCGCCTCACGGCGCTCGACGCGGTCTCCCTGGAGGTGCCCGCGGGCTCCCTGACCGCGATCGTGGGGCCCTCCGGCTCCGGCAAGTCCAGCCTGCTGGCCGTGGCGGCCACCCTGGTCACCCCGGACTCCGGCCGGGTCGTGGTCGCGGGCCGGGACACCACCCGGCTCGGGCCCGCCGAGAAGTCGGCGCTGCGCCGGGAGCACATCGGCATCGTCTTCCAGCAGCCGAACCTGCTGGCCTCGCTGACCGCCGCCGAGCAGCTCCAGGTGATGGCCCACGTCTCGGGCCGCCCCTCCCGGCAGCTGCGGCGGCGCGCCCTGGAGCTGCTGGACGCGGTGGGCCTGGCCGACAAGGCGGGCAAGCGCCCGCACCAGCTGTCCGGCGGCCAGCGCCAGCGCGTGAACATCGCCCGGGCCCTGATGAACGAGCCGGCCGTGCTGCTGGTGGACGAGCCGACCAGCGCCCTCGACCACGAGCGCGGCGCGGCGGTCCTCGACCTGCTGGTCACCCTCACCCGCGAGCGTTCCACCGCCACGGTGCTGGTCACCCACGACCGCGCCCACCTGGACCGGATGGACCGTACGGCGACCATGGCCGACGGCCGCCTCACCCCGGGCGCTCCCGCCGCCCCCGGCGAACCGAGGTCCGCGTCCGTCCCGGCTGCCTGAGCGCGCGGACGGGTCCGCGTACGCGGCCGCGCGGGCCCGCAGACGCGAGGGCCCCGGCACCCCCACAGGGGGAGGGTGCCGGGGCCCTCGTCGTACGCGGGACCTACGCCGGGGTCTGGCTCTGCAGGGCCACCGACAGTTCGGCGGCGACGCCCTGGAGGATCGGCACGAAGGACTCGGCCACCGCCTGCGTCACCCGGCCGGCCGGACCGGAGATGGAGATCGCGGCGGCGGTCGGCGAGTCGGGCACCGACACGGCCAGGCAGCGGACTCCTATTTCCTGCTCGTTGTCGTCGACGGCGTAGCCCACCCTGCGGACCTGCTCCAGGGCCTCCAGGAAGCCCTCGGGGGTGGTGATGGTCTTCTCGGTCGCGGCGGGCATCCCCGTCCGCGCCAGCAGGGCGCGGACCTCGTCGGCCGGGGTGTGCGCGAGCAGGGCCTTGCCCACACCGGTGGAGTGCGGCAGGACGCGGCGGCCGACCTCGGTGAACATGCGCATGGAGTGCTTGGACGGCACCTGGGCGACGTAGACGATCTCGTCCCCGTCGAGCAGGGCCATGTTCGCGGTCTCCCCGGTCTCCTCGACCAGACGGGCGAGGTAGGGACGGGCCCAGGTGCCCAGCAGCCGCGACGCGGACTCGCCGAGGCGGATGAGGCGGGGGCCGAGGGAGTACCGTCGGTTGGGCTGCTGCCGGACGTACCCGCACGCGACGAGGGTGCGCATCAGGCGGTGGATGGTCGGCAGCGGCAGGCCGCTGGCGGCCGAGAGCTCGCTGAGACCGACCTCGCCACCGGCATCGGCCATGCGTTCGAGCAGATCGAAGGCGCGCTCAAGGGACTGGACGCCACCGCCGCCGGCGGTGGGCTTGGCGGAAGCGTCGGTGGTGCTGGCGCTGGACGTCGGCACGGCGCGGTCCTTTCGGTGCTGGCAGGCAAGGAAGCAGCCTACCGGTCGGTCGGCGTCGGCCCTAGAGCCGGGTCCTCGCCGTCCTCGCCGGTCAGAGGTGGTTTGTCCTGGTGGTGGACGTCCTCGGGAAGTTACCCGCTTGATCCCCGGTGGTGGTAGCTACATTCTGGATAGTGAAATCTTAATTCCATCCTGTGGAAACATCCAATTGCGGTGAGAGCGTGTCAGCAGTCCCTCCGGGCGCTCTTGACTGGCTCCGGATCGGGGTGAAGACTCCGTCAACAGAACGTTGAATTTCGCTCTGTGGAAGTAGATGGGGAGGTTCCGTGGCCGACGTGGCAGTGGAACTGGTACTGCGCTCGACGCGCGTCATCACCCCCGAGGGGACGCGCGCCGCCTCGGTGGCCGTCGCCGGCGGGAAGATCACGGCCGTGCTGGCGCACGACGCCGAGGTACCGGACGGAGCCCGGCTGGAGGACTTCGGCGACGACGTCCTGCTCCCCGGCCTGGTGGACACCCACGTCCACGTGAACGACCCGGGCCGCACCGAGTGGGAGGGCTTCTGGACGGCCACCCGCGCCGCCGCGGCCGGTGGCATCACCACCATCCTCGACATGCCCCTGAACTCCCTGCCGCCGACCACCACGGTCGCCAACCTCCGCGTCAAGCAGGAGGTCGCCCGGGCCAAGGCGCACGTGGACGTCGGCTTCTGGGGCGGCGCCCTGCCGGACAACGTCAAGGACCTGCGTCCGCTGCACGACGCCGGCGTCTACGGCTTCAAGTGCTTCCTGTCGCCCTCGGGCGTGGACGAGTTCCCCCTGCTGGACCAGGAGCAGCTGGCCACCTCGCTCGCCGAGATCACCGGCTTCGGCGGCCTGCTGATCGTCCACGCCGAGGACCCGCACCACCTGGAGTCCGCCCCGCAGAACCCGGGCCCCAAGTACGCCGACTTCCTGGCCTCCCGCCCCCAGGACGCGGAGAACACGGCGATCCAGAACCTGATCGACCAGGCGAAGCGGCTGAACGCCCGCGTGCACGTCCTGCACCTGTCCTCCGCCTCCGCGCTGCCGCTGATCGCCGCGGCCAAGGCCCAGGGCGTGCAGATCACGGTCGAGTCCTGCCCGCACTTCCTCACCCTCACCGCCGAGGAAGTCCCGGACGGCGCCACCGAGTTCAAGTGCTGCCCGCCCATCCGCGAGGCCGCGAACCAGGACGTCCTGTGGGACGCGCTCGCCGACGGCACCATCGACTGCATCGTCTCCGACCACTCTCCCTCCACGGCGGACCTGAAGACCGGCGACTTCGCGACCGCGTGGGGCGGCATCTCCTCCCTCCAGCTGGGCCTCCCCGCCATCTGGACCGAGGCGCGCAAGCGCGGCCGCACCCTCGAAGAGGTCGCCCGCTGGATGTCCACCGCCCCCGCCGCGCTGGCGGGCCTGGCGCAGAAGGGCGCCATCGAGGCCGGCCGCGACGCCGACTTCGCCGTCCTGGCCCCCGAAGAGACCTTCACCGTGGACCCGGCCGAGCTGCACCACCGCAACCAGGTCACGGCGTACGCGGGCAAGACCCTGCACGGCGTCGTGAAGTCCACCTGGCTGCGCGGTACGCAGATCGCCGACCGCGGCACCCCGACCGAGCCCACGGGCCTCCTCCTTGAAAGGCAGAACTGACAGTGGCACAGCGTTCAACTGGACTGGCTTCCTTCACCGGTAACGCGAACCCGTACGGGGGCGGCGACCCGTACGCGGACTACCGCACCGCGGAGTTCCCCTTCACCCAGTACGCGAACCTCGCGGCCCGCGAGCTGGGCGCCGGTGTCATCGCCGCCAACGACGAGTTCTTCGCCGAGCGCGAGAACCTGCTGATCGCCGAGGCCGGCCACTTCGACCCCGAGCACTTCGGGCACAAGGGCAAGGTCATGGACGGCTGGGAGACCCGCCGCCGCCGCGGCGTGTCCGCCGAGCAGCCCTGGCCGACCGCCGAGGACCACGACTACGCCCTGATCCGCCTCGGCGCCCCCGGCGTCATCCGCGGCATCGTCGTCGACACCGCCCACTTCCGCGGCAACATGCCGCAGGCCGTGTCCATCCAGGGCGCGTCCGTCGAGGGCTCCCCGACCGAGGCGGAGCTGCTCTCCGGCGACGTCAAGTGGACGACCCTCGTCGAGCGCACCCCGGTCGGCGGCCACGCGGCCAACGGCTTCGAGGTCAATGTCGAGCAGCGCTTCACGCACCTGCGCCTGAACCAGCACCCGGACGGCGGCATCGCCCGCCTGCGCGTCTACGGCGAGGTCCGCCCCGACCCGAAGTGGCTCGCCGTGCTGGGCACCTTCGACGTCGTCGCCCTGGAGAACGGCGGCTCGGTCGAGGACGCGTCCAACCGCTTCTACTCCCCGCCGACCAACACCATCAACCCGGGCCGCTCCCGCAAGATGGACGACGGCTGGGAGACCGCCCGCCGCCGCGACAACGGCAACGACTGGATCCGCTACCAGCTCGTCGCCGAGTCCGAGATCCGCGCCGTGGAGATCGACACCGCCTACCTCAAGGGCAACTCGGCCGGCTGGGCCTCGCTGTCCGTCAAGACGGGCGAGGAGGGCGAGTGGACGGAGTTCCTGCCGCGCACCCGCCTGCAGCCCGACACCAACCACCGTTTCGTGCTGGACGCCCCGGCGGTCGGCACCCACGTGCGGATCGACATCTTCCCGGACGGCGGCTTCTCCCGCCTGCGCCTGTTCGGTTCGCTGACGGAGGCCGGCGCGGCCGCGCACGCCGCCCGTCACCAGGAGCTGGGCGGCTGATCCGCTCCGCCTCGTGACCCGCCCCGGGGGCCGACACCCCCGGGGCCCGGGCACAGCCCTGTGGGGCGCACCGCACGCGGTGCGCCCCACAGGCCCCCGAACCGAAGGACACCGCCCTCACGCGGCGTGTCCGCCGTCACCAGCCCGTCACCAGGGCCACCGTGTTGCCGTTCATGTCGTTCCTCCCCCGTTCCGTTCATTTGGTTGTGTGTTCAACGAAATCCGGGGCGCGTGGACGGCGCTGGCGGGAATCCGACCCCGCGTTCACGCGCGCCGCACCGATGAGTTCCGGCGCCGACGGGAGTCTGAGGAGGAGAAGACACCGACACAAGGAGCGCCGCGCCATGGGCAAGCTGACCCTCACCACCTTCCTGACCCTCGACGGAGTGATGCAGGCCCCCGGCGGGCCCGACGAGGACCGCAGCGGCGGCTTCGGGTACGGCGGCTGGCTCGTGCCGTTCGCCGACGAGGGCATGGGGGAGTTCATGAACGAGGTCTTCGGCCGGGCCGCGGCCTTCCTCCTCGGGCGCCGGACGTACGACATCTTCGCCTCGTACTGGCCGCAGCACGACGACCCGGCCGACCCGATCCCGAACAAGCTCAACCGGCTGCCGAAGTACGTCGCCTCGACCACCCTCAAGGAGCCCGCCTGGGGCCCCGCCACCGTCGTGGACGGGGAACAGCTCCAGTCCGAGATCGTCCGCGTCAAGGACGCCCTGGACGGGGAGCTCCAGGTGCACGGCAGCGGACAGCTCGCCCAGTGGCTGCTCGCCCGCGACCTCGTCGACGAGCTGAACCTCCTGGTCTTCCCCGTCTTCCTCGGTGCGGGCCGGCGCCTGTTCCCCACCGGCGGCCTGCCCACGGCCTTCGAGACGACCGACTCCCGCACCACCGGCAGCGGTACCGCCATCCACACCTACCGCCCCACGGGCCGGGCCTCCTTCGGCACCGTCGCCGACTGAGCGGGGAGGGGCCCGGCGGGCGCGGGCCGGCGCGGGTTAACCGGTCGACCGGGAAGATCCACTCGGTTACGGTGGGCCCGCCCCCGTGCGAGCCGCCGCCGTCTCCACTCCCTGCCCGCCGTCGGAGCCGCCCCGGTGTCCACCCTCACCGCCCCCGCCCCCGCCCTCGCCCCCCGCCGCGCCTGGCTCGCGGACCTGCCCGTGCTGCTCGTCGCCGTCGTCTGGGGCGGCAGCTTCCTCGCAGCCAAGGGGATCACCACCACGCACACCGTGATCGCGGTCCTCGTGCTGCGCTTCGCGCTCGTGCTCCCCGTACTCGTCATCGCCGGATGGCGGCGGCTGCGCGCGCTGAGCCCCGCCCAGCTGCGCGGCGCCGCCGCGCTGGGCCTCGTACTCGGCGGGATCTTCCTGCTGGAGACCTACGGGGTGGTGCACACCTCGGCCACCAACGCCGGTCTCATCATCAGCCTGACCATGATCTTCACGCCGCTCGCCGAGTCCGCCGTGCACCGCAGGAAGCCGTCGGCCGCCTTCCTCGGGGCCGCCGCCGTCTCCGTCGCCGGGGTGGTGCTCCTGACGCAGGGCGCCGGGTTCGCCGTGCCCGGCTCCGGAGACCTGCTGATCCTCGGCGCGGCCCTGGCCCGCACCCTGCACGTCCTGCTGATGGCGCGGATCAAGGCCGTGCAGGACGCCGACTCCCTGTCGCTGACCACCGTCCAGCTCGGCAGCGCCGGACTGGTCTTCGCCGTGCTGGCCGCGGTCCCCGGCACCGGTGACGGTCCCTGGGCGGCGGCCGCCGGCTTCGGGCCCGCCGAATGGGCCGGACTCGCCTTCCTCTCCGTCTTCTGCACCCTCTTCGCCTTCTTCGTGCAGATGTGGGCCGTACGCCGTACCTCGCCCTCCCGCGTCAGCCTGCTGCTCGGCACCGAACCGCTGTGGGCGGCCGCCGCGGGCATCGCCATCGGGGGCGAGCACCTCGGCGCCGCCGGCCTCACCGGAGCGGCCCTGGTCCTCGCCGGCACCGCCTGGGGGCGCCGCGCGGCCGGGGGCTGAGGCCAGGCCGCCGAACCCGCGCCGATTGGCCGGTAAACGGCTCCTGCGGGCTTGATCACCGGCCTTACTGTGGCCCGCATGTCCGCCGGCGCCCGCACCCTACAGGTCCGGGAGCTCCTCCAGCCGTACGGGCCGGCGCTCCCGCCGGGAGCGCTCGCAGGCCTCGGCCACCCGGAACGCGGCGAGCGCCTGGAGCCCGTCGCAGGGGTTGTCCCCCTCGCCGCGCACCAGCCGTACGAACGCCGCGAGCTCCGCCTCGTAGGCGGGGGCGAACCGCTCCAGGAACCCGGTCCACGGCTTGCTCGCCGGGGGCGGGCCGTGCGGCTCGGTCGAGGCGATCGGCGTACGGTCGTCCAGCCCGGAGGAGACCTGGTCCAGCTCCCCGGCCAGCTCCATCCGCACGTCGTACCCGGCCCCGTTGCAGCGGGTCCCGGTACTGGTGACCAGCGTCCCGTCGTCCAGGGTCAGGACGGCGGCGGCGGTGTCCACGTCCCCCGTCTCCCGGAACCGGGCCGGACCCGCGTCGGCGCCGGTCGCGTACACCTCGGCCACCTCGCGCCCGGTCACCCAGCGGACCATGTCGAAGTCGTGCACCAGGCAGTCCCGGTACAGGCCCCCGGAGGCCGCGAGGTACTCGGCCGGCGGCGGGGCCGGGTCGGCGGTCATCGTGCGCACCGTGTGCAGCCGCCCCAGGGCACCCGAACGGACCAGCTCCCGCGCGGTCCGGTAACCCGCGTCGAAGCGCCGCATGAAGCCGACCTGGAGCAGCCCCCGGGCCGTCCCCACCTCGCGCAGCACGGCCAGGGTGCGGGCCAGGTCCGGGGCCAGCGGCTTCTCGCAGAACACCGGCAGTCCGCCGCGCACCGCCCGTACCACCAGGTCGGCGTGGCCCTCCGTGGCACAGGCCACCACCACGGCGTCCACGCCCCAGGTGAACACCTGGTCGACCGCCGGAGCGGCGGTGGCCCCCAGCCGGTCCGCGAGCCGCGCGGCCCGCCGGGGGTCGGCGTCGGCGAGCAGCAGCGAGCCGGCGTCCGGGTGGCGGGCCAGTGCGGCCGCGTGGAAGGAGCCGATCCGGCCCGTTCCGATCAGCCCGATGCGCATGCACTCAACGTGACCCCGTACGGGGGACCTGTCAATCTGCCCGCGCATGCCCCGATGACCCTCCATGGTCCACTGTGGCGGATACTGGGCGGCTGAAACCGGAATGACCGATTGATGACGGACGAGGGAAAGGCACGGGGACGTGGCTAGGGTTCGGACAGGGGTACGCGTCGTCAGCGCCGTGCTCGCGGCGGTACTGGGGGCCTCCCTCGCGGGCTGCAGCAGCACGGGCGGCAAGCGCGCCGAGGAGCGGGCGAAGGCCGCGCAGGCGGGCCGGCCCGCCGTGTCCACGCCGCGCTGGACCTTCGCGATGGTCACCCACGCGGGCGACGGGGACACCTTCTGGGACATCGTGCAGAAGGGAGCCAAGGAGGCCTCGGCGAAGGACAACATCAACTTCGTCTACTCCCACGACGACCAGGCGCAGCAGCAGGCCCAGTTCGTGCAGAACGCCATCGACCAGAAGGTCGACGGGATCATCGTCAGCCTCGCCAAGCCCGAGGCCCTCAAGGACGTCATCGGCAAGGCCGTCAAGGCCGGCATCCCGGTGGTCACGGTCAACTCCGGCTCCGCCCAGTCCGCCGCGTACGGGGCGCTCACCCACATCGGGCAGGACGAGGAGATCGCCGGCGAGGCCGTCGGCACGGAGCTGACCAAGCGCGGCAGGAAGAAGGCCGTCTGCGTCCTGCACGAGCAGGGCAACGTGGGCCACGAGCAGCGCTGCGCCGGCGCCAAGAAGACCTTCGGCGGCTCCATGGAGAACCTGTACGTCGAGGGCACCAACATGCCCTCCGTCCAGGCGGCCGTCCAGGCGAAGCTCCAGGCGGACCCCTCCGTCGACGCGATCGTCACGCTCGGCGCGCCCTTCGCCCCCACCGCCGTCAAGGCGAAGGACGCGGCGGGCAGCAAGGCCGAGGTCGACACCTTCGACCTCAACGAGTCCGTGGCCCGCGACCTGAAGTCCGGGGCGCTGGGCTTCGCCGTGGACCAGCAGCCCTACCTCCAGGGCTACGAGGCCGTGGACCTGCTGTGGCTCCACCGGTACAACGCGGACGTCCTCGGCGGCGGCCGCCCGGTGCTGACCGGCCCGCAGATCGTCACCGCGGCCGAGGCGGCCAAGCTGGAGGAGTACATCAGGCGGGGCAGCCGATGAGCACCCCCGCCGCCCCCGCCGTGGACGAACGGCTGGCGCCCACCTCGTACGTCCGGCGGCTGCTGGGCCGCCCCGAGCTGGGCGCGGTCGTCGGCGCCGCCGCCGTCTTCGTCTTCTTCTGCTTCGCAGCCGACAGCTTCCTGAAGCCCTCCAGCCTGAGCACGGTCCTGTACTCGGCCTCCACCATCGGCATCATGGCGGTCCCGGTCGCCCTGCTGATGATCGGAGGCGAGTTCGACCTGTCGGCCGGCGTCATGGTCACCACCTCGGCGCTGTTCAGCTCGATGTTCAGCTACCAGATGACCGCCAACGTCTGGGTCGGCGTCCTCGTCTCCCTGCTGGTCACCCTGGCCATCGGCTTCTTCAACGGGTTCATGCTGACCCGCACCAAGCTGCCGAGCTTCATCATCACGCTCGGCACCTTCCTGATGCTGACCGGCCTGAACCTCGGCTTCACCAAGCTGATCAGCGGCTCGGTCTCCACCAAGACGATCGCCGACATGGAGGGCTTCTCCTCCGCCAGGGCCCTGTTCGCCTCGCAGTGGAACGTCGGCTCGGTCACCCTCAAGGTCACCATCCTGTGGTGGCTGGTGCTGGTCGCCGTCGCCACCTGGATCCTGCTGCGCACCCGCGCCGGGAACTGGATCTTCGCCGTGGGCGGCGGGGCCGACGCGGCCCGCGCCACCGGCGTCCCGGTGGTCAAGACCCGGATCGGCCTCTACATGGGGGTCGCGCTGTGCGCCTGGATCTCCGGGCAGCACATCCTCTTCTCCTTCGACGTCGTCCAGTCCGGCGAGGGCGTCGGCAACGAGTTCCTCTACATCATCGCGGCCGTCATCGGCGGCTGTCTGATGACCGGCGGCTACGGCTCCGCGATCGGCTCGGCCGTCGGCGCCTTCATCTTCGGCATGACCAGCAACGGCATCGTCTACGCGCAGTGGAACCCGGACTGGTTCAAGTTCTTCCTGGGCGCCATGCTGCTGCTCGCCACGCTGCTGAACGCATGGGTCCGCAAGCGGGCGGAGGCGCGGGCATGAGCACGCCACTGGTGAAGCTGACGGACGTCAGCAAGTACTACGGCAACATCCGCGCCCTCCAGGGCGTCTCCCTGGAGGTGTCGGCGGGCGAGATCACCTGTGTGCTCGGCGACAACGGCGCCGGCAAGTCCACCCTCATCAAGATCATCGCGGGGCTGCACCGGCACGACGCCGGCAGCTTCGAGATCGAGGGCGCCGAGACCGGGCTGGCCAACCCGCGCGCCGCCCTCGACCACGGCATCGCCACCGTCTACCAGGACCTGGCCGTCGTCCCCCTCATGCCGGTCTGGCGGAACTTCTTCCTCGGTTCCGAGCCCACCAAGGGCCGCGGCCCCTTCCGCCGCCTCGACGTGGAGCTCATGCGCGAGACCACCCGCAACGAGCTGCTGCGCATGGGCATCGACCTGCGCGACGTCGACCAGCCCATCGGCACCCTCTCCGGCGGCGAGCGGCAGTGCGTGGCCATCGCCCGCGCCGTGTACTTCGGCGCGAAGGTCCTCGTACTGGACGAACCCACCGCCGCCCTCGGCGTCAAGCAGTCCGGCGTGGTCCTCAAGTACGTCGCCGCCGCCCGCGACGCGGGCCTCGGCGTGGTCCTCATCACCCACAACCCGCACCACGCGTACCTGGTCGGGAACCGCTTCGTACTCCTCAAGCGGGGCGCCATGGCGGGCAGCCACACCCGGGACTCGATCACCCTGGACGAGCTCACCCGGCAGATGGCGGGCGGCTCCGAGCTGGAGGAGCTGAGCCACGAGCTGGAGCGGGTGGCAGAATCAGGGGCGACCACCCCATCCGATCCGGCCACCGACAGGGACGAAACGACTCGATGAGCACGTACCGGGACTTCACGCTCGCCCACCGGGGGGCGGCGCGGGGCACCGTCCTGCGGACCGTCGGGACCCGTGAGCGCCGTTCGCTGCGCACCGCCCCGCGCGTCCCGACCGTCGGCATCGACATCGGCGGCACCAAGGTGATGGCCGGGGTGGTCGACGCCGACGGGGTCATCCTGGAGAAGATCCGCACCGAGACCCCGGACAAGTCCAAGAGCCCCAAGGTCGTCGAGGACACCATCGTCGAGCTGGTCCTCGACCTTTCCGACCGGCACGACGTGCACGCCGTGGGCATCGGTGCCGCCGGCTGGGTCGACGCCGACCGCTCCCGCGTCCTGTTCGCCCCGCACCTGGCCTGGCGCGACGAGCCGCTGCGCGACGCCCTCCAGTCCCGGCTCGCGGTCCCGGTCATGGTGGACAACGATGCCAACACCGCCGCCTGGGCCGAATGGCGCTTCGGCGCCGGCCGCGGCGAGGACCACCTCGTCATGATCACCCTGGGCACCGGGATCGGCGGGGCCATCCTGGAGGGCGGCCAGGTCAAGCGCGGCCGCTTCGGGGTGGCCGGCGAGTTCGGCCACATGCAGGTCGTCCCCGGCGGACACCGCTGCCCCTGCGGCAACCGCGGCTGCTGGGAGCAGTACAGCTCCGGCAACGCCCTGGTCCGCGAGGCCCGCGAGCTGGCCGCCGCCGACTCCCCGGTCGCGTACAACATCATCGCCAAGGTCGGCGGCAACGTCCACGAGATCACCGGGCCGCTGATCACCGAGCTGGCCCGCGAGGGCGACGCCATGTGCGTCGAGCTCCTCCAGGACATCGGCCAGTGGCTCGGCGTCGGCATCGCCAACCTCGCCGCCGCCCTGGACCCCTCCTGCTTCGTCATCGGCGGCGGCGTCAGCGCCGCCGACGACCTGCTGATCGGCCCCGCCCGGGACGCCTTCCGCCGCCACCTCACCGGCCGCGGCTACCGCCCCGAGGCCCGCATCGCCAAGGCCCAGCTGGGCCCCGAGGCCGGCATGGTCGGCGCCGCCGACCTCGCCCGGCTCGTCGCCCGCCGCTTCCGCCGCGCCACGCGCCGACGCGTCGAGCGCCACGAGCGCTACGCGCAGCTGGGCCGGCGCGGCGCCGCGGGCCCCACGGACACCAAGGATCAGGAACAGCAGTGACACCGCCCTCCCTGCCCCGCCAGGCCTCCTCCCCCGAAGCGGGCGGTACGCAGCCGCCCACCGCCGAGGAGCGCGAGGACCGCCGGCACACCGTACGGCGCCGCTGGGTCACCGCGATCATCATCGTGCTGCTCATCGGGGTCCCGGCGGGCTACCTGTTCGTCTCGACGCAGCAGAGCCGTGAGAGCGGCAGGGACAAGGCCGCCCGGGTGGGCGCGGTCAAGGTGCGCACCGACTGGCCCTCCAAGGTGCAGCGCGGCATCTACGAGGTGCCGATCCCGATGATGGCCTCCCACGTCGGCTACCTGGAGACCAACAACTGGCACACCAGCCGGCTGTACGTGCAGTTCCAGGTGACCCCCGCGGAACTGGACACCTTCCTGGGCGGCGTGGGCACGAGCAGGGACGCCCTGACGCCCGGCGTGTCGGTCTCCGACCGCGACGCCGGGGTCGCCGGCTGGAGCTGGAGCCCGCAGCACACGTGGTCCGGGGTCACCCTGGAGGCCGAGGACCCGCGTCCCACCCGTGACATCACGGTCGACTTCACCAACCCGTCGGCCCCCCGCGTCTACGTGGTCTCCACCACCGTGCCATAGGCCGTCCACGGCCTATGGTGGGATCATGAAGCTCACCAAACGGCTGCACTCCTGCGTCCAGTTGGAGAAGGACGGGCGCGTGCTCGTCATCGACCCGGGCGCCTTCAGCGAACCTGACGCGGGCCTCGGGGCGGACGTCCTGCTGGTCACCCACGAGCACCCCGACCACTTCGACGAGGGCCGGCTGCGCGCCGCGCTCGACGCGAACCCGGCCGCCGCCCTGTGGACCCTGCGCAGCGTCGCGGACCGGATGGCCGCCGCCTACCCGGGCCGGGTGCACACCGTGGGCCACGGCGACGCCTTCACCGCGGCGGGCTTCGAGGTCCAGGTCCACGGCGAGCTGCACGCCGTGATCCACCCGGACATCCCGCGCGTCACGAACGTCGGCTACCTCGTGGACGGCTCCCTCTTCCACCCCGGGGACGCGCTGACCGTGCCCGGGGTCCCGGTGGAGACGCTGATGCTGCCCGTGCACGCGCCGTGGAACAAGGTCTCCGAGGTGATCGACTACGTCCGCGAGGTCAAGCCGGGCCGGGCCGTCGACATCCACGACGCCTACCTCTCGGACATCGCCCGGCCCATCTACGACTTCGCCCTGGACAACCTCGGCGGCGCCCCGCACAGCCGTCTCGGCGCAGGTGAGAGCGCCGCGCTCTGACTGTCGGTGCCGGGCGGTAGGTTGGTGTGCATGCGTATCGCCACGTACAACGTCAACTCGATCACCGCCCGGCTGCCGCGCCTGCTGGCCTGGCTGGAGAGCTCCGGCACGGATGTGCTGTGCATCCAGGAGACCAAGTGCTCCGCGGAGCAGTTCCCCGCCGCCGAGCTGCGCGAGCTGGGCTACGAGTCGGTCGTCAACGCCACCGGCCGGTGGAACGGCGTGGCCCTGCTCTCCCGCGTCGGGCTGGAGGACGTCGTCGTGGGGCTGCCCGGCGGCCCCGACTACGAGGGCGTCCAGGAGCCCCGCGCCATCTCCGCCACCTGCGGCGGGGTGCGCGTCTGGTCCGTGTACGTGCCCAACGGCCGCGAGGTCGAGCACGACCACTACGGCTACAAGCTGAACTGGTTCGGCGCGCTGGCCGCCGCCATCGCCGAGGACGCGGCCGGCACCCGCCCCTTCGCGGTCCTCGGCGACTTCAACGTGGCGCCGACCGACGAGGACGTGTACGACCCGGCCGTCTTCGCGGGCCTCACGCACGTCACCCCCGCCGAGCGGGCCGCCCTGGAGGCCCTGCGCGCGGCCGGTCTCGCCGACGTCATGCCGCGCGCGCTCAAGTACGACCGCCCGTACACCTTCTGGGACTACCGCCAGCTGGCCTTCCCCAAGAACCGGGGCATGCGCATCGACCTGGTGTACGGGAACGAACCCTTCGCGAAGGCCGTCAAGGACGCGTACGTCGACCGCGAGGAGCGCAAGGGCAAGGGCGCCTCCGACCACGCCCCGGTCGTCGTCGACCTGGACGTCTAGAAGACGGACGGATCAAGGCGCGCCCTGTGGCCAGCCGGGGATCCTGGTGCCAGGGTGGTCGGTATGAACATCCCTTTCCTGGCCAACTGGCTGAACCGGCACGAAACGGAACAGGGTGCGGGGCTCGCCGCCGCCCTCGCGGATGATCCCGAGGGCGTCGCCGAGCTGTTCTCGGAGTGCGAGATGCTGCGGTCCCAGGCGAGGGCGGCCGGGCTGGAACTCGACCAGACCCCGGCCTCGTTGGAGGACCTGGACCAGCTGATGCCGCGCTGGCGCC
The DNA here is from genome assembly GCF_055575955.1 of Streptomyces sp. NPDC033966. Lineage (NCBI taxonomy): Bacteria > Bacillati > Actinomycetota > Actinomycetes > Kitasatosporales > Streptomycetaceae > Streptomyces > Streptomyces sp. NPDC033966. The sequence goes on along the minus strand of NZ_JBVIRQ010000015.1, from coordinate 52,992 downwards.
GGGACCCCGAGGCCGTGCCCTGGCTGGGCAACGACGCCGGCTTCTACCTCGGGACCGTGATCGTGCGCAGCCTCCCGGGGGCCGGCTGGCAGGTCTGGCCCAACGGCCAGCCGGTGATCCGGCTCGCGTCCGGGCGGGAGCTCAACGTGATCGAGTCGGGGCTGTCCTGGGCGATGACCGGTTCCCCGGAGCTGAGCCAGGCCTACGCCGAGGCCTCCGAAGGCTGAATAAAGGGCCAATGTACTTTATGTACCTTTTTGGCGTGTCGAGGTGAAGTCCCTTCGACGGCTGGATAGTTTGCGCTGACCTCGACACACCGACAAGTGGGCAGGGCAGCGTATGGCCGTCGATCCGTTGATCGAGCTGCGGGACGTCAACAAGCACTACGGGAAGTTGCACGTCCTCCAGGACATCAACCTCACCGTCGGCCGCGGGGAGGTCGTGGTGGTCATCGGGCCCTCCGGGTCCGGCAAGTCCACGCTCTGCCGAACGATCAACCGGCTGGAGACCATCGAGTCCGGCACCATCACCCTCGACGGCCGGCCCCTGCCCGCCGAGGGCAAGGAGCTGGCGGGCCTGCGCGCCGAGGTCGGCATGGTCTTCCAGTCCTTCAACCTCTTCGCGCACAAGACCGTCCTGGCCAACGTCTCGCTCGCCCAGATCAAGGTGCGCAAGCGCAAGAAGGACGAGGCCGACAAGCGCTCCCGGGAGCTCCTGGACCGGGTGGGCCTCGCCAGTCAGGCGGACAAGTTCCCCGCCCAGCTCTCCGGCGGCCAGCAGCAGCGCGTGGCCATCGCCCGCGCCCTCGCCATGAACCCCAAGGCGCTGCTCTTCGACGAGCCCACCTCCGCACTCGACCCGGAGATGATCAACGAGGTGCTGGAGGTCATGCAGCAGCTGGCCCGCGACGGGATGACCATGGTCGTGGTCACCCACGAGATGGGCTTCGCCCGCTCCGCCGCGAACCGCGTCGTCTTCATGGCCGACGGCCGGATCATCGAGGACCGCACCCCGGAGGCCTTCTTCACCGCCCCCGAGAGCGACCGGGCCCGGGACTTCCTCTCCAAGATCCTCAAGCACTGAGGGGCGGCCCGATGAAGCACACCCTGCGCGCACTCGCCCTGGCGGCGCTGCTCCTCGCGACCGCCGCCTGCGGCAAGTCCGGCAGCCCCCCGGTCAAGGGCCCCCAGCCCGAGGACCTGCCCGCCTACAAGGTCGACACCGGCTTCTCGCTGCCCCAGTCACGCACCTGGGAGAAGGCGAAGAAGCGCGGCCGCCTCGTCGTCGGCGTCAAGGAGGACCAGCCCTACATGGGGGAGAAGGACCCCGCGAGCGGCCGCTACTCCGGCTTCGACATCGAGATCGCCAAGATGATGGCGGCCTCGCTCGGCTTCGACCCCAAGACCATCGAGTTCAAGACGATCGCCTCCGCCAACCGCGAGACCGCCCTGCAGAACGGTCAGATCGACTACTACGTGGGCACCTACACGATCAACGACAACCGCAAGAAGCAGGTCGGCTTCGCGGGCCCCTACTTCATGGCCGGCCAGTCCCTCCTCGTCCGCAGGAACGAGAAGGACATCAAGGGCCCCGAGGACCTCGACGGCAAGAAGGTCTGCTCCGCCGCCGGCTCCACCCCCTACCAGCGGCTCCAGCGGGAGTTCCCCCACGCCGTGCTCGTCGCCTACGACACCTACTCGGTCTGCGTGGACAACCTGCTGACCTACCAGGTCGACGCCGTCTCCACCGACGACTCCATCCTCCTCGGCTACGCCGCCAAGGTCCCCGAGGAGCTCAAGGTCGTCGGCAAGCCGTTCTCCCAGGAGCCCTACGGCATCGGCGTCCCCCGCGGCGACGACGCCCTGCGCCTCGCCCTCGACGACGCGCTGGAGGCGGACGAGAGGAACGGCGACTGGAAGAAGGCCTACGAGGCCACGCTCGGCCTCTCCGGCCAGCCCGCCCCCAAGCCGCCCGCCATCGACCGCTACCCGGCGGGCTGAAGGGAGAGCGCATCCCCATGAACGTACTCACCGAGAACTTCGCGCTCTACGGCAAGGGCTTCCTCGGCACCGTGGAGCTGACCGTCTACGCCTCGCTCCTCGCCCTGGTCCTCGGCTTCCTGATGGCCTCCTTCCGCGTCGCGCCCGTCGGCTCCTTCCGGGTCTTCGGCACGGTCTGGGTGACCGTGCTGCGCAACACCCCGCTCACCCTGCTCTTCTTCGCCGTACTGCTGGGCCTGCCGCGCTTCGGGCTGGTCCTGCCCTTCCAGCTCTTCGCGGTCCTCGCTCTCGGCTGCTACACCTCGGCCTTCATCTGCGAGGCGCTGCGCTCCGGCATCAACACCGTGCCCAAGGGGCAGGGCGAGGCCGCGCGCAGCCTGGGCATGTCCTTCGGGCAGACCCTGGGCACGGTGGTGCTGCCGCAGGCCTTCCGCTCCGTCATCCCGCCCATCGGCTCGACCCTGATCGCGCTCGCGAAGAACTCCGCGATCGCCGGCGCCTTCAGCGTCACCGAGCTGCTGGGCACGTACAAGACCCTCAACGAGCTGGGCTACAGCATCATCTGGACCTTCGTCTGGATCGCCGTCGGCTACCTGATCATCACCCTGTCCATCAGCGCGGTCTTCAACGTGCTGGAGAAGCGCTACGGAGTCGCCCGATGACCGCGCACGCGCTGCACGGGGACCTGGGGTCCACCGCCCTCTACGACCTGCCCGGGCCCCGGGCCCAGCGCCGCCACTTCCTCTACGGGATCGCCTCGACGGCGTTGATCCTCGCCCTGCTGGCGTGGATCCTCTACCTGCTCTTCGACACCGACCAGTTCACCGCCGCCAAGTGGAGCCCCTTCGAGTACGAGGGCATCCAGGAGCTGCTGCTCAAGGGGCTCGGCAACACCCTGAAGGCCTTCGCGTACGCCTCCGTGCTGTCCCTGGCGCTCGGCGCGGTGCTCGCGACGGGCAGGCTCTCGGTGCACCGTCCGGTGCGCTGGACCGCCACGCTGTGCGTGGAGTTCTTCCGGGCCATGCCGGTACTGGTGATGATCTTCTTCATCTTCGTGGCGCTGAAGGTCCAGCCCCTGCCCGCCCTGGTGGCGGGGCTGACCCTGTACAACGGGTCGGTGCTCGCCGAGGTCTTCCGCACGGGCGTCAACGCCGTGGAGAAGGGCCAGCGCGAGGCGGCGTACGCGCTCGGCATGCGCAAGACGCAGGTGATGACCTTCGTGCTCGCACCACAGGCGGTCCGGGCGATGCTGCCCACCATCATCAGCCAGCTGGTGGTGGCCCTGAAGGACACCTCGCTGGGCTTCCTGATCACCTACGAGGAGTTCCTGCACGCGGGCAAGCTGATCGCCTCCAACCTGGACTACGACCTGCCCTTCATCCCCGTCGTGATGATCATCTCGCCGATCTACATCGGCATGTGCATGCTGCTGTCCTGGTTCGCCACCTGGGTCGCGCGGCGCGAGCGGCGCAGCCTGAAGACCAGGGCCGTCGAGGTCGCCCCCGCCGAACCGGGCACGGTGCTGCCGGGAAGATAGACGCCCCCCGGCAGCGGCCGCGGATCACTGCTCGCGCAGCGGCACCGAGACGTACGAGGGATCGGTGCGCGGCGAGGAGAAGGTCAGCTGCGCGCCGGTGGGGTTGTGCTCGATGTAGAGCGGGTCGACCGTGTCGACGACGAGGGCCAGGCGGTGGCCCGCGGGCACGTCGTAGGCGGTGGAGAAGAGGTCCAGGTCGACCCCGAAGGACTGGCCGGGGGTCTTCCCGTGGAAGGTGTACGGGGCGTTGCTGACGAGCTTGCCGATGCCGAGCGGGCCGACGTCGTAGAGGTAGGCGACGAAGGTGCCGTCGCCCTTGGTGGGCGTGACGGTGGTGTGCAGGCGCACGGTGCCGCGGATCCGGCGCTGCTCCTCGTGGCGCGGCGACTGCCAGACGGCGGCGAAGGCACGGGGGAGCAGCGGGACCGAGGCGGTCGGCGGGGCCTTCGCGAACTGGTCGAGGACGCTGGAGAGGAAGAGGATCCCGCCGTTGGCGCCGGAGTCGACGTTCGCCCAGACGTGCTCGCTGTCGGTGAGCGGGAGCCTCTCGGTGCCGCCGGAACCGACCGCCTTCCAGTCGGCGTAGCCCTCGTACCCGTCGGTGCTGCGGGACTTGATCTGCACCGGGGCCTCGGCGTCGACCCCGTTGCGCTCGCCCTTGAGGTAGCGGTCGAACCAGCGGTGGGCGTTGGTCCAGGTGTCGTTGGGCAGGCCCAGCAGGCCGGTGGCCTCTGCGGTGGCGTGGTCGCCGGGGCGGAACTCCAGGCGCTTGGGGCCGGTGAGCTTCTCGAAGAACGCCGCGTACTGGTTGGGCGGGAAGATGGTGTCGCCCCAGGCGTTGCCCAGCATGATCGCGGCGCCGTTGGCGTTGATCCGGTCGACCTGCTCGGCGGCGGAGCGCTTCTTCCCCCACTCGATCATCGCCTGCTCGTTCTCCAGTTTCGAGCCGAGGAAGTCGCCGAGGATCTGCTGGAGTTCGGGTCCGGGGCGGCCGGTGAGGTGGCCGGCGGCGCCGAGCATGCCCGCGGCCTGGAGGTGCTGGGTGCGGCCGGAGTAGATGGACTCGATGAGGTCGGCCCAGCCGCTGAGGGCCACCACGGCCTTGACGCGCGGGTCGTGCGCGGAGGCCAGCAGGCTGATGCCCGCCCCGTACGAGACCCCGCCGAGGCCGATGCGGCCGGGGTCGGCGGGGGCGTTGGCGAGGGCCCAGTCGATGACGGCGGAGACGTCGGCGACGTCCGCCGGTCCGGCGGTCTCGATCTGGCCGCCGGAGAGCCAGAAGCCGCGCGAGGTGTAACCGACCACGACGTAACCGGAGTCGGCGAGCTTCTTGGCCTGGGCGATGTATTCGATCTGCGGCATGCCCCAGCTGGTGGGGAGCACGATCAGGGGGTATTTCCGGCCGGGTTCGGCGCCGGCCGGGGTGAAGACGTTGCCCTTGAGGGTGATGCCGCCGGAGCCGGGGATGTCGTGGAAGCTCACCTGCGAGGACGCGTCGGTCTGCGAGGTGGCGGCGGCGGGGGCCGCCTGGGCCTGATGGGGGGCCAGGCCCAGGGCGGTCGCCGCGAGCAGTGCGGCCACGGCCGCTGCGGTGGTGGGGCGGGTTCTCATCGATCGCTCCTCGCGTGCGCCGGTGTCCGAAAGTGACCCGACGGTAACGGGAGGGGCTTACTCAAGGTAACCCGTGAGTAAGTTACGTAGCGGTAACAATTGAGGAGCGGTCGGCCGGCCGCCCGCCCGGTCAGCCCTGCTGGGAGCCGCCGGCCAGGGCGCTCTTCGCCTTCCACTGGTCCCACGACAGGTTCCACTCGCCGTACCCGTTGCCGAGGTCGGCGTTGCCCTTGGAGCCGCTGCCGACCACCTCGAAGGGGTCGCCGACCTGCACGCGCTCGTAGAAGGACTTGGCCTCGGCGTCGCTCATGCCCACGCAGCCCGAGCTGGAGTTGACGCGGCCGAAGTTGGCGGAGTTCCACGGCGCGGCGTGCGCGTACATGCCCGACCAGGTCAGCCGCATCGAGTAGTCGACCATCTTGTCGTAGGAGTCGCCCAGGCCCACCGTCTGGGAGTCCATCCGGATGGTGCCCTCCTTCGCCATCAGCACCATCTTCCCGGACCAGGAGGCCTTCTGGCCGCCGGGCGTGCCCGCCGAGACCGGGATCGTCTTCACCGCCTGGCCGTCCTCGGTCACCGTCATCTTCTTGGTGTCGAGGCTGACCTCCATCCGGCGGTCCTTGCCTATCCTGAACTCGGTGTTGTAGTCGCGGGCGAAGAGACCGCCGCCGGATCCGGAGTCCACGCCGTTCAGTTTCATGTCGACCTTCACGTCGGTGCCGGACTTCCAGTACTCCTTCGGCCGCCAGTCCACCCGGTCCTTCCCGGAATAGTCCTTGAACCAGCCCCAGGAACCCTCGGTGTTGTCCGACGTGGTGACCTTCAGCTGCTTCTCGACCTCGGCCTTGTTCTTCACCGGATTGTCGAAGACCAGCGAGACGGGCATCGCGACGCCCACCGTGCTGCCCTTCGGGATGTTGATGGAGACCTTGTTCACCTTGTCCGCGGGCGAGGTCTTGAACTGGGTGCTCGCGCTCTGGCTGGCGGTGTTCTGAGCCTCGACCCGGTAGTCGGTGCCGGGGGAGGCGTTGCGCTCCGAGGTCCAGGTCCGGCCGTCGGCGGATATCTGCCCCGCCAGCTCCCCGCCCTTGCCGTCGACCACCTTGACCAGGGAGAATTTGCCGTCGGCGAGGGTCACCCTCACCGGCTCGCCGGCCTTGACCTGGTCACCCGTGAGGTTCACCGAGATCGCCATGTCCGGGCCCTTCTCCGCTCCGCCCCCTTTGCCGTCGCCGCCCGCCTGCCCGCCGGAGCCGCCGCCCCCGCAGGCGCTGAGCGCGAGCGTGAGCAGTGCGGTGCCCGCCAGCATCGCGTGACGGGTGCGGCGGCGCGGAAGTGCGGTGCGGCGTGTACGGCTCAACGAAAACCCCTCCGAAATAACGGTCGTCCTCACGTAAGGAGCGAACGCGGCCACATTAGGTTGCGCATTCCGCGGAAAAACTCCTCGGGACCGTTGTGACATGGGCCGCAGCGGAACTGTTGCCATCCGGTCACATTCGGGAGCGCCCTACGGAATGAGGCCGTCCGGAATGAGGCCGTCCGGAATTGGCCAACGGGTGGGTCCGGGGCGGTAAAAGGACCTTCCGCGCCGCAGCGGGGGCCAAAGGACCCTACCGGCAGGAAAATTCACCGGGCCCCGACGGCCGGGTTACCCTCCACCTTCGGCTCGGCGAAGGGAAAGACCCCGATGTACGGATCCACCAGCAGCGCGGCACCAGGCGCGGCCCCCACGGGCCCACCGGCGGAACCGGCACCCGCGAAGGCGGCGGCCGAGGCCCCGGCGAAGACCTCGGTGCTGCGCAGCGGCGCGCTGATGGCCGCCGGCTCCGTCGTCTCCCGCGCCACCGGCTTCGTCCGCTCCGCCGTGGTCCTCGCCGCCCTGGGCGCCGGCTTCCTCGGTGACGGCTACACCGTCGCCAACACCGTCCCGAACATCATCTACATGCTGCTCATCGGCGGCGCGCTCAACGCCGTCTTCGTCCCCGAGCTGGTCCGCGCCGCCAAGGAGCACCGCGACGGCGGGGCCGCGTACACCGACCGGCTGCTGACCGCCTGCACGGTGGCGCTCCTCGCGCTCACCGCCGCCGCCGTCCTCGCCACGCCGCTGATCGTCGACGCGTACACCCCCGCCTCCTACACGGAAGCCCAGCGGAGCACCGTCATCGCCCTGGCCCGCTTCTGCCTGCCGCAGATCCTCTTCTACGGGCTGTTCACCCTGCTCGGCCAAGTGCTGAACGCACGCGGCCGGTTCGGCGCGATGATGTGGACCCCCGTCCTCAACAACATCGTGATCATCGGTGTCTTCGGCCTCTTCCTCCACACCTCCGGCGGCGGCCGCGACGCCCTCGGCGCCGCCGACACCCGGCTGCTGGGCATCGGCACCACCGCCGGAATCGTCATCCAGGCCCTCGCCCTCGTCCCCTCGCTGCGCGCCGCCCGCTTCCGCTGGCGCCCCCGCTTCGACTGGCGCGGCAGCGGCCTCACCCGTCCCCTGCGCAACGCGGGCTGGCTGGTCGTGCTCGTCCTCACCAACCAGATCGCCTACTGGGTGGTGACCAAGCTCTCCACCACCGTCGGCGACCAGGCCCCCGGCTTCGGCTACGCCGCCTACACCAGCGCCTACCAGCTGTGGATCGTCCCCCAGGGCATCATCACCGTCTCCCTGGTCACCGCCCTCATGCCCCGGATGAGCTCGGCCGCAGCCGAAGGCGACCTCACCGCCGTCCGCGAGGACGTCTCGTACGCACTGCGCTCCAGCGCCGCCCTCGTGGTGCCCGCCGCCGCGCTCTTCGCCGCACTGGCCCCCTGGGTGATGGACTGCGTCTCCGGATACGGCAAGGTCACCCCCGACGAGGTCGGGGCCATGGCCGGCATGCTCGCCGCCTTCGCCCCCGGCCTGGTCGCCTACTCCGCCCAGTACGTGCTCGCGCGCGGCTTCTACGCCCTCTCCGACACCCGCACCCCCTTCTTCCTCAACCTGGTCATCGTCGCCCTCAACGCCGGACTGTCGTACGCCGCCTACCTGCTGCTGCCGGTGCGCTGGGCCGTCACCGGCATGGCCGCCGCCACCTCCCTCGCCTTCATCGGGGGCGCAGCCGTCACCGCGTACGCCCTCTCCCGGCGGCTCGGCCCGCGCGGCGGCGCCCGCACCACCGCCCTCGGCACCCACCTGCGGCTGCTCGCCGCCTGCCTGCCCGCCACCGCCGCCGCGTACGGGGCCGCCCGCGCCGCCGAGGGCCCCGGCCCCTTCGCGGCGGCCGGAGCGGGAACCGCCGCGCTCGCCCTGGTCGTCGTACTCCTCGCCCGGCCGCTGCGCCTGGCGGAGATCACCGGCCTGCTGGACTCCCTGCGCCGGAAGGCCAGCCGATAGCGGGAGAAAAGCACATGAACCACCCTGGAATACTGACCGGATGCCACGCGTACTGCTGATCGAGGACGACCCTTCCATCCGGGAAGGGGTCGGCCTCGGCCTGCGCCGCCGCGGCCACGAGGTGAGCGCCGCCGCGACCGGCGAGGAGGGACTGGCCCTCATCGGCGGCTTCCGCCCCGAGCTGGTCCTGCTGGACCTGATGCTGCCCGGCATCAACGGCGTACAGGTCTGCCGCCGGATCCGCGAGACCAGCCAGGTCCCGATCATCATGCTCACCGCGCGCGGCGACGACTTCGACATCGTCGTCGGCCTGGAGGCAGGCGCCGACGACTACATCGTCAAACCCGCCCGCACCGCGATCATCGAGGCCCGCGTCAAGGCCGTGCTGCGCCGCCTCAAGGGTCCGGGCGGCCGGCCCGGCGTGGAACGCCACGGCGAACTCGCCATCGACCGCGCCGGGCTGACCGTCGCCAAGAACGGCGAGCGCATCGCCCTCGCGCCCAGCGAGATCAAGCTCCTGCTCCACCTGTCGGCCTCACCCGAACAGGTCTTCTCCCGGCAGCAGCTGCTGGAGTACGTGTGGGAGCACAGCTACCACGCCGACGCCCGGCTCGTGGACGCCTGCGTGCGCCGGCTGCGCAACAAGGTCGAGGACCCCGACCGCCACCCCCGCTACATACAGACCGTGCGGGGCTTCGGCTACCGCTTCGGCCCGCTCTAGGGGGCATCCCGTGACCCGCAAGACACCCCCCGGGCCCGTGCGCCGCCTCCCGCCGCTCGGCCTGCGCACCCGGCTGATCGCCGCGTTCCTGCTGGTCGCCACGATCTGCGCCGTCAGCACCGCCGCCCTCACCTACCGGCAGGCCCGCAGGGCCGTGCTGGCCCAGAGCCAGGACACGGCGGTCAGCACCCTGCGCGACCAGCTGGAGGGCCAGGGCATGAGCCTGCCCATGGACCGCCAGCAGCTCCAGCGCCTCGTCAACGACCTGGGCAAACGCGGAAAACCCCACTCCTGGGTGGTCTACGGCGAGTACGGCACCCTGCGCGCCTCCTCCAACGGCACCCCCACCACCTCCGCCGTCCTCACCGAGAAGCTGCGCGACCAGGTCGCGGCGAACCCGCACGGCGCCTTCCAGCGGGTGGAGGACAGCCGGGGCGAGCCCTACCTGACCATCGGCATGCCCGCCGTCTTCACCCGCAACGGAAACCGCGAGCCGACCGGGGTCACCGTCTACGCCGTGATGCCGCTCACCAGCGAACAGCAGACCGTCGACGCCATGGTCGAAGCCGCCAAACAGGGCGCCGTACCGGGCCTGGCCATCTCCCTCGTACCCGCCCTGCTCGCCGCGCGCAGCGTCCTGCGCCCCGTACGCGACATGCGGCGCGCCGCGCAGAACCTGGGCCGGGGCCGCCTCGACACCCGCATCACGGTCAGGGGCGCCGACGAACTCGCCGGTCTCGCCCGCACCTTCAACGAGACCGCGGGCGCCCTGGAGGAGTCCGTCACCGAACTGCGGGAGGCGGAGGCCCGGGCCCGCCGCTTCGCCGCCGACGTCTCCCACGAACTGCGCACCCCGCTCGCCGGGATGCTCGCCGTCACCGAGGTGCTCGACGAGGACGCCGCCGCCCTCGACCCCGACACCGCCAAGGCCCTGCGGCTGATCAGCGCCGAGACTGGCAAACTCGCCGTCCTCGTCGAGGACCTGATGGAGATCTCCCGCTTCGACGCCCGCGCCGCCGAACTCAACCTCGACGACGTGGACGTCGCCGAGGCCGTCGGCAAGACCCTGGAGCGCCGCCGCTGGGAGGACGACCGGGTCACCACCGACCTCCCCGAAGGGGTCCGCGCCCGGCTGGACCCGCGCCGCTTCGACGTGGTCCTCGCCAACCTCGTCGGCAACGCGCTGCGGCACGGGGAGGCCCCCGTACGGGTCGCCGTACGCACCCAGGAGCACCCCGGCGGGCCGCGCCTGCTGCTGGAGGTCGCCGACAGCGGACCGGGCATCGCCGAGGAGGTGCTCCCGCACATCTTCGACCGGTTCTTCAAGGCCGACGCCGCCCGTGCCCGCTCCGCCGGCAGCGGCCTCGGGCTCGCCATCACCCTGGAGAACGTCCGGCTGCACGGCGGCACCCTGAGCGCCGCCAACGGCCCGGACGGAGGAGCCGTGTTCACCCTCGACATGCCCGTGGAGGCCGCCCCATGAGCCGGACGCGGACCCTCGCGGCCGCCGCCGCCCTGCTCGGCACGACGCTGCTCACCGGCTGCGGGATCAAACCGACCGGGGTCGTGGAGAGCGGCGCGGCCGCCAAGGTGGCCGTCGCCGCGCCCGCCCGCACCTCGATGGCCTACTTCGTCACCCCCGAGGGACGACTGGTCCCCACGCCGCAGCCCGAGCACACCCGCGACGGTCCCCGGGGCAGCCTGACGGGACTCCTCGGCGGCCCCGGAACACCGGAACTGGAGGCCGGGCTCGGCACCCGGCTGCCCCCGGTCGAGGGAAGGCAACTGGAGGAGATCGGCGTCGGCTTCACGGCCCGCGACCGGGTGGAGGCGCGGCTCCCCTTCCCCGTCGCCGACCTGGACCCGATCGCCCGCCGCCAGCTCGTGTGCAGCGCCCTGTCCACCCTGGCCCCGGCCTTCGACGTGGTGCTGCGCGGCACCGACACCGCCTTGGAGGCGGCCCGCTGCGAACCCGGCGGCCGAGCGGGTTAGGACCTGTCCGACGGCCCCTTGCGGCGGCGCCCGCCGTCCCGCCACCGTGTGGACCATGGAACGCGCCGCCCGGCCCCCCGGCATCCCCGACGTCTTCGACCCCCGCGTGTACGCCGAGGGCGTCCCGCACGAGCGCTACCGGCTGCTGCGCGACCGGCACCCGGTGGCCTGGCAGGAGGAGCCCGAACTCCGGGGATGGCCCGCCGGACCCGGCTTCTGGGCCGTCACCCGGCACGCCGACGTCGTCCGCGTCCTGCGCGACCACACCGCGTACTCCTCCTGGCTCGGCGCCACCCAGATCCGCGACCCCGACCCCGCCGACCTGCCGTTCCTGCGCAGCACCATGCTCAACCAGGACCCGCCCGGGCACGGCCGGCTGCGCCGCCTGGTCTCCCGCGCCTTCACCCCCGCCCGGGTGGACGCCTTCGCGGACCGGGCCCGCGAGCGCGCCCGCACCCTCCTCGCCGCCGCCCGCGACGGCGCCCAGGACGGCGGAGCCGACGTGGTGCGCGCCGTCACCGACGAGTACGCCCTGCTCAACCTGACCGACCTGCTGGGCGTCCCGCCCGCCGACCGGGGCCTGCTGCTGGAGTGGACCGTACGCGTCATCGGCTACCAGGACCCCGAGGACGCCCCCGCGCCCCTCCTCGGCCCCGACGGCAAGCCGCTGAACCCGCGCTCCCCGGCCCTGCTCGGCGAGATGTTCGGCTACGCCCGGGAACTGGCCGCGTACAAGCGCGCCCACCCCGAGGACGACGTGATGACCGCCCTCGCGCAGGCCGGACTGGAACCCGCCGAACTGGAGATGTTCTTCTTCCTGCTCACCGTCGCCGGCAACGACACCGTACGCAGCGCCGCGCCCGGCGGCCTCCTCGCCCTGGCCGGGAACCCCGACGCCTACCGGCGCCTCGCCGACGGCAACACCCCTCTCGACCGGGCCGTGGAGGAACTCCTGCGCGTCCACCCGCCGGTGCTCAGCTTCCGCCGCACCGCCGCCCGCGACACCGAACTCGCCGGCACCCCGGTCCGCGCCGGCGACAAGGTGGTGGTCTTCCACGCCTCCGCCAACCACGACGAGCGCGTGTTCACCGACCCGGACCGGCTCGACCTCGGCCGCTCCCCGAACCCGCACGTCTCCTTCGGAGACGGCCCGCACGTCTGCCTCGGCGCCCACTTCGCCCGGCTCCAGCTGCGCACCCTCTACGAGGAGTGGCGTACGGCGATGCCCGCGCCCGAACTCACCGGTCCGCCCCGCCGGCTGGTCTCCAACTTCATCAACGGCATCACCCGGCTGCCGCTGCGGGTGTCCGGGCCGCGGCGGTGACGTCCGCCACCAGCTCCGTCACGTCCGGCCCGTAGGCATCCGCGTTGATTACCTTGAGCAGGAGGCAGAAGGCGTCCCCGCCGTACTTCCGCGCCAGTTCCCGGTGGTGCTTCGCCAGGTAACGGGCTGCTGCCTGATTACTGTTGGCGGTCTGTCCGCACAGCAGGAACAGCGGCCGGGTGCCCCGCTCCGTCACCAGCCGGGCCAGGAGTACGTACTCGGCCACGCCCTTGTCCCAGAGGTACGTCTCCCCGCCCACGGTGATCGCCCCGCGCTCCGGGACCTGCTCCGTCTGCACGTTCATCCGCACCCCCGGCAACAGCGAGGCCAGGTGCGCCGTCGTACGGGAGTTGGAGGAGGGTCCGCCCACGCAGAACTCGGCGCGTTCGCCGAAGCCCTGCCGGGCCGCGTCGTGCGGGACGATCTGCACGGTCGCCCCGCAGTCGCGGATCAGCGCGGATATCTCCAGCAGGGCGAAGGCGTCGTTGCGGTGCAGCGAGGAATCCTTGCCGCCCATCTGGCGGTTCGCCACGAAGAGGCAGTCCGAGCCGGCGGGCAGCCCGAAGAAGGACTGCTTGCGGCGCAGGTCGCGGCGCCACAAGTAGGTCCGGGAGAACCAGCCGAAGCCGCCGCTGATGGCGGTGGCCGCCACCCCGAGCACGATGTTGCGCACGTCGTCGTTCATGCGGCGGATGCTAGCGGCCACCCCGCCGTCCTGACGTGGGGGGTGCGGCGAAGCTAGGCTGCCGCCCTGAGTCTGACAGGCAGTCGACTGGAGGAACCGGATGCGCGCTTCCGCCGCACGTCAGTTAGCGTTCGCAGCCCTCGCCGGGGCGCTCGTCTCCACCGGGGCCGCCGCCCCGCCGCAGCAGGCCCCCGCCCCGCCCAAGGTGCCCGTCGCCGCCGGCTACGGCGGGGCCGTCGCCAGCGTCGACGCCGACGCCTCCGCCGCCGGCATCGCCGTCCTGCGGGCCGGCGGCAACGCCGTGGACGCCGCCGTCGCCGTCGCCGCCGCGCTCGGGGTCACCGAGCCGTACTCCGCCGGGATCGGCGGGGGCGGCTACTTCGTCTACTACGACGCCTCCTCCCGCCGGGTGCACACCATCGACGGCCGCGAGACCGCGCCCGCCACGGCCACCTCCACCCTCTTCCAGGAGAACGGCGTCCCCATCCCCTTCGCGGAGGGCCAGACCAGCGGACGCTCGGTCGGCGTCCCCGGCACCCCCGCCACCTGGAAGAGCGCCCTCGACGCCTGGGGCAGCCGCCCGCTGGCCCAGCTCCTGCGCCCCGCCGAGAAACTGGCCCGCGACGGCTTCAAGGTCGACGGCACCTTCCGCGCCCAGACCGAGGCCAACCAGGACCGCTTCAAGGACTTCCCCGCCACCCGCGAGCTGTTCCTGCCCGGCGGTCAGCTCCCCGTCGTCGGCTCCACCTTCAAGAACCCGGACCTCGCCGCCACCTACGCCGAACTCGCCCGCAAGGGCACCGGCGCGCTCTACCGGGGCCCGATCGCCGAGGACATCGTCAACACCGTCCGCAAGCCCCCCGTCGACCCGGCCGCCACCCGCAACGTCCGCCCCGGCGACCTGACCACCGCCGACCTGCGCGCGTACGCGACCAAGCGGCAGGCCCCGACGCAGATCGGGTACCGGGGCCTGGACGTCTACAGCATGGCGCCGTCCTCCTCCGGCGGCACCACCGTCGGCGAGGCGCTGAACATCCTGGAGCGCACCGACCTGTCGGAGCTGTCCCCGGCGCAGTACCTGCACCGGTACATCGAGGCCTCCCGGATCGCCTTCGCCGACCGCGGCCGCTGGGTCGGCGACCCGGCCGCCGAGTCCGTGCCCACGCGGGAGCTGCTCTCGCAGCGGTTCGCGGACACGCGCGCCTGCCTCATCGAGCCCGACCGGACGCTGACCAGCCCGCTGGCCCCCGGCGACCCCCGCAACCCGGTCCCCTGCGCCACCACGGGCGAGACCGCCCCCACCACCTACGAGGGGGAGAACACCACCCACCTGACGGTCGCCGACCGCTGGGGCAACGTGGTCTCCTACACCCTGACCATCGAGTCCACCGGCGGCAGCGCCATCACGGTCCCCGGTCGGGGCTTCCTGCTCAACAACGAGCTGACCGACTTCTCCTTCGCCCCGGCGGCCCCCGGCGTGCCCGACCCGAACCTGCCCGGCCCGGGCAAGCGCCCGCGCTCGTCCATGTCCCCGACCATCGTCCTGGAGCACGGCCGTCCGGTCCTCGCGGTCGGCTCTCCGGGCGGCGCCACCATCATCACCACCGTCCTGCAGACCCTGACCGGCCATCTGGACCGGGGGCTGCCGCTGGTGGACGCCATCGCGGCCCCGCGCGCCAGCCAGCGCAACCAGACCACCACCGAGCTGGAGCCGGGCCTGTGGAACAGCCCGCTGCGCACCGAGCTGGAGGGCCTCGGCCAGGCCTTCCGGCAGAACCCCGAGATCGGCGCCGCGACCGGCGTCCAGCGGCTGCCGGACGGTCGCTGGCTGGCGGCGGCCGAGACCACCCGCAGGGGCGGCGGCTCGGCGATGGTCGTACGGCCGCACGGGAAGCCGTAGCGGCGTCTACGGGGCGGTGAGGATCCTCGGGCCGCCCGTGGTGACGGCGACCGTGTGCTCGGCATGGGCGGCGCGGGAGCCGTCGGTGGTGCGCAGGGTCCAGCCGTCGGGGTCGCAGACGTAGTCGTCCGTACCGCCCGCGATCAGCATCGGCTCGATCGCGATGACCATGCCGGGGCGCAGCTTCATGCCGCGCCCGGGCGGTCCCTCGTTGGGGACGCCCGGGTCCTCGTGCATGCCGCGGCCCACGCCGTGGCCGCCGAAGCCCTCGGGGATGCCGTACCCGGCGGAGCGGCAGACGGTGCCGATGGCGTGGGCGATGTCGCCGATCCGGTTTCCGGGTACGGCGGCGGCGATGCCGGCGGCGAGGGCCCGCTCGGCGGTCTCGACGAGGCGCAGGTCCTCGGGGCGGGGGCGGCCGACGGTGAAGCTGACGGCCGCGTCCCCGACCCAGCCGCGCAGCCTGGCCCCGCAGTCGATGCTCACGAGGTCCCCGTCGCGCAGCCGGTAGCCGCCGGGGATCCCGTGGACGATCGCGTCGTTGACCGAGGCGCAGACCACGGCCGGGAAGGGCACCGGCGCGAAGTGCGGCCGGTAGCCGAGGAAGGGGGAGGTGGCACCGGCCTCGCGCAGGACCGCGCGGGCCACCGCGTCCAGCTCCAGCAGGGACACCCCGACCCGGGCGGCCCCGCGGACGGCGGCCAGGGCGTGCGCCACCACCCGGCCGGCGGCACGCATCTCGTCGATCGATCTGTCTGTCTTCAGCTGCACCATGCCAATAACTATACCGGTATTAGTTTACCGGGATAGTTATTGGCATGCGGGGTAGGATGGGGGCATGGTCCGCACCCCACTGACACCCGAAGAGCGCGAGCGCGGCGAGCGCCTGGGCGCATTGCTGCGCGAGGCGCGCGCCGGCCGCAGCATGGTCGAGGTCGCGGCCGGCGCCGGCCTCTCCGCCGAGACCCTCCGCAAGATCGAGACCGGCCGGGCGCCCACCCCCGCCTTCTTCACGGTCGCCGCCCTGGCCGGGGTCCTCGGGCTCTCCCTGGACGAGGTCGTACGCCGCTGCGCGCTCGTACCCGCCTGACCAGGCAGCCGCTCCTCCGGGGGCGTGTCCGGCGGCCGGACGGCCCAATGGGTGTGGGAGGTTGCCGGATCCGGGAAGCGGTGAAGGCGTGTCAGTGACGAACGCAGCCAAACGCCTCGGCCTCGCGCTCCTCGGCGCCCTCCTCGCGGCCGGCCTGCTGGCCGCCGCCTGTTCGACTCCCGGGGGGCGGGCCGACGCCCTGGCCCCGGCGCAGGCGCCGGCCGGCGGGAGCGCTGTGGACGCGGGTTCGCCGTCAAGGTTTGAGATTTCCGTAGCCCGCCCGTAACACGGGTGGGGTGCAATGCGTGCATGGAGACGCCGACTGCGCTGGTGATCGGGCAACTCACGGACTACCTGCGGGGGCTGACGCAGAGACTGGATCCCGGAGCCGGCTGGTACGGGGAGTTCCTGCGGCGGGACCCGGAGGGGATGCGCGCCTGCCTCGACGGGGTCGCGGTGCCGCCGTGGGACGTACTGGAATCGCTGCTCGGCGACCTGCCGGGCGAGCCGGGCGGCGCGGCCGGCGAGGCGGCGTACGCGGCCTCGCTGAGGGCGGCCGCGGTCGCCGCGTGGGACGCCATGCCGGGCGGCGCGGGCGAGCTGCGGACCCTGCTCGACACCGCCGCCGTCCAGCGGGCCGCCCTGGACCGGGCACTGCGCGCCCTGACCGCCCGGCTCGCCGGCGCCGGGGACCCGGGGGAGGCGGCCGCCCTGAACCGGGAGCTCGCCTGGACCCGCGACGACGCGGCCCGCGCCGCCGCACGGCACGCGGACCTGGAATCCCGCCTGGCGGCCCTCTCGGCTGAGCCGTGGCCGTCGCACGGCCCGGGGCCGGGGCCGGGGGCAGGGGCACAGCCGAGCCGAGGGGCGCACGCGCAGTCTGGGCCGCAGCCGGAGTCGCTGCACGGGCCGGGGTCGCGGCCGGAGTCGCGGCCGGGGGCAGGGGCACAGCCGAGCCCGGGGGCGCACGCGCGGCCGGAGTCGCCGCAGCACGGGACGGGGTCGCAGCCGCAGCCGCGTCCGGAGCCCGAGCCGTTGCCCGCCGTCCCGGCGCAGCGGGAGGGCGGCCGGTGGCTGCGCGGAACCCGGCGGGCCGGGGGCGCCCGGTACGCGGGCGCCCCACCGGACGCCGCCGCGGCGACGTCAGGGCCCCCGGCCGCCGGGGTTCCGGAGCTCCCCGTCCCGGCCCCGCGCGGCGCCCGCTTCGCCCACCTGGCCCACCCGGCCCCACCGCCCGCGCGCACCCCGGCGCCGCCGGACGGGGCACCCGGTGCGCACGCCGCCCCGCCGGCCCCGGCCCCGGCAGCGCCCGTCCCGTACCCCGTCCCGGCCGAGCCCGCCGCCGCCCGCCCCGCCCCCGACCCCGACGAGCCCTCCGTGTGGGGAGCCCCCGCCGGCACCCCGGTGCCCGCCCCGGCGGCCGGCTCCCGCGGCGGGTTCACGGCGGAGCTGCTGGCGCTGCGCGCCCAGGGCCGCAGCGGCGAGGCCCACGCCCTGCTCTGCGAGGCCGCCGCCTGGCCCGCGGCCGAACTGCCCGCCCTCGCCGCCGAGCTCGGCCGCGCGGGCCTCGCCGCCGACTGGGCCACCCTGCTCTGGGAGGCGGCCTCGCTCCCGCCCGACCGGCTCGCCGCGGCCGCCGCCGCCCTCGGCGATGCGGGCCGGGAGGCCGACTGCGACGGGCTGCTGCGCCAGGGCGTGGCCCGCCCCGCCGCCGAGGTCGCCGAAGCCGCCCTCGCCCTCGGCGCGGCCGGCCGGGACCGCGAGGCCCAGGCCCTGCTCGGCGCCTTCGTCCTGCTGCGCACCGCCGAGGAGGCGGCCGGCCTGGCCCGCCGGGACCCGCACTGGTTCGCCCCCCGGCTGCTGCGCGCCGCCCGGGCGCTGTCCTCCACCCGGCACCGCGACCTGGTGCACGCCCTGCGGGTGGCGGGAATCCCGGTGGCCTGAACCGCCCGTCCGCTGACCGCAAACGGCCACGTGGCGGCGTAACCTGATCGACTACTCCAATCGCGCAAGGCGGTCTTGCCCCGCGCTGTGACGAGGCCTACCTTCGACTCCCTACGCACACCGTCTACGTGCGTAGAAGCCGGCGTTCCCGTCGCGAGGAGCAGCTCATGGCCCAAGTCGTCCGCGCCGCACTCGTCCAGGCCACCTGGACCGGAGACACCGAGTCGATGATCGCCAAACACGAGGCGCACGCCCGCCGGGCGGCCGCCCAGGGCGCGCGGATCATCGGCTTCCAGGAGGTGTTCAACGCCCCCTACTTCTGCCAGGTCCAGGAACCCGAGCACTACCGCTGGGCCGAGCCCGTCCCCGACGGCCCCACCGTGCGCCGGATGCAGGAGCTGGCCCGCGAGACCGGCATGGTGATCGTCGTCCCGGTCTTCGAGCTGGAGAGCGAGGGCTTCTACTACAACACCGCGGCCGTCATCGACGCCGACGGCAGCTACCTCGGCAAGTACCGCAAACACCACATCCCCCAGGTCAAGGGCTTCTGGGAGAAGTTCTACTTCCGCCCCGGCAACCTCGGCTGGCCCGTCTTCGACACCGCCGTGGGCAAGGTCGGCGTCTACATCTGCTACGACCGCCACTTCCCCGAGGGCTGGCGCCAGCTCGGCCTGGGCGGCGCCCAGCTCGTATACAACCCCTCCGCCACCTCCCGGGGCCTGTCGGCGTACCTGTGGCAGCTGGAACAGCCCGCCTCCGCCGTCGCCAACGAGTACTTCGTCGCCGCCATCAACCGCGTCGGCCAGGAGGAGTACGGGGACAACGACTTCTACGGAACCAGCTACTTCGTCGACCCGCGCGGCCAGTTCGTCGGCGAGGTCGCCAGCGACAAGGAGGAGGAACTCCTCGTCCGCGACCTGGACTTCGACCTGATCAAAGAGGTCCGCGACCAGTGGGCCTTCTACCGCG
This sequence comes from Streptomyces sp. NPDC033966, assembly GCF_055575955.1. Lineage (NCBI taxonomy): Bacteria > Bacillati > Actinomycetota > Actinomycetes > Kitasatosporales > Streptomycetaceae > Streptomyces > Streptomyces sp. NPDC033966. The sequence goes on along the minus strand of NZ_JBVIRQ010000015.1, from coordinate 33,849 downwards.
ACCGCCGCCCCGACGCCTACGGAGGACTCGTCCAGCCGTGACCAACCCCATCCCGCTGCACAGCCGCCACCGCTCCGTCCTGCCCGACTGGCTCGCGCTCTACTACGACCGCCCCATCGAGCTCACCCACGGCGAGGGCCGCCACGTCTGGGACGCCGACGGCAACCGCTACCTCGACTTCTTCGGCGGCATCCTCACCACGATGACCGCCCACGCGCTGCCCGAGGTCACCAAGGCCGTCGCCGAACAGGCCGGGCGGATCATCCACTCCTCCACCCTGTACCTCAACCGGCCCATGATCGAGCTGGCCGAGCGGGTCGCCGCCCTGTCGGGCATCCCCGACGCGCGGGTCTTCTTCACCACCTCCGGCACCGAGGCCAACGACACCGCCCTGCTGCTCGCCACCACGTACCGCCGCTCCAACCAGATCCTGGCGATGCGCAACAGCTACCACGGCCGGTCCTTCTCCACCGTCTCGATCACCGGCAACCGGGGCTGGTCCCCGACCAGCCTCTCCCCGCTCCAGACGTACTACGTCCACGGCGCGGTCCGCACCCGCGGGCCCTTCGCCGGCCTCGACGACACCGCCTTCACCGCCGCGGCCGTCGCCGACCTGGAAGACGTACTGGGCCAGGCGCGCGGGGGAGTGGCCGCGCTCATCGCCGAACCGATCCAGGGGGTCGGCGGGTTCACCTCACCGCCCGACGGGCTGTACGGGGCCTTCCGCGAGGTCCTCGACCGGCACGGCATCCTGTGGATCAGCGACGAGGTGCAGACCGGCTGGGGCCGCACCGGCGACAACTTCTGGGGCTGGCAGGCCCACGCCCGGAGCGGCCCGCCGGACATCCTCACCTTCGCCAAGGGCATCGGCAACGGCATGTCCATCGGCGGTGTCGTGGCCCGCGCCGAGGTGATGAACTGCCTCGACTCCAACTCCATCTCCACCTTCGGCGGCTCCCCGGTCACCATGGCGGCCGGCCTCGCCAACCTCGCGTACCTGCTGGACCACGACCTGCAGGGCAACGCCCGCCGCGTCGGCGGCCTGCTCCTGGAGCGGCTGCGCGCCGTCACCGCCTCCGTGCCCGCCGTACGGGAGGTCCGCGGCCGGGGCCTGATGGCCGGCATCGAACTGACGAAGCCGGGCACCGACCAGGCCGACCCGCAGGCGGCCGCCGCCGTCCTGGAGGCCGCCCGGGAGCGCGGGCTGCTCCTCGGCAAGGGCGGCGGGCACAACACCAGCGTGCTGCGCATCGCGCCGCCGCTCTCCCTCACCGTCGCCGAGGCGGAAGAGGGCGCCGAGATCCTCGAACAGGCGCTGCGCAGCATCCAGTAGGGGGACGCACATGAGCATCCGTACGCTGATCAGCGGCGGCCTGGTCGTCACCGCCGCCGACGAGCTCCACGCGGACGTCCTGATCGAGGACGGCCGGGTGGCGGCCCTCGCCGCGCACGGCTCGGCGGCCGCCGGGGCCTGGACGGCCGACCGCACGATCGACGCCACCGGGAAGTACGTGATCCCGGGCGGGGTCGACGCGCACACGCACATGGAACTGCCCTTCGGCGGCACCGCGGCCTCGGACACCTTCGAGACGGGCACCCGGGCGGCCGCCTGGGGCGGCACCACCACCATCGTCGACTTCGCCGTGCAGAGCGTGGGCCGCTCCCTGCGCGAGGGGCTCGACACCTGGTACGACAAGGCGGACGGCAAGTGCGCCGTCGACTACGCCTTCCACATGATCCTCTCGGACGTCAACGAGGGGACCCTGAAGGAGATGGACCACCTCGTCGGCGAGGGGATCACCTCCTTCAAGCTCTTCATGGCCTACCCGGGCGTCTTCTACAGCGACGACGGCCGGATCCTGCGCGCCATGCAGCGGGCCTCCGGCAACGGCGGGCTGATCATGATGCACGCCGAGAACGGCATCGCCATCGACGTCCTCGTCGAACAGGCCCTGGCGCGCGGGGAGACCGACCCCCGCCACCACGGCGAGGTCCGCAAGGTGCTGTTGGAGGCCGAGGCCACGCACCGGGCGATCCAGCTGGCCCGGGTGGCCGGCTCCCCGCTGTACGTCGTGCACGTCTCGGCGGAGGAGGCGGTCGCGGAGCTGGCCGCCGCCCGCGACAAAGGCCTGCCGGTCTTCGGCGAAACCTGTCCGCAGTACCTCTTCCTGTCGACCGACAACCTGGCCGAGCCGGACTTCCAGGGCGCCAAGTACGTCTGCTCCACCCCGCTGAGGCCGCGCGAACACCAGGCGGCCCTGTGGCGCGGCCTGCGCACCAACGACCTCCAGGTCGTCTCCACCGACCACTGCCCCTTCTGCTTCCGCGGCCAGAAGGAGCTGGGCCGGGGGGACTTCTCGAAGATCCCCAACGGCCTCCCCGGCGTGGAGAACCGGATGGACCTGCTCCACCAGGCGGTCCTGGACGGGCACATCAGCCGCCGCCGCTGGATCGAGATCGCCTGTGCGACCCCGGCCCGGATGTTCGGCCTCTACCCGCAGAAGGGCACCATCGCGCCCGGCTCCGACGCCGACATCGTCCTCTACGATCCGCACGCCGAGCAGGTCATCTCCGCCGAGACGCACCACATGAACGTGGACTACTCGGCGTACGAGGGCAGGCGGATCACCGGACGCGTCGACACGGTCCTCTCGCGCGGCGAACTCGTCATCGACCGGCGCGAGTACACCGGCCGGGCCGGCCACGGGGCCTTCGTCCCCCGCTCCACCTGCCAGTACTTGTAAGCCCGCAAGCAGCAAGGAGCCGCCATGGACTTCGGCCTCGTCCTGCAAACCGACCCGCCCGCCTCCCAGGTCGTCAGCCTCATGAAACGCGCGGAGCGCAACGGCTTCCGCTACGGCTGGACCTTCGACTCGGCCGTGCTGTGGCAGGAACCGTTCGTCATCTACAGCCAGATCCTCGCCAACACGCGGAAGCTGCACATCGGCCCCATGGTCACCAACCCGGGCACCCGCACCTGGGAGGTCACCGCCTCCACCTTCGCCACCCTCAACGACATGTACGGCAACCGCACGGTCTGCGGCATCGGCCGCGGGGACTCGGCGATGCGGGTCGCCGGCCGCGCCCCCAACACCCTGGCCCGCCTGGGCGAGGCCATCGAGGTGATCCGGGACCTCGCGGAGGGCCGCGAGGCGGTCGTCGACGGCAACCCGGTCCGCATCCCCTGGATCAAGGAGGGCAGACTCCCCGTCTGGATGGCAGCGTACGGCCCGAAGGCCCTCGCCCTGACGGGCCAGAAGGCCGACGGGTTCATCCTCCAGCTCGCCGACCCCTTCCTCACGGAGTGGATGGTCAAGGCGGTCCGCGACGCGGCTGCCGAAGCCGGCCGCGACCCGTCATCCCTCACCATCTGCGTGGCGGCCCCCGCCTACGTCACGGCCGACGACTCACCGGCCGCCCTGGCCCACGCCCGGGACCAGTGCCGCTGGTTCGGCGGGATGGTCGGCAACCACGTCGCCGACCTGGTCTCGCGCTACGGGGAACACTCGGGCATGGTCCCGGACGAACTCACCGAGTACATCAAGGCCCGCCAGGGCTACGACTACAGCCACCACGGCCGCGCCGGGAACCCGTCCACCGACTTCGTCCCGGACGAGATCGTCGACCGCTTCTGCCTGCTCGGCCCGGCCGAGGCCCACATCGAGAAGCTGCGCGCCCTGCGCGACCTGGGAGTGGACCAGTTCGCCGTCTACGACATGCACGACGCCAGGGAGGCCACCATCGACGCGTACGGCTCACACATCATCCCGTTGTTCAGCTGACGCTCGCAGGCGGGACAGGGCCGACCCCGAGGGTCGGCCCTCGCAGCCAGTGCACGCAGACGCGCGACCGTCAGGTTACGACCTCCTGAGCAGTGCTGGCGGTGGCTTTCCGTGTGCTGCTGCTGACGACATGCGGCGGCAGTACGCGCTCGGCGCAGAGCAGGATCGCAGCGCCGGTCAGGACGATCAGTGCGAGAACCGTCCACACGTGCCACTGCCCGGCATCGAGCAGGAATCCCAGCAGCACGGGCGCGATCGTGCGGCAGACCGACCAGGACAGCTGATAGACCGACAGGTAGCGTCCGCGCAGGTGATCGGGGGCAGCCTGGATCGACAGGCCCTGCGACGGTGCGGAGTGGACGAGTTCACCGGCGGTGTAGAGCACCGCGACCGCCAGGACGGCAACGATGGCGCCGGTACCGCCGGTCAGTCGGGGAAGGGCCGCGAAGGCGGCGAAGGAGAGCGCGAAGACGACTGCGCCGGACGCGGCCGTGCGGGTGCGTCTACCGCGCAGAGTCAAGCGGGCGATGGGGACGCCGAGGGCGGCGACCAGGGCGGTGTTGAGCGCGAACACGGCTCCGGCCAGGGCGTCGGGGATGCCGACGTCGCGGGTGAGGAAGATCGGCAGGGCGATGGCCTGAGCGGTGTAGCCGAAGGCGATCAGGAAGTTGGCAGTCGTGATGAGCAGGTAGGGGCGGTCGGCGAGCACCTGCCGGTATCCACCCCCGGGACCCTCCGGCGCCCTGGCCCCGCGCTGGACGGCCGGGATCCGGGACACCAGCACGGCGGCGATGGCGAACACCGCGGCCAGAACCACGGCAGCGCCGATGAAGCCGGCGCTGCCGTTCCACGCCAGCATGCCCGCCGCCGCCAGGCTGCCGAACCCCATGCCGGCGTTGCGCAGGCTGCGGTCCCATGCCAGCAGCCGGTCACGCTCGGGGCCTTGGGCGATCTCTCCGATGAGAGCGTGCTGGCTGGGTGATGAGGCCCACATCCCCACCGCGACCACCAGGGCGATCGCCAGGAAGGCGGGATAGGAGCCGGCGAACGGGTAGGCGGCGAAACCGGCCGCGCGCAACGCGAGCACGCCGATGAGTACCTGCCGTCCGCCGAACCGGTCGATGAGGACGCCTGCGACCGGCATGAACAGCAGGGCGCAGAGCCCGGCGACAGTCAGGCCCGCGCCGATCGACGTCAGCGACAGGCCGGTGAGCGAGTGGACGAACAGCATCGTCAGCGGCACGTACACGCCGTCGCCGGTCGCGCTGACCAGGCTCGCGGCGGTGAGCCGGCGCCGGGTACGAACGCCGGGTTCAGCGGAAGTCGAGCGCACCGCGACCCCGCTTCAGCTCGGTGAACGCTCCCGTCCCGGCCAGCCGTTCGACTTCGAGCAGCCGTCGGGAAGTGGCCCAGGCGAAGGGGCAGGTGGCATCGAAGTAGAGGACGACCGGTACGGCGGCACGAGGGACAATATTATCTTCCATGGAAGATAAATTATCATCCATGGAAGATATGGTGAAGGCATGCAGAACGACGCCATCGCCGCCATCGTCGAACAGTGGAAACACGAGCGCCCCGATCTGGACGCGGCTCCCATGCTCGTCATCGGCCGGCTCTTCCGGCTCGCCGACGGGCTGGACCAACGCCTGCGACCGCCCTTCCAGGCCGCGGGCCTGGGTGGCGGTGACTTCGACGTACTGGCGGCGCTCCGGCGTTCGGGGGAACCCTACGCACTGTCCGCGGGCGAGCTCAGCCGCACCGTCCTGGTCACGACCGGTGCGATCAGCAAGCGGGTCGACCGGCTCGAAGCCCGCGGCCTGGTCAGCAGGTCCGTCGCCGAGAGTGATTCACGCGGACGCCTCATTGCCCTCACCGTCGAGGGCGTCGAACTGACCGACGAGCTCATCGCCGTCCACCTGGACAACCAGCGTCGTCTCCTCTCCGGGCTCGGCGCGGAGGAGCAGACGCAGCTTGCCGACCTACTCGAACGACTCGCCTCAACACTGCCCGAAGGTGACGGCTAGGCAACTCGCCGATGCCCACTGGAAGTTCATCGGGCCGTACCTGCCGATCGGCAGGTACGGCCCGTACCGGAGCGGCTGAAGGAGCAGTTCGAGGGGGGTGAGGTCGAGCGTGTGCCCGGCTTGATCTCGGCCCCGTCCCCGACGGCCAGGTCCCGGACGGTCGGCTCGGTGGGGCGTCACCCGTCGGAACGTGGACCTCGGGCTTCGTCAGTGGACACGGGGAACCGGCGTGCACCGTCGGCCGGGCGGCCGAGCAGGACGCCGCGGCCCGCGTAGTAGCGGCGCATCACCGGCCAGGGGACGTCGACGAACTCCTGTGAGACGCCGTGCCAGCCCGACGGGTTGTGGATCGTGATCGTGTTCCGGTCCGCGCCCACGGCCAGCACCAGGTGCCCGCCGCGGTGGGGCGGCTCGGTGTCCCCGCTGCGGACGCCCGGGTGGACGGACAGCATGACGAGGCGGCCGGCGTGCAGCTGGTGCCCGGCCTCGCGCAGCGGGAGCGAGGGGCGGGATTCGGCGTAGAGGCCGAAGCGGTCCCGGGTGTGGCGGGCGAAGGGCTCGTAGATCAGCCCGTGCAGGCCGCCCTCCTTCGGTACGTACGCCCCCGCTTCGAGGTACTCCTTGCCGAGGGTGACGCTCGGGGGCGCGTCGAGGCCCCAGTGGGTCAGCGCCATCCGCAGGCAGGCCATGCCGCACACCCGCCAGGACCAGAAGGCGTACTCCTCGGGGGAGTCGGCGCCGGAGGCCCGCCAGCGGGGGTCGTCGGCGGCGTCCAGGCGGCCCGTGACGATCTCCGAGACCAGCTCGGGCGACTCCCACTGCGCGAAGTACGGCACCTCGTGGCGGACGGGCCGGTACGCGGAGTGGGACGGCTCGGGGATCACCGGGCGGCCCCGTCGGCGGCGTCCGCGGTGCGGTGGACCGGCCCGTACAGGGCGGCGGTGCGGCCCGTGCCCAGGGCCCAGTAGCGGTCCCCGTACGACCAGTGCCACCACTCCGTGGGGTAGTTGACGAAGCCGGCCGCGGTGAGGACGCTGCCCAGCAGGTCCCGGTTGGCGCGGCTCTCCGGGTCGATGTCCGGGGCCGCCGTGTAGCAGCGCAGGGCGCTGTCCTCGGGGGAGGCGTTGACGCTCGTACCCATGGGCAGTTCGCGGCCGTCCTCGGTGCACAGGGTCAGGTCGATGGCGGATCCGGCCGAGTGGGGTGCGATCTCCGGGGGTGACACGTACCGGCTGGCGGCGAGGTGCCGGCCGGCTTCGTCCAGGTCGGGCCGCAGGTCGCGCAGCCGCTCGCGGTACGCGGTGAAGTAGCGCTGCTGGAGGTCGGGCGGCCGGTAGCCCTCGACGAAGAGGAAGGTGATCCCGGCGGGCAGCAGGCCGGCGGCGCGCGCGAGGCGGTCTGCCACCCCCTGCCGTACGTGGGCGTAGTGCCCGGCGGGGTCGGCCTTGCGGGTGTCCATGCGCAGGCCGGAGCGGGTGCGCAGGTCGACGAGCGGCTCGTCGGAGCCGGTGACCGGGATCGCCGCGACGCGGGGATCGGCCATCAGGACGGGGGCGGGCGTGGGGGCCGTCATACGAGTCTCCTCGGTGGTCGTGCGGGGGTGTTGTCCGGCTTCGGGTGCCGTCCCGCTCACTCGGTCAGCCGGCGCACGTCTCTGACGAGCAGCGGGACGACCATGGCGAGCAGGGAGAGCACGGCGGCGCAGACGAGGGTGAGGGGCACTCCGCAGGCGGCGGCGACCGGGCCGATCAGGGCCGTGCCGACGGGGCGCAGGCCCATCGACCCGAAGCGGTTGACGGCGTCCACGCGCGAGAGGAGGTCGCGGGGTACCTCCTTGGCGATGGCCGCCGACTCCACGGCGGTGAAGACCGCGATGGCCATGCCGGAGACGAACTCGGAGACGGCGAGGACGTACACCGGTGCGGGCAGGGCGAGCAGGAGCAGGGTCGGGCCGGAGCCCGCGAGCATGGCGACGTACCCGGTCAGCAGGGGCCGCCGCATGCGCAGTTTGAGGGACAGGGCAGTGCCGCACAGCCCGCCGGCGCCCAGCGCGCCGACGATGAGGGCCCAGGCGGAGGCGCCGCCGAGGTGGTCGTTGGCGACGACCGGGCCGAGGACGTTCAGGGCGGACAGGAGGCACAGCTGGAAGACGGCGGCACTGGCGATGAGGGCCGTCAGCCAGCGGCGTTCGGTCACGCAGCGCAGGCCCTCGCGGATGTCCCCGGCCATCGAACGGCGGGCGCCGGCGGCCGGGTGGCCGAGCGGGCCGACGGCGGCGACGAGGAGTGCGCTGATCAGGAAGGTGGCTCCGTCCGCCACCAGCATCCAGCCGGGGTCGACCCAGGCCAGGAGTACGGCGGCGAGGACCGGTCCGGCGACTTCCGCGGCATTGCCCACGAGGGAGAAGAGGCTGTAGGTCTGGCGGAGGTTCCCTGCCGGGGCGACTTCCGCGATGGCGCCGGTGGAGGCCGGGTTGAAGAACGCGCCCGTCGCCCCGCGCGTGGCGGCCAGCAGGGCGATGCACCACAGCGGGGCGTGCTGGAGGAGGATGAGGACGCCGGTGAGGGTCTGGCCCGCGAAACCCGCGAGGTTCGACCACACCATGACGGACCGGCGCGGGTAGCGGTCGCCGATGACCCCGCCGATCAGGACGAGCGCCACGCTCGGCAGCGCCCGGGCCGCCAGCACGATGCCGACGCCGGACGCGCCGCCGCCCAGGGCGAGGACGGCGAAGACCAGGGCGACGGGGGTGACCATGTCGCCCAGCACCGAGGTGCCGCGGGCCAGGAAGAGCAGCCGCAGCGGTCGGCGGCGGAGCAGCTCGCGGGGAGTGAACGCGGTGCCGGGTTCCGGCGGGGGCGTGGTGGTGTTCGCTTGGGCGTTGATGGCGGCATCCTCAAGGGCAGGGCAGGGCAGGGCAGGGCAGGGCAGTCGGCAGGAGGGCAGGCGGAGGCGCCCGGCAGGGTCCGTCAGCGGCCGGCCACGGCGTTCGTGAACTCGTCCCGCTCCCAGGCCCGTACCGCCAGGTAGTCGCGTTCGAGCTGCGCGGGGTCCTCGTGGCAGAGGTAGAGGCCGCCGGGCTTGCTGTGCAGGCCGGTCGTACGGGGGAGCTCGCATCCGGGGCGGACGGTCAGCCGGATCCCGTGGAACGACGGGAGCGAGGTGACCGGGTCCAGGTCGAGCGGCCGCAGGAGGACGCCGGCGGCCGGGGAGATCAGGCTGACGCCCAGGGCGTGGCGGCGCAGCGGGCGTACCGGACCGCGGTCGGCGACCGCGTCGGGCGCGAGGTAGGAGTCGACGACCTCGTCGAGGTGGCTGGTGCCGAGGGCCTTGAGGCTGAGCGAGGGGTCGTGGCCGCCGGGCAGCCGGGTGCCCGTCTCCAGGAGCAGGGGTCCCCGGTCGGTGAGGATGACCTCGGTGTGGGTGGCGCCCCAGCGCACGCCCAGGGCGGTGAGGACCTCGCGGACGTAGGTGAGGAGGGCGGGCATGCCGGGCGCGTCGGGGCTCTGCAGCTCCTGCCGGTCGTAGACGGGCGCGTCGTCGACCAGCTTCTTGTCGGAGCGCCAGATCTCGACGGCCATGTGGGAGCCGTCCACGGACACGTTGTTGACCATGTACTCCGGGCCGGTGAGGAGTTCCTGGACCACGACGCCGTCGTTGGGCTGGCCGAACAGGTTGGGGGCGCCCAGCAGGCCGCGGACGGCGGCGTCGCGGTCCGCCATGGTGGGGCAGATGTGCACGCCGTCCGTCCCGGCGCTGGCGGGCGGCTTGACCACGGTGGGCTGCGCCGGGTCGAGCGGGCCGGTCTGCCAGTGGACGCGGCCGTCGCCGTCCAGGTGCTGCTGGGCCGGTACGGGGACCCCGGCCTCGTGCAGGATCCGGTGCATCGTGCGCTTGTCCCGGCGGGCCGCGGCGAAACCGGGGGCGTTCGCCGTGGGCAGGTCCAGCTCGGTGGCGAGGAGGTCGGCGGTGTCGCTGCCGCTCTCGGTGCCGGCCAGGACGTGCCGGACGCCCAGGTCGCGCAGTTGCCGTGCGGTGGCCGCCGGGTCACCGGTGAAGTCGAGCGCGGCAGTGAAGTCCGGCGCGTGGAAGGTGTGGAGCTGCCGTTCGAACTCCGCGGTGTGGTTGCGTACGTGGACGACGGGGACGCCTCGGGAGCGGAGGGCGGGGCCGAGGAGATGACCGGTGCCGAGCGCGTCGACCACGGCTACCGCAGTGGTGTTGTAGCCGTCATGGAGCATGGGGTGGGTGTCCGTTCCGTGCGGTGGGTGATGAGGGTGAGTCCGGCTGCTCCGGGGCCGGGGCCGGGGCCGGGGCCGGGGCGGCGGCCCGGCCCGGGCCGGATCCGGGACCGGGTTCAGGCCAGGCCGGCCCGCTCCCGCCGCCAGGGCGCGAGCTTCGCGGTGTTCGCGGCGCTGGCCAGGACGACGCCCAGCAGCTCGGGGTACGTGATGCCGGCCGCGGCGGCGGCGAGCACGAGGTTGCTGCCGTGCTGGACGCCGGGGATGGTGTTGAGTTCCAGGAGCACCGGGTCGCCGTCCGGCGTGAGGATGAAGTCCACCCGGATCGCCCCCTCGAAGTCGATGACCTTCAGGACCTCCCGGGTGGCGCGGTGCAGGGCGTGCAGGCGCGGGTCCTCGGCATCGGTCAGGGCCCGGTAGGTCACCGTGCCGGCCTGCTCGCCGTGCAGCTTGCTGTACTCGTCGTAGTACTCCCGCTCGGTGCCGCAGGTGACCGGCGGCAGCAGGACCGCGTCCCCGTCGATGCGCAGCGCGGAGACCGTCACGGTGGTGCCGTCGACGAAGGGTTCGGCGATGACGTCGGTGAAGCCGGCCTTCCCGAGGCCGCGCAGGGCGGGGACGACGTCATCCGGCTCGGTGACGAGGACCATGCCCACGCTGCTGCCGCCGTTGACGGCCTTCAGCATGACCGGGCAGGCCAGGCCGGCCTCGGGCGTCTCGGCCGGGCTGAGCCGGCGGTGGGCGGGGACGGTGACGCCGGAGGAGGCCAGGACCAGTTTCGTCAGGCGCTTGTCGGCGCCGATGACACCCGTCGCGACCGAGCTGCCGGTGTAGGGGACGCCGAGGTAGGCGAGCGTGCCCTGGAGGTGGCCGTCCTCGCCGAAGTCGCCGTGCACGTTGAGGAACGCGGCGTCGTAGGCGGTGATCTCGGACGGGAAGGCGGGGGAGGTCGGGTCGATCCAGTCGGCGTCGGTCCCCAGCTGCCGCAGCCCGTCGAGGACGTCGTGCACCGACCAGTCGGCGGCGGGCTTGCTCTCCATGTAGAGCCGGTCCTCGGCGGAGGTCCCGCCGTAGAGCACGGCCACCCGCCAGGGGGCGGTCCGGGCCACGGCGCTGCGGACCAGCTCGCGCAGCCGGTGGGGTTCGTGGTCGAGCCAGCTGGTGATGTGCATGGGGTACTCCGGTGTCGGGTCGATGAGGGGAAGCGGGTGGGGGAGGCGGCGACGGCCGCCGGCAGGGGCCGGGCCGGGGCGGCGGCCGCGCGCCTCAGGCCCGGTGGACGAACGGCAGGAGGGCCTCGGCCGTCAGCGGCTCCGCAGGCGGCGGCGTCAGCCGCGGCTCCGGGCTCGGTGCCGGGCTGCCGGCACGGGCCCGTGCCAGGTCGGGCGCGCCCTCGAAGCCCAGCTGGGCCCAGATCTCACCGGCGAGACGGGGCACCAGGGGTGCGCCGAGCAGGGCGAGGCCGAGCAGCCACGGTCCGCGGTCCTCCGGCGCGCGGCCGGGGCCCAGGTGCATCCAGTCGGCGAGCGCGGTGACCGCCGCGGTGAGGTCCGTGTGGTACGGGCTGAGCCCGGCGTGCTGGGCCTCGACGGCGTCGAGCACGGCGGGGGTGCACGCCACGGAGGCGCCCGCCGACCGCACCTGGTCGACCGCGGGCAGCAGCACGTTCCGCTGCCAGTCGCGCAGCCGCACCACGTCGTCGACCAGGCCGTCCAGGGTGACGTCGGCGGTGCCGTGGTCCAGCGGGGCGTGGAGCAGGTGGAAGCGCAGCTCGTCCGCCGTGACGCAGGCACTGCCGAGCAGCTCGCCGAGCCAGATGCCGTGGCCCTTGCTGGTGGAGCACTTCTGGCCCTCGAAGTGCAGCATGCCGGTGACGACGGCCGCGTCGAACGGCTTGAGGGCGCCGCCCGAACCCTGGGCGATGACGTGCGGGGACACGAAGCCCGGACGGGAGTTGTCGCTGCCGAACACACCGATCGTGGTGACGCCGCTGCCGGCGGCGAACGGGTTGGCGCCGGCACCGGTCAGCCGGCGGTGCACCTCGCCGCAGTACACGCTGTACAGGTAGTAGCTGTTCGCGATGACCTTGCCCGGCGGGAGCGTACGGCTCTTGATGCCCCAGGTGCCCTGGCCGGTGAGGTTGACCCGGCCCGCACTGGCGTCGAGGTAGCGGCGCACGGTGTCGAGGAACTGCGGGCGCACCCCGGCCCGTACGTGGTGCTCGGTGATGGCGTCCGGATCGGTCGGGTACGTGAACCAGTTCTCCTCGTCCCGCCACTCCAGTGTGGAGTCGTCGAGCCGCGAGCGCGGGTTGACGACCTCCTCGGGCTGGAAGAACTGCCCGCAGAAGGTGCAGGTCGCGCCGCCGCACGGCTTGCCGCAGTGCGGGCAGTCGCCGGCGATCCAGGTGCCGACGACGGCCCGCCCGGTCTGCTCGGAGAACGGGATCCGCTCGCTCTCGGTGCGCGCCGCGCCGGTGGAGCGGAGCAGTTCGAGGGTGTCCTCGTGGACGGCCCGATAGGCGTCGTGGTGCTCGGCCGAGGTCGGGTCGATCCACGCGTCGAGGCCGATGGACAGGCTGTCCAGGTCCTGCTTGATGCCGGCGTGGAAGCGGGCGACGGTCTCCTCGGGGGTGTGCCCGTCAGCCCGGGCCGCGGCGGTGACCCAGTCCTCGAACCCGTCGCTGCCGCTGATGACGGACACGTCGTGGCCGCGGCTGCGCAGCGCACGGGCGAGGACGTCGGCGCGCAGATACGTTCCGGCGCCGTGGCCGATGTGCATGCGTCCGTTGGGGGTGGGCTGCATCGGCACGATGAGGACGGTCTGACTGACGTGCACGGGGGGCCTTTCGTCGTACGGAGGGGAAGCGGGCGAGGGGGAGGCGCGTCAGGGGGCCGGGTCCGGCACCGGCGGCGTGATCTCGCTGGCCGCCCGGAACCAGTCGACGGCCTCGGCGAGGACCGCCTCCGCCGCGGCGCGGTCGTCGCCGGCGACGACCACCGACGCGATCCGCGCGCTGCTGTGCTCGGCGGTGCCGAGGGACGTGCCCACCGGCACGTTGAGGCGGTACTGGTCCACCCCGGCCACGTCGCAGGTGCCCTCGGCGGGAGCAGCTGCCAGGGTTCCCGGGCTGCCGGGGAACAGGGCGAAGCCGGCGGTCCGTTCGGGCCGGTCCACCGGCGGGCGGTGGACGCTGCCGTCGCCGACGGCCTGGATGTATTCGCGGACCAGGTCCACGCCCGTCGCGAGCCGGGTCGCCTCGTAGATCTTGCCGCCGCCGACCCGGGAGGCGATCTCGTTGAGCAGGAGCGTGCCGTCCGCGGTGCGGAAGACCTCGGCGTGGAACGTGAGCGTGGGCCAGGCCGACAGGGCGCGCACAGCGCGGAGCGTCAGGTCGCGCAGCGGCTCGGTCAGCGGGTCGTGCGCATCGAGCGTCGTGCTGGTGAACACGGTGCCCTCGCGGTAGGTGAGGGCGGAGGTGCAGGCGGACGGCCACACCAGGACCGTGGTGCCCGCCACGATCAGCCCGTCGATGTGGAACAGCTCGTGCTCGACGTACGCCTCCGCCAGCAGCGCGGCTCCGTCGTCGTCCCCGAGCGCGCTGTGGTCCGCTGCGTAGGCCGCCAGCTCGCCCGCGTCGCGCAGCACTTCCACGCCCGTCGAACCGGCGCCGCGCCGCGGCTTCACCACGAACGGGTAGCCGTGCTCGGCGGCGAACGCGTACAGGTCGGTGACGTGCGCGACGGGCGCGAACGGCGCCGTGCGGACACCGGCCGCGGTGAGGACCTCCTTCATGCGGAGCTTGTCGCGGAACGCCTCCGCCTCGGCCACGCCCTGGCCGTCGATGCCCATCGCCTCCCGCAGGCGGGCCGCCCGCAGCAGGTCGTACTCGTTCATGGCGATGACCGCGTCGAAGCCGTGGCGCCGGTGCAGGCCGAGTGCGGTGGTCTCGACGGCCGCGTTCGCGTGGAAGCGGTCGAAGGTGACGACCTCCCGGTAGCCGGACAGCTCCGCGTGCGCGCGGTCGGGGTCGGTGCTGATCGCGCCGGTGGAGGTGACCAGGACGACCTCGTGCGCGGGGCCGAGCCACTGGGCGTAGGGGGTGGTGGCGAGGTTGGAGCGGTTCAGGACGAGGATCTTCATGCGGCCGTCTCCTCGGGGGCCGCGGTCTCCATGTGGAACGCCGCCTCGACGTCCCGTACGAGAGCGGCCACGTCGCGGCCGGCCGAAGTCCGGGCGAAGACCAGGCCGCTGACCGTGGAGGAGTCCATGAGCCCGCCGACCGTGTCGCCCGCCGCGAGCCGCATGTCGACCTCGACGACGCCGGGGATCGCGGTGAAGTCCTCCGCCGCGCTGATCGCCGTCACGGTGCCGCGCACCGCCGGGAACAGCATTTCGACGAGCAGGCCCGGGTCCGTGGCACCGGAGTCCGAGGCACCCGCGGCGGCCGGGACCTCGTACGCCTCCCCGAAGCTGCTCGCGATGTACGCGCCCCAGGTGTCGAAGCCGCTGTCGAGCTGGAGCATGCGGCGGATGCCGCCGCCGCCCGGACGGCACGCGATCTCACCCGCGTGGAAGCCGTCGGCGGTCTCCAGCGCCTCGAAGTGGGTCACCCCGTCGCGCAGGCCCACCGCGCGGACGGCCCGCTCGTGCAGCTCGCGGACCGCGGCCGCCTCCGCGGAGTCCTGGTCCAGCAGGTGGGAGCCGAAGACACCGCCCTCGCCGTAGCCGAGGACCGGCTTGAGGTAGCGCGATACCCGTACGAAGGTCACCCGGCCGTCGGTGACGAGCCCGTCGCAGTGGTACTCGTTCAGGACGTCCAGGTACTGCTCGACCACGACCGGGAAGGCCTTCTCGGAGGTGGTGGCCGGGTGGGTCAGCCGGTCGAGGTACGCCTGCACGGCGGGCGTGGCGAGTTCGGCGGCGGAGCGGATCACCTCGGTGGCGTCCGCGCCGGCACCGATGACCGGCTTGACGATGGCCGGGTAGCCGGTCTCCCGGAGCGCGGCGGCGAGCCCGGCCGCATCGGCCGCGACGGCGTGCCGCGCGGTGGGCAGCCCGGCCTCCAGGAACCGCTGCTTCATGGCCTGCTTGTCGGTGCAGTTGACCACCGTGTCGAACGACGGCCCCGGCAGGCCGAGATGGCTGCGCAGGTGGCCGGCCGCCTGCGAGGCGCGCTCCGAGAGCGCCAGCACGTGGGTGAACTCCCCGAGCTGCCGCGCCGCGGTGACGGCGGCGGTGGCGGCTTCGGGGTCGTTGAGGTCGTCCACCAGGGCGAGTTCGGTGCCCTCCGGGTACTGGTCGACGAACCGCGGCTCGGTGACGAACAGGACGCGCAGGTCGCCGCGTTCGGCGAGCTGCCGGGCCTGCCTGGTGTTGCCGGTGTTGGTGACGATGACGTGCTTCATGAAGTTCACGAGCTCCTGTCGGAACGGGGAAAGGGGATCGGTCGCCCGGTACGGGCCTGTCGGATCGGGGCTTCGGAACGGTTCGGGCGCGGTCACCTCAGACGGCATCCGGTGCCCGCCCGCCGTACCCCGCCAGCTCCAGGACCTCCGGCAGCCCGCCGATCCGGGGGCCGGCCCACGGGTGGTCCTCGCCGAGGTCGAGCAGCACCGCGGTCATCCCGGCGGTCGACGCGCCGTCCAGCTCGTCGTCATGGCCGTCTCCGACGTAGAGGCACGCACCGCTGTCCACGCCCAGCCGGCGGGCGGCGAGTAGGAAGATCTCCGGATCCGGCTTCATCAGCCCGGCTTCCGCCGAGAGCACGGACACGTCGATCAGCGGCCCCAGGTCCGAGGCGTCGAGCATGTCCCGGACATCGGAGCTGCAGTTCGACACCAGGCCGACCGGGACGCCCAGGCCCTTCAGCCGGGTCAGCGTCTCGACGGCGCCGCGGGCGGGACGGGCGAAGCCCCGGCCGTGGACGGCCCGGCGCACCCGCATGGCCTCGGCCTGCTGCGCGTCGTCCCACGGAGCGCGGAGGTCCTCGCGCAGGCCGTCGAGGTAGGCGTCCAGGGGGCCGGTCTCGCGCCGCACCCGGGTCTGCGCCCAGGGCCCGGCGAGTTCCTCCGGCCGCCGGCCCAGGGCCCGCGCGGTCTCGGTGAAGGCCTGCCGCTTCACGTCATCGGGCAGCGGGACGAGCGTCTTCCACAGGTCGAAGACCACCGCGCGCACGGGACCCCGGACGGGGGCCGCGGCGCTCATCGGCCGCCGTCCTCTGCGCGGGACGGAACCGCATCCGCCGGCCACACCCGTACGGCCGGAGCCGCCCAGTCCGAGTTGTCGACGATCACCTCTGCGTGCTCGGCCGGTGGGTGCTCGGCCAGGTACGCCCGCTGCGCCGGCAGGTACTTGGTGTGGTACTTGCCCATGACCTCCTCGCCCTGAGAGGGAACGTCCCGCACCCGGCCGCGGGCCAGTACGACGTCCTCGGCGACGTCGAGGTACACGAACAGGTCGATCAGGTCCCGGATTTCGGCGCGGAACAGGAACACCCCCTCGACCAGCACGATCGTCTCCGGCCCGACCTCGTACGCCCGGGTCAGCGTGTACGTGTCGGTGGGCAGGTCCAGCAGGGTCAGCTCCGCCGACAGCCGGCCGTTCTCCCGTACGGGCCGCAGCAGTTGCTCGGCGGCCCGGCCGAAGTCGATGCTGTGGTGGTAGTACGCCTCGGCCTCCGGCAGGTCGGAGCGGTAGCGGACGGCGCGCGGCCGGTGGAAGTCGTCGATCCGGACGAGCTGGTGGTCCGCTCCCCGGCGCCGGAACTCTGCGGCCAGCGCGGTGGCCAGCTGCGACTTGCCGGAGGTGTCCATGCCGGTCAGCCCAGCCACCAGCGGCCGGCCCGGCTGCTTGCGGTCCTGGAGCAGATCGGCCAGCTCCTCGACGAGCTGCTGCTGGTCGCGGACGCGGGGCACGGCGGCCGCGGCCGTCGTCTCGGTGGTCATACGGCGCTCTCCTGGGGAACGTATGGGGGAAGGGAAGCGGCAACGGACGGAGAAACGGCCGCGGCGAGGGAGCCGGCGTCCGCTTCGAGCCGGGCGAGGAGCCGGCCGGCGAGCCTGCCGTAGAGCCCGCTGCCGTAGACCGCGTGGTCGCGCAGCGCGTACGGCGTCGGCTCGACCCGGAGTACCGACAGCACCGGAACGGGCCGCCCGGCGATCAGCGCCGTGCCGTCGTCCGTGTGCGCGAACCGCTCCGGCGAGCCGCTGGGGCGGGCGAGCCGGCCGTCGACCAGCACGTCGGGCGCGTGGCCGTGGTAGCCGAGGGCCTGGACCACCAGAGCGGCGTCGTCGAGCAGGTCCGAGGCCTCCGCGAGCCGGCCCGTGCGGACCAGCCGGGCACCCGGGACGAGGCCGTCCCACAGTGCGCAATACAGGTCCCGCGATTCGTGCCGCAGCCCCGAGTCGCGGAAGACGATGCCCGTCGCCGGGCACACGTCGGTGGCCGGGTCGGCGGCCCGTTCGCGGCCCTCGACGTAGTCCCGCCGCGCCTCGGCGAGGCCGGGGTGGACGAGCCGCGCCGCACTGCGCTGGAGCACGTCGACGGCGGGGGCCCGGTAGCCGGGGTCGGTCGCGCGGATCTCGTCGAACAGCTCCAGCAGGACGCGGAGCACGGACATGGCACTGTGCGAGGCGCCGGCGATGACGATCCGGCGGCCGTCCTCGCCGTGCCGTCCGAGTGCGGCCAGCTCCCGGCGCAGCCCGTCCCGCCCGCTCCGGCTGATGATCTGCGCGGACCGGCGCACCTTCGCCCGCCAGGGGGCGAGTTCGGCGTGCGGCCGCTCGGTCCGCCCCGTGGCGATGACCGCGTTCCGGCTCCGTACGGTCCGCCCGTCCGCGAGGTGGACCAGCACGGCCGAGCCCTCCTCGACGACGTCGAGGGCGGTCACCTCCGTGCCCAGGACGAGCCGGTCGGGCCCCAGGGCCGCGGCCACCGCCGTACCGACCCGGCCCAGCGCGGCGGCCAGGTGCGCCATGGGAACCGGCGCCTCGGCGTCCGCGACCCGGGCGACCAGCGGATCGTCCCTCAGCGCGGCGAAGGGACCGGTGGCGGAGAGCTCCTTGAGGAAGCGGGAGCCGATCGAGGTGCTGGTGATCGCGTAGTCCGCGAAGCCGCCGGGACCGAATACCGTGCCGCGCTCGAACACGGTGACCCGGTGGGCGAGGAGTCCGGGGGCGGAGGCGAGGAAGGTGGTGGCGCGGAACCCGCCGCCCACCAGGACGAGGCCGGGTTCCATCACGCGTGCTCCGTCAGCAGCGCGTCGAAGCGGTCGCAGATCAGCTCGGCCTCGGCCAGGGTCAGCGTGAGCGGCGGCCGGATCTTGAGCACGTTGCCGTTGCCGTAGCGCGAGGTGCGCAGGATCAGGCCGTGCTCCATCGCCTTGTCCGCAAGGTGGTTGGTCAGGGCGGTGTCGGGGGTGCCGTCCGCGCGGACGATCTCGATGCCGATCATCAGGCCCACGCCGCGGACGTCGGAGATCACGCGGTGGCGCTTCTTCATCTCCTCCAGCCGGCCCATGATCAGGTCGCCGGTGGCGCGGACGTTCGCCAGGAACAGCGGGTCGTCGATGACGTCGAGCGTCGCGAGGGCGGCGGACGCGGCCAGCAGGTTGGAGCCGTAGGTGAAGGAGTGGTCGTTGGTGGGCAGGCCCGCCATCTCGTCGCTCGCGATGATCGCGGCCACCTGCGCGCCCGAACCGCCGAGGCCCTTGGCGACCGTCATCGCGTCCGGCTCGACGCCGAAGTGCTCGGCGGCGAACATGCGCCCGGTGCGGCCGATGCCGGTCTGGATCTCGTCGAAGATCAGCTTGATGCCGTGGGCGTCGCACAACTCGCGGAGCCTGGTGAAGTACCCGTCCGGCGGGACGATGTTGCCGCCGTTGCCGGAGATGGGCTCCACGAGGACGGCGGCGACGCTGCCGCTGCTTGCGAACTCCAGGAAGTCGTTGATGCGGTCCACGCACATCATGCGGCAGCTGCCGGCCTGCTGGCCGTAGAAGCAGCGGTGGCAGTACGGGTCCGGCACCTGCATGCCGCCCGGGTACAGCTGGGCGAACGGCGCCCGGCGGAAGGCGTTCCCGGAGAGGCTGGCCATCATCATGGTCTGGCCGACGTGGCTGCGGAACAGCGTCACGACGTCGCGCTTGCCCGTGGCCCGCTGCGCCATCTTGATCGCGCCCTCGTTGGCGACCGATCCGCCGGACACCTTGAGGTGGGTCTTGGTGAGGCGCTTGGGGGCGAGGTCGGCCAGGCGCTTGGAGAGCCGGTTGATGGGCTCCGTCTGGAAGCTCGACGTGACGTGGATCAGCTCGTCGGCCTGGTCCTTGATCGCCTTGATGACGGCCGGGTGGCGGTAGCCGAGGCTGAGGTTGAACGTCGCGGAGGCGCAGTCGATGTATCCGCGGCCCTCGGAGTCGTACAGGTAGACCCCTTCGCCGGTGACCATGCGCTGGTCGCTGACGGGGTAGTAGACGGCCTCGGGCGAGGTCTCGCCGGAGACGACGGCTGCCATGGCGGCGTCCGGGATCGCGCCGGCCGCGAGGTCACCGGGGGAAGCGAGGATGGACATGGGTGTGCCCTTCTTGGGAGGTTTTATGGTGGTGTGCGCTTGATGTGCGCTGGCGATGAGGGCGTGCGGACTCAGGGAGTGCGGCACGTGGACGGGATGCGCGGGGGCACCACGGATCGGCCCGGGGCGCCGGAGGGGCGGGCAGCGGGCAAGCAGGTGGAGGGGTGGGGTGGGAGGCCGGGGTGTGGCCTCAGAAGATGCCCTGGATGTCGGTGGTGGTCGGCAGGACGCGTTCGCCGGCCATCATGCGCCGCGCCCAGCCCGGTACGGCGCTGTGCGAGTAGAAGCGGCGCAGCCAGCGGTCCTGTCCGTCGTAGCGGGGAGTGAAGGCGGAGCGGCCGTGGGCGGCGATGTGGTTGTCGACGAGGAGCAGGTCGCCGGGTTCCAGGACGACTTCGGCGCAGACGGCTTCGAGTGCTTCGGCCAGGGCTTGCAGGGCCTGCGCGGCTTCGGGGTCCGCCGCCCCGGTGTTGAACGAGTCGTAGCGGAAGGACTCGTTGCCCGGGGCGCCGAAGAGGACCCGGTGCCGGCCCGTGGTGGGCCGTTCGCCGGAGGTGCCCCGCGTGAACGAGGTCGGGAACAGGCTCTCGAACCGCAGTTCCCGCAGGGTGGCGGTCTCGACCTCCGTCAGGCGGGCGAGGGCGTGCCGGACGGAGGCCACTCGGGTGGCCGTGGTCCGCTCGTGCCCTTGGCGCAGGCTCAGCAGGCCGAGGTAGTCGGGCCGCAGCGGATGGTGGACGTTCTCGGTGTGGAAGTCGAAGGCCACCGAGCCGCTGTTCTCCATCCGGTGCTCCTCGCCCCGCACCGGGTGCACGTCGTGGAAGAGGTCGCCCTTCTTCTCGTCGGCGTACCCGATGAGGCTGCCGAGGAGGTCGGCCGTCAGGGCGAGCGTTCCGTTGGTGGCGTGTCCGGCCAGTGCCCGTGACCCGTATTCCAGGGGCGTGCTCGGGAGTTCACCCGTGGACACCCCCTTCACCAGCAGGTATCCGCTGTCCGACGCTCCTTCGCGGAAGTCCGTCAGCGCGGTGCGCAGGGCGTGGGGGACCTCCGGGAGGAGTTCCGAGAGGTCGAAGGACGGGGAGCGTTCCAGCAGTGAGACCACCTTTTCCGACAGGTTCCACAACCCCTCGCTCTCGGCCCGGGTGAGGTGGACGACGGACCCTGCCACGTGTCGTTCTGCTACGGCGAGTGCCACTCCTGCTCCTTGGATTTTGCGGGGGGTTCCGGCGGGCGGGGACGGGGTCCGCCGACGGAAGGGGATGGGCTGGTGCTGGTGCTGGTGCTGGTGCTGGTGCTGGTGCTGGTGCTGCGGGCACAGGGGGCGTCGAACGCGGTCGTGCCGTCGGAGTACACGTGCTCGTCCGCCTCGGCCACCGGCACAGAAGCGGTGGCCGGAGCGGGAAGCGCCGTCAGCCGGCCGCGCCGCCGGTGCCCGCGGGCAGCGGGGTGCGGTCGTCCCGGCCGGTGCGCCGCTGCCCGAGATGGGAGGCGAGCGCTTCCCAGCGCCGGGCGTGCGACTCCGCGAGCCGGGCGACGGCGTCCAGCCGGTGCGGCGGAACGTGCGCGGCGATGCCCTCGATCCCGTCCGCGAGCACACAGGAGACGTCGAGGGCGCGCAGCAGCGCGCGGCCGCTCTCGGTGTGCCGCAGGGAGGGGTCCTGGGTCAGAGATGCCAGTACGGGGCGCAGTGCGGTGACGGCCGTCGGCGGTACGGGCCTCCGGGGCGTCGGGACCAGGCCGGGCCGCGCGGGCCGGGCCCCGGCGCCCCGGCGGGGTACGGGATCCTCGCCGCGGCGCCTGCGTGCGCGTACGTCGGCCACGGTGGCCGGTGACAGTCCGGCCGCGCGGGCGACCTGCCGCAGGGAGGCGTGCGGGTCGTCGTTGAGCAGTCCGTCGGCGAGCTGCCGGCGGGCGGCGGAGTCGAGGGGCCGGGCCCGGCCGTCGAGGCCGAGCCGTCGTTCGTGCGGTGCGGTGGCGGCTCCGCTCTCCCGCCGGAGCGCTGCGATGCGCTTTCCCGGCAGTCCGGTGAGAGCGGCCAGCGCCCGGTCGGACCAGTCAGGCTGCACGCGGAGCGCGTGCCGGGCCGCTGCGGTACGTACCGCCACGGGCGGAACCATGCCGTGCGCGATGTCGACCAGCACCGACAGCAGTTCGCCGTCTTCCTCCGTGCCGTCGAAGAGACGGGCCCGGATGTGGGTGTGGCCGCGGAGCACGGCGGCGCGGGCCCGGCACACGCCGTCGATGACGAGCATCGTCGAGCGGTGCACGAGGACCGGCGCGAGGTCCTCCCCGGAGGCTGCGAGCGTCCGTGCGTACTGCTCGTCCTCCTCGGCGCTGCGCGGCGCGTGCGCCGTGTGCAGGTCCCGCAGCGGGACGGGCTCCACGGTCGAGGTGGGGGACAGCCGGTCGAGGAACGCCGTGAGCTGGCGGGCGCCGGCGTTCCGGTGCGGGGACGGGGCGCGACTGCCGGACCCGGGCTCCGTCACTGGGCGGCGGGCGGCTTGATCTCCTGCCAGCCGGAGTCGTGCGGGCAGCCGAAGCCGGGGGAGGAGCAGGTCGAGCCGGGCTCCAGAGTGAAGATCGGGACGGTGCCGGCGCTCGCGGTGCCGGCACCGAACAGCACGGCGGTGGCCGCGATCAGCGACATGGCCAGGGCCTTGGTCTTCTTCATGTTCGTGCTCCGTTCCTCGGTTGTTTTCCTGGACGACCACGAGTCTGCCCCGGCGCAAGAGCCGGGAGAAGGGAGATCAGGAGGGTCAAAATGGCCATGTCCGCCCTAGGCCACGGGCGGTTCGGGAAGCGGAACGTCCTCCCAGACGGCCGTCCACCCCCCCAGCTCGGGGCGGGCGGCGACCGCGGCGTGCCACGCCCGCTCGGAAGCGGAAGCAGCGGCCTGCCACGTGGCGGCGACGACGTACATGCCGAGGACGGGTCGTGTTCCCGGTTCGGCGCGCTGGACGACGTGTTCGATGCCCCGCACCCCGGCCGCGGCGGAGGCGGACGCGACGGCGGCCGCGGTGTCGGCGGGGAAGGGCCCGCTGCCGCCGGGGCGCGGGGTCAGGACTGCGCAGATCAGGAACATGGTTGAGACCATGCGGGTTTCGGGGCCCCAGTGCCAGGGGTTGCAGTTGGCCACTGCCGGGCGTCCCGCCCGGGACGGGCCGGAGCAATAGAATGCGGCGTCGAGCGTCCGCTGACCGGACGGGATCGTCGGAGGCCGGAGCGCGTCGGCACTGGATCCCGGCGCGGAAGACCCGCTCACATCACCTGCACCGCTCGTACTGCTCGCACCACTCGCACCACTCGCACCACAAGGGAACGTTCATGCTTGGTCCACTCGGCCTCAGCGCCGCATCCGAAGCGGTCTACCGGGAGATGCTGGCCCACCCGCTGGCCGGAGTGGCCGAGCTCTCCGGACAGCTGCAGCTGTCCGAGGACGCCGTGCGCGACGCCCTCGACCAGCTCTTCGAGCTGGCCCTGATCCGCACCTCGTCGGCGGACGGGTCCTCGATGCGCGCCATCACCCCCGACCTCGGGCTCATGAAACTCCTCGCGCGCCGCCAGGCCGAGCTGGCCGAGCAGCAGCAGCACGTCGAGCAGAGCCGCGCGGCGACGGCCGAGCTGATCGCCCAGTACGCACAGCACGACACGATGTCGATGGGCGCCGGCATCCGCTACCTCCGCGGCATCGACGCCATCCGCGACCACCTGGAAGCCCTCAACGACAACGTCAAGGAGGAGTTCCTCACCTTCGCCCCCGGCGGACCCCAGACGCCCGCCAACATGGAGGCCTCGCGCCCGCTCAACCGCCGCCTCCTCTCCCGCGGCATCACGATGCGCACCGTCTACCTGGACAGCATCCGCCGCGACGCCCCCACCGCCGGCCACGCGACCTGGCTCACCGAGCAGGGAGCGCACATCCGCACGGTGCCGACCCTGCCCAACCGCATGATCATCATCGACCGGCGCTCGGCCCTGATCGCCTCCGACTCCGACAGCACCGCCGACGGCGCCCTGGCCATCACGGACCCCGGCGTGATCTCCCTGATGTGCCGCCTGTTCGACCTCGTGTGGGACTCCGCCGAACCCTTCGGCGCCGCGCCCCAGCGCTCCTCCGGCGAACTGACCCGCCAGCAGACCGAGGTCGTGCGCCTGATGGCGGAGGGCCGCACCGACGAGTCGATCGCCAACAGCATGGGCATCTCCACCCGCACCGCCCGCCGCCTGACCACCGGCCTGCTCACCCACCTCGGCGCCCGCAGCCGCTTCCAGGCCGGCGTCCGGGCCGTACAGCTGGGGTACCTGCCGTCCCACCTTTGACGGACGCCGCCCGTTGGCCGCCTGCGCGGGGCCGCATCCGCTCGCCCGGGGCAGCGGCTGCGGGGTCAGCGGGCGATGGAGAGCGCGAAGGGCGTGAATCCGCTGGAGCGGATCACGTGCGGGACGAACAGGATCGCGGCCTCCGTGGCGCGGGCGGTCTGGATCCCGCCGAGGTCGGTGATCCACTCCTTCCTCCAGCCGAGGTCGGTGAGCAGGTCGTGGACGGTCTGCTTGGCCTGCGGGTCCTCGCCGGAGAGGAATGCGGTGGGCGGCTGGGCGAGGGCGGCCGGCGCGGTCATCACCGGGTAGAGCATGGTGTTGAGCGTCTTGACGACGCGGGTTTCGGGGAGTGCTTCCTGAAGCCGCTCGGCGAGGCTGGAGCCGGGGTGGATCAGGTCGGCGGGCAGGCCGTCGGGGCCGTCGGTGGTGGCGTTGGAGACGTCGACGAGGATCTTGCCCCGCAGTTCCTCGCGCAGCGCGGCGAGACGTTCCAGTGAGCCGGCGCCCGGTGTGGCGTTGATGACGATCCGGGCGGTGCGGGCGGCCTCGGCGGCGGCGCCCTGCGTGCGGTCCGCCACGGTGACCCGGTGCCCTGCTCGGGTCAGGGCGGCGGCCAGGTTGCCGCCGACGCGGCCGTTCCCGAGTACTGCGATCTCGTTCATGCGGATTCGGCTCCTTCTGTTTCTTTCTGCTCTTCGTCAGGGTCAGCGGGAGAGTGCCGATGCGGCTTGGGCGTGGACGCCGGGTGCGGCGGCCAGGAAGCTGTTGCTCTGCGGGGTCCAGGGTCGGCCCTCGGCGTCGGAGATCCGTCCGCCGGCCTCCCGGACGAGCAGCGCCCCGGGAAGCAGGTCCGCGCGGGCTCCGGCGAACTGCCAGAAGACGTCGGTCCTGCCGGCGGCCACGTTCGCCAGGTGCAGGGTCGCGGGCACAGCGGTTCGGACGACGAGTGCGCCGAGGAGCATCGCGGTGATCGAAGCGCCGACGCGGCGTACGACCTCCTCGTCCTCGTCCGGCCGGGCCTGGCTGGTGGCGACGATGCTCAGGTCGAGCTTCGCGGTCTGCGAGACATGCAGGGGCCGGCCGTCGAGGTGGGCACCCGCTCCCGCGAGCGCGGTGTAGGTCTCGCCCGTCAACGGCAGGTGGACCACGGTGAGTACCGGCTGGTTCTCCCGCACGAGGGTGGCGGTGACCGCCCATTCCGGCAGGGCGTGAAGGTGGTTGACGTTTCCTTCGGCCGGATCCACGACCCACCATTCGCCGGGCGGCAGCGCTCCGCCGTCGAGTTCGTCCTCCACCCAGCCGGCGTCAGGACGCAGCCGTGTGAGGCGGGGGCGCAGGATGTCGAGGGCCATGTCGTCGTTGACGGCGAGCGCGCGCATCAGCTCCTCGCGGGTCTCGTAGCGGACCACCTCGCCGAAGTGCTCGCGCAGCGCCGAACCTGCCGTACGCACGGCACTCGCGGTGTGGGCCAGCAGGTCGGCGTCGGCGGCGGTGACAGCGGCGGCGGTCTGCGGTGTTTCGGACATGGCGGTGCTCCTGACGGAGGAGGGGTGGGACGGGTGACGCCGTATCGGGCCGAGCCGGGCGTTCCGTCGTGCGCTTGTGCCTCAACGGTATGAAGACCCAGAGTTAACTTCAACTGCATGTAAAGCACGCCTAGGATTACTCCCATGCAATTGGACCTGAACCTGCTCACCGCGCTCGACGCGCTGCTGGAGGAGGGAAGCGTGGCCGGGGCGGCCGCGCGCCTGCATGTCACCGCCCCCGCGATGAGCCGGAGCCTGGGCCGTATCCGGCGCACGACCGGGGACCAGATTCTGGTGCGCACCGGCCGCACGATGACCCCGACGCCGTACGCGATCGCCGTCCGGGCACAGGTGCACGAGCTGCTGCACCAGGTCCAGGGGGTACTGGCGCCGAGCCGCGAACTCGATCTGGCAACGCTGGAGCGCACGTTCACACTTCGCTGGCACGAGTCCCTGGTCGCCCTGAGCGGACCCGCGCTCCTCACGTCCGTACGCGCACAGGCACCCGGCGTGCGATTGCGCTTCATCGGGGAATCAAGCCTCGACACGCACGAGTTGCGGCGCGGCGAGGTCGACTTGGAGGCGAACGCGAACCGCCCGACCGCGCCGGACGTCCGTACCGAGAACGCGGGCGAGACCCGCCTGGTCACCGTCGTGAGGCGGGGGCACCCCCTCACCCGCGCCAGGACCCTCACCGTGCAGCGCTACGCCGCAGCCGAGCACGTCACCGTGTCGCGACGTGGAAACCTCAACAACGCCCTCGACGAAGCCCTCGCCCGGCTGGACCTGAGCCGGCGCGTGGTGGCGACCGCGCCCACGGAAGCGGCGGCGTTCGCGTTCGCGCGCGACTCCGACCTGGTGCTCAGCGTCCCCGAAGCCACCACGCGCTCCGCGGTCACCGACCTCGGCCTGGTCGTGCTCCCCCTGCCGCTCGAACTGCCGGCGGCACCGATATACCTGTCGTGGCATCAGCGCCATGACACCGACAACGCTCACGCCTGGCTGCGCGGACTCGCACGCAACGCGCTGGCTTCGGTTGGCCCGCCATGAGGTCCACCCTGGGATGGGGAGCGCCGCCGGGGTCCCCGTCACGGCCCTGCGCGTGGACGGCGACGCCGCAGCCGCGCAGGCGGGGCCGCCGGCACGGTTGTGCCGGCGGCCCCGCCCGGGCGTCGGGGTCAGGAAGGGTCGCCGTACTGGAGGCCACGTCCGTTGGTGCCGACGTACACGCGGCCGAAGGCGTCGGGGTCGCCGGTGATGACGCCGGTGCTGCCGATGCCGCCCCACTGGTGGGCGTCGTCGTTGACGCGGACCCAGGTGGCGCCCTTGTCGGTGGAGCGGAAGACGCCGGTGACGTCCTTGACGGTGCCGATCAGGTACAGGGCCTGGTAGGAGGCGCCCGGTGCGGCCTTGCCGAAGCCGATGGCGGAGGCGGCCTTCACCGGGGCGAGCCTGGTGAAGGTGAGGCCACCGTCGGTGGAGTGCAGGAGCCCCTGGCCGCCGCCGGCGATCCACAGGTCGCCCGCGACTCCGGGGACGGCCTTGAGCCGGCCGTCGGCCGGCAGGTTGGCGGCCCGGGCGCTGAAGGTCGCCCCGCCGTCGGTGCTGGCGTGGAGCGTGCCGCCGGCCAGTGCGTAGAACGTCCCGGCCGAGGAGCGGTCGGCGACGACGACGGCGTCGGTGCCCAGGCCGCCGACCTTCGACCAGCTCGCTCCCTTGTCGGTCGAGCGGTACGGGGCCTGGCCGGCCTGGGTCCAGACGATGGCCGAGCCGTCGGCGGAGAGCGCCACCCGGCCGCTGTCGGCGCCGGCCACCGGTTCGGAAGCGAAGCCGTTCCAGCTGCGGCCGCCATCGGTGGAGTAGGCGCCGTCCTGCGCACCGCCACGGCCGACGCGGACCATCATCGAGGGGCTGGACTGCGCGAAGTCGATGGAGGTGCTGTTGGCCATCATCGGGTTCTTCAGCCGCCCGTCGGGCACCGCGGTCAGGGAGTCGTGGCGGAATCCGCCCAGGTCGCCCATGGCCGTGATGACGTGGGCGCCGCCGGGCGGGGCGATCGCGTCCAGCAGTGCGGTCTCCTCCAGCCCGCGGGCCCCCACGCTCCAGTGGCTGGTGCCGCCGCTGTCGGAGGCGTTGGCGTCCTTGCTGCGCAGGATGCCGCTGCCGGTGCCGTACAGCACGTGCCCGGAGTCGAAGGGATCGATGGCCAGGGCGGTCATCCAGTGCCCGGTCCCGGTACCCACGTACGGAGCGGCGGAGGCGTCCCGCACCGACTTGTCGGCCAGTGCCTTCCACGTCGTGCCGCCGTCGGTGGTCCGGTAGATCTCGTCCTCCGGCCACCAGCGGCCGAGGGTCGTGACCATCACCGTGGAGGGCTTGCGCGGGTCGACGGCCAGACCGGAGAACCCGTAGTTGCCCTGGGAGGGGGAGATGTTCTTCCACGCCCCGCCGGCCGGGGTGTGCTTCCACACCGAGCCGCCCGTCACGCCGTTGGGGCCGAGGGCGTTGGTGTACGTCAGGTACAGCGAGCCGTCACCGGAGACCACGCCGTGCTGCGGCATCTGGCCGGTCGGCTGCCCGGGGACGGCCTGCCAGGTGCTGCCGCCGTCGGTGGAGCGGTAGAGGGAGGTGGACTTGTCGGCGACGCCGACGTAGACCGTCTTGCTGCCGGCCGGCCCGTACGTCACGAAGGAGATGCCCGCGCCGCTGCTCGCCCCGTCCTTGACGGGGAACGAGGAGACCTGGCTCCATGTCGCGCCGTGGTCGGTGCTGCGCCACAGGCCGTTCTTGCGCGTGCCCAGCAGCAGGGTGCCGTTGTCCGCGGGGTTGACCGCCAGCCGCTCGCCCGCCCCGCGGCCGTCCTCGTTGCCGCCCAGCTTGAAGGGCAGGTCGGTGCGCTGGAAGGTGCGGCCGCGGTCCGTGGAGCGCAGGATCGCCCCGTTGCCCGCCCAGTTGTTGGTGTAGGTGCCGGTGGCGAGGTAGAGCCGGCTGGGGTCGACCGGGTCGGTGGCCAGCGCGTCGATGCCCAGCAGGTTCCAGTCCTTCTCGCCGATCCAGTCGGTCAGCGGGATCCACTGCTCGGCCCCGGAGTCCCAGCGGTAGGCGCCGCCCATGTCGGTACGCGCGTACAGCAGGCCCTTCTCCCGCGGGTTGAACACCAGGCCGCTGACGTATCCGCCGCCCACCACCTGGGCGTTTCGCCACGTGTACGGTCCGGATCCGGGCGCATGGGTCCCGCCCGTCCTCACCAGCTTCCACTGCTGGTTGGTACCGCCATGGCCGGGGTACTGGACGACTGCCGCGCCGTCGGCCGTGGAGCCGCCGGAGACGTCCAGGACCTGGCCGCTCCTGCGGGAGGTGAGGACGACGGCGTCGGAACCGCTCACCTCGTCGATCCGCCATTCCTGGGAGGCGGAGGAGCTGTCGGTCTGCTGCTCGACGGCGGCTGCCCGGGCCGTCGAATCGCCGGCTATGCCGAGCACTTTGCCGCTGTTCCGGTTCACCAGCTCGTAGTGGCCGTCCCCGGTGGGACGCAGCTTCCACTGCTGGTTGGCGGTGTTCTGGTCGGTCCACTGCTGGATGCGGGTGCCGTCTGCGGTGGAGAAGGCGTTGACGTCCAGCGCCTTGCCGCTGCGTACGGAGACCAGCCGGTAGTAGGCATTGCCGTCGACCGTCGCGGCCTGCGAGTCGTCCTGCACGTACAGGAAATACGGGACGAGGACGGCGGGCACACCGAGCAGCAGTCCGGTCCCGATCCGGCGACGGCGGTGACGTCCGCGGGGCCCGCCGTTCGTGGGGTTCTTCATGGGGAGTTGTTCTCCTTGCGTATCACTGTGGATCGGGGCAGGTCAGCGCTGCAGGGTGAGGAGACCGGGCCGGTAGGGCAGTCGGTCGTAGGGGCCCTGCGCCGTGGGGGACTTGCCCTGGTAGAGGAACCGCAGGTTGCAGGGGTCGATGGTCATGGTCTGGTCGGGGTTGTCGCGGACCAGGTCACCGTGGCTGATGTCGTTGGTCCAGGTGGCGCCGCTGTTCGCCTTGCCCGCGAAGGGGCT
The DNA here is from genome assembly GCF_055575955.1 of Streptomyces sp. NPDC033966. Taxonomy (NCBI): domain Bacteria; kingdom Bacillati; phylum Actinomycetota; class Actinomycetes; order Kitasatosporales; family Streptomycetaceae; genus Streptomyces; species Streptomyces sp. NPDC033966. Next base: position 4,334 of record NZ_JBVIRQ010000015.1, on the reverse strand, counting down.
GCTTTCGCTGCCGGCCTGCGCGGTCCACGGGCCGTTCAGGCTGGGGGCCGTGAGCGAGCGGAAGTAGCGCGTCTGGTTCGCGCCCTTGGCCTCGACGATCATGAGGTACTGCTTCTGGCCCTGCACCTTGTACACCTGCGGCGCCTCGAAGAGGTTGTCGGGCGTGTCGCTCAAGACCGTCGTGTACGAGGAGCCGAAGTTCCCCGGGAAGTTTCCGATCGGCATGCTCGCCCGGTAGATCTTGCCGTTGTCACCGGCGAAGAACAGGTACATGTTCTGGTCGTCGGCGATCAGGGTCTGGTCGATCGGGCCGGTGGGGGAATCGGTGCGGGGGATGCTTCCGGTGAACAGCGGTTGCGGCGCGGACCAGCCGTCGGGGTTGGCCGGGTCGCTCGACGTGCGGTAGATGAAGGGCCACTGCCCCCACTGGTACGCCAGCACCCAGATCTTCTTGGGCGCGAAGTAGAAGAGTGTGGGCGCCACCGCGGGCTGGCTCATCCCGGTCTGGCGGGCCGACGCCATGTCCGGCCAGTTCGTGAAGGGCCCGAACATCATGGAGCCGTACGAGGATCCCGAGAAGTCCGACCCGTAGACCAGGTGCTTGCCGTTGTACGTCACGGTGGTGAAGTCCTTCAGCGAGGTCCACCCGTTCGCCGGCTGCGCCAGCGCACCCGTGGACGTCCACCGGTAGGTCGACGGAAGAGCACACGTGCCGCCCGTCGGCGTGGGCTTCGTCGGCGCGGGCTTCGGCTGGGTCGGCGACCCGGGCAGGCCGGTCCACTTCTGGTTGCCGCCGGACCAGCAGGAGTGCAGCTGGATCCTGGTGCGGTTGGCGGTGGCCGCGCCGACGGCGTCGAGGCACAGCCCGGACCGGGACCCGGCGATCGTGCCGTTGGTGTTGATGTCCCACTGCTGGCTGACGCCGCCGTCGCAGTCCTCGATGACCACCGCGGTGCCGTTGGCGGTGCCCTTGCCCCTGGCGTCCAGGCACTTGTTGCCGTAGATCATCAGCTGCTTGCCGGAGGTGTAGGTCCAGCGCTGGTTGGTTCCTCCGTGGCAGTCCCACAGCTGCGCCTGGGTTCCGTTGGCCGTGGTGGAACCCTCGATGTCGATGCAGCGGCCGGAGGCGACGCCCTTGATCGTGCCGGTGCTGGTACCGGGGGCTGTCTTGAGGGCGTTCACGACAGCCGTGTAGGCGGCCTTGGGGTTGCCGTTGTCGTCGAACAGCAGGGGGTGCTCGCCTTTGCGCCAGGAGTCGCTGTCGCGGATGCCCCAGACCGAGATGCCGGTGCACCGGGCGACGGACAGGCAGGCCTTGACCGTGTCGGCGTAGTGGGTGGGCGACGCCTGGGCGATGTCCAGTTCCGTGATCTGGACGTCGACGCCCAGGGCGGCGAAACGCGACAGGGTGGTCTGGAAGCTTGCCGGGGGACCGCCGGTGCCGAAGTGGCTCTGGAACCCGACGCAGTCGATCGGCACGCCACGGGACGTGAAGTCCCTGACCATGCTGTAGACGCCCTGGGTCTTGGCGTCCGACCAGTTCTCGATGTTGTAGTCGTTGTAGCAGAGCTTGGCGGAGGGGTCGGCTGCCCGCGCGGTGCGGAACGCCTCCTCGATGAAGCCGTTGCCCAGCACGTTCTGGAACACCGAGCTGCGGTGCTGGGTGGAGCCGTCGGCGAACGCCTCGTTGACCACGTCCCAGGAGTGGATCCTGCCCTTGTAGCGGGAGAGCAAGGTGGTGATGTGGTTGTTCATCACGCCGCGCAGCGTGTTCGCGTCGCCGATGGAGCCGACCCAGGACGGGAGCTGCGAGTGCCAGACCGCGGTGTGGCCGCGCAGGCGCTGGCCGTGGGCCGCGGCATGGTTGACGATCTGATCGGCCGGACCGAAGGAGAACGTGCCGCGGGACGGTTCGATCGCGTCCCACTTCATCTCGTTCTCCGGGGTGATCATGTTGAACTCCCGGTCCAGGATGTCGGCGTACTTCGCGTCGCCGAGCCTGCCGGCGGCCACAGCGGTGCCGAAGTACCTGCCCGAGGGCGCCGCATGCGCGCCCAGGGGGGTCGTGGCCCCGGCAGAGCCGGGCAGGAGCGTCATGACGCCCGCCACCAGCGCCGCGGCCGACAGCCCGATCGTCAGTGTCCGGCGACGCCCACCGCGCCGGTGCAGGCCCTTCATGCTGCTCCTCGGTGGACGAGGCGCCGATTCTGCGTACGGCTCGCGCGGGGCTCACGGATATGTCGCGTCATGGGGGGTTTCTTTCGCGTATGTGCCGACGGGGAGGTGGGGGACCGCTCACGCCGGCTCGCATGGTGAGCGGCGGGAAGAACCCCACGAAGTGGAGGCTTGCGAACGCGAGGCGGCGTAACAGAAAAGCGGCGCCGCCCCGACGATCACCCCGTGATGCATCTCGCAGGCGAAAAGTGTTACGGGCCGCCCTGGTCAGCGCTGGTGTCTCCCACGGCACCGGTGGGCGAACCGCGCATGCCGGAGCCCGGTGCCGGCTCGCCGGCTGTCACCGCACGGCTCGGCCCGGAAGCTTCAGGGAGCGGTCCTCAGGACCGGGCCTCGCGGACGACGAAGGAGGCCTGGCCGGCGAAGGCCCGGGTGCCGTCGGAGCCGTCGAGCCAGATACCGCCGTCGCGGTGGCGGAGGACCGACCCGGGGTAGTTGGAGGAGTGCAGGACCACCGACCCCGCGACCGCCCCGGGGCGCGGACAGAAGGTGGCGTCCTTCCGGAACAGCTCGCTGCCCTCGTCGGTGCTCAGCCGCAGCCGCAGATAGTGGTGGCGCAGATAACGGCCGTCGGCCGCACGGAGGGTGACGCACCGTGCGTCGGCCAGCCCCGGGACCACCGTGAACGTGATGCGCTGCCGTGTCTGCGCACTGCTGGACGCGGAGACCCGGCCCAGCGTCGCGAAGTCGCCGGAATACGTCAGGTAGAGGTCGGGTTCGTCCACGGACTCCAGTGATCGTGCGCCCAGCGGAACCGTGCCTGCGACCGCGGACGGACTCGCCGACGGCGGTCCGGCCGACGTGGGGGTGCTCGACGGGATCGGCGTGGGATTGCCGACCGTGGGAACGGCGATGACGCCGGGCGCCCGGTGGGCCGGTTCCGGCCAGGTCGCGTAGGTGGCGGCACCGGTGACGAGCGCCGCGCCGACGGCGATGCTCGCCAGCGGATGAGCGGTCACCGCGTGGAGTGTGCCGGTCAGCGCGCCGTGCAGACCGCCTCCCCCCGTCGCCGTCGCCGTCGCCGTGCCGACGGCGACGGGGGCCGCGGCCAGCCCGGCGGCGCTCGCGGCCGAACCCGACAGGAGGCCCTTGCCGGTCAGCGCGGCGATGAGTCCGGCAGGGACGGCCAGGGGCGCGAGACTGAGGAGCAGGAGCTCGGCGGGGACCCGGTTCGTCGTCGCCGCCGTGCAGACCGGGCAGTCACGGGTGTGCCGCGCGATCCGCTTCCGCCACACCGATGTACGCAGACCGTCCCAGCCGGCGACGGTCTCGCCCAGCTGCGGACAGCGCGGGTGGGTCTCCAGCGCGGCGACGACCGTCCGGCTCAGGTCCAGTTGCTCGCGCATGCGTTGCAGGCGCACTCCCACGTGGGCGACGGTGAGGTCCGTAGCGGCGGCCATCTCCTCGCGGCTCAGCAGTCCGGCGCGTTCCTGCCACCACAGTGAGAGCATCACCCGGTGGTCCGGGTCGAGCCACCGGCCGGCTTCGGCGATCTGGCGGCGTTCGTCCGACACATGGAGGCGCAGGATCGTCGCGTCCTCGGGTTCGGGGCCGGCGTCCGGTATGTGGACCGCCTCGTCGATGAGCGCCGTCCGGCCGGCGAAGTCGCGGTACCGCTGCCAATGGGTTCGTATCTGGCGGAGGGTGATCGACACCAGCCAGGAGCGGAAGCTGTCGGGGGCGCGCAAGGCGGGCAGATCGCGCACCACGCGCAGCAGCGTCTCCTGGACGACGTCGTCGACGTCGTCATGTCCGCTCACCGCCCGTCGGACGATGTTGTAGATCAAGGGCAGGTATGCGGCGATCAGCTCTTCGCGCGCCCGGTCGTCCCCGGCCTGCGCCGCGACGACCAGCCCCGCGTGGTCCGCATCCATGAGCCCCATTGCCCACCCTCCTCATCAAGGCGTCAGACCCTAGCGTCCGAGAGGTGTGCGACCAAAGCCCGTGCCGCCCAGGCCGTCTCTTTCGGATCTCGTCGGGGCCCGCGGCGCCTGGCACCGCACCTGGCCGCGTTGTCGGAGCGCCCGAGTGCGTCCAGTACACGGGCGCCCCTCCGCCTTGCCATGCACGGCACCAGCCACCGCGGGCAAGGCCGACAA
>NZ_JBVIRQ010000014.1:87797-179864 GCF_055575955.1 Streptomyces sp. NPDC033966 | reverse complement strand
CTTCTACACGGACTCCCGCCCACGACCAGCACGAGTACCCCGCGGACCGGTCACACCAGCCCTTTGACCTGCTACTTCAAGTTGGCGAAGGCTCACTGCACACCCTCACAAGCCACACCGACACTACGAAGGGCGTCACCACAGCAACCCTGCCCGACGGCACCCCCGTCGCCATCACCACCAACCACAGCGGCACCGCGACCGTCTGGGACCTGACCACCGGCACCCAACTGCACGAGCTCACCGGCCACACCAGTCTGGCGACCCCCATTGCCACCGCAACTCGGCCCGACCGCACACCCATTGCCATCACCACCAGCGCCGAGGGCACCGCGACCGTCTGGGACTTGGCCACAGGCACCCAACTGCACGAGCTCACCGGCCACACCGGCCCAGTAGTCGCCGTGGCCACTGCTGCGCTACCCGAAGGCACTCCTCTGGCCATCACCACCAGTGACGACTACACGGCGATCGTGTGGAACCTGACCACAGGCACACAACTGCACGAGCTCAGCATGCCTACACGCTGGGTGAAAACCGTTGCCACCGCGGCTCAGCCCGACGGCACCCCCATCGCCATCACGACCAGCTACGACGGCACCCCGACCGTCTGGGACCTGGCCACCGGCGCCAAACTGCACGGGCTCACCGGCCACATCAGTCTAGCGACCCCCATTGCCACCGCAGCTCGGCCTGACCGGACCCTCATCGCCATCACTACCCGCGCTGATCACACCGTGGTCATGTGGGATCTGGCCACCGGATCCCGACTGGACATCCTCTCCGGCCACAACGGCCCGGTAAACGCTGTCGCCACTGCTGCGCTGCCCGACGGCACTCCTCTGGCCATCACCACCAGCGACGATCACACCGCGATCGTGTGGAACCTGACCGCCAGCACTGCGCTGCGCACCCTCACCGGCCATAACGGCTTGGTGCAAACCGTGGCCACCGCGACTCGTCCCGAAGGCGCCCACCTCGCGATCACCGCCAGTCACGACCGCACTGCGATTGTGCGGGACCTGGCCACCGGAATCCAACTAGACACCCTCCCCAACCCCAGCAGCCTGAACGCCCTCGCCACCACAGCCCGAGCTGACGGCACCCCCCTCGTCATCACCACTGGTGTCCGCCACACCGTGATCGTGTGGGATCTGACCGCCGGCACCCAGCTACACGAGCTCACCGGCCACAGCGGCCCAGTAAACGCCGTCGCCACTGCTGCGCTGCCCGACAGCACTCCTCTGGCCATCACCACCAGCGCCGACCACACGGCGATCGTGTGGAACCTGACCACAGGCACCCAACTGCACGAGCTCACCGGCCACACCGGCCCAGTAAACGCCGTCGCCACCGCTGCGCTGCCCGACAGCACTCCTGTGGCTATCACCGCCAGCACCGACCGGACCGCGATTGTGTGGGACCTGGCCAGGGGCACCCAACTGCACTCCCTCGACTGCCATTCCAGCATGGTGTTCACAGTCGCCACTGCTGCGCTGCCCGACGGCACTCCTGTGGCCGTCACCACCAGCGCCGACCACACGGCGATCGTGTGGAACCTGACCACAGGCACCCAACTGCACGAGCTCACCGGCCACACCGGCCCAGTAAACGCCGTCGCCACTGCCGCGCTGCCCGACAGCACTCCTCTGGCCATCACCACCAGCGCCGACCACACGGCGATCGTGTGGAACCTGACCACAGGCACCCAACTGCACGAGCTCACCGGCCACACCGGCCCAGTAAACGCCGTCGCCACCGCGACTCGGCCCGACGGGACCCCCGTCGCCATCACCACCAGCCACGACCTAACAATCACTGCCTGGAACCTCATCACTGGCCAGCTTGTGTGGTGCTCCCAATTGCCTTATCAGGGGAGGCGAATCGCGTGTACCAACGTGGGCTTCCTGGTTGCCTACGCGCAGGAAATCGCGTACTTCGCCTGGAACCCGAAGGTCTACACAGACGTCCGAGTTACACGGCATCAGCAGGGGAAGCCGCACCAAGGCTGTGGGCTATAAGTTGCTAAACGCGTGGGCAGCGGGAGGGGTGTGCGGCCGCCACGTAGCCGACCGCGGTGGAGACCGAGAGTCCGAACAGGTCCACCAGGGCACACCGGGTCCTCGCTCCCTCGCGCCACGTCCAAGATTCGAGCTTCCTTCGTGAGCCGACGTCTCGTGAGACACCCGGATCGTAGGGAACACCTCCACGCCCACGACGGATGGACCACCGTCGCTGTGGGCACCTACACCGACGGCCACAGCGTCCACGTCCACGGCGAGTACCACCTACGGCAGTTCGCCCTCGTGTACGACGACGAAGCCGAAGCCGTCGCCGAGTTCCACCGCCTCCACTCCGTCGCCGTACGCCCAGGACCCGCACCCGCCACCGACACCGAACGCGCCGCAGCCGCAGCCCACACCCCACTCGCCCGGCACCGCGCTCCCGTCGACCACGACAGCCAGGCCACGGTGCACGAGACCCCTCCTGCTGCCGGGGTTCACACAGCCGACCGGCGCGTCGGCGAGGCGCTACTGGAATCCTTCTTCGAGAACAACCCCGACTGGTGGAAAGTGAGGACCTGGTCGGACGAGACCACCGTCGCCTGCCACGAATCCCTGACCATGCGCGTCGAGTTCGACCACGAGGCCCGACACCGAAGGGACGTCGCCTGGACGGTCGCCGTCTACGACTCCCCGGTCGGCGCACGCCTCTGGCACGCAACCGCCAGCCCCACCACACCCTCCGCGCTCGTCCAGGTCCTGCTGGAGAGCCTCACATCAAACGAGCCATGGTGGGGCGTGCCGCCCACCGGCGGTGCCCCGCGGCCAGTCGATGCCGCCCACACCCTGCTGGAGGCCGGATGGACCCAGACCGGCCATGACCGGTACGCGGCCTGGCGGGCCCCCGACGGCAGCTCCAGCCTGCACCTCGATTCCTACGCTGCGGAGAACCCAACCAGCGTGTTGCCCACCTGGACGGTCATCGGCGGCACCGACCGCAACCGCCCGAACTGGGCCATCGCACTCTCCTCTGCAGTGCCCCCCGACATCCTCGCCCACCTCACCGACCACCTCACCACCCATACGCCCCCGGCGCCACCCCAACCGGGCACACGTCCGCTGCCCACGGCCCCCATGCCTGCGACGACCACACCTATGCGTCCCCGGCGTCACTGAAAGATTCGACCGCGGGTTGTATCCCCACATGTATGGGGCGGACGTCGGCAGCCATCGCCCCTGGGTTCTCGTAGGACTTGTCCCCACGTGGGCGGGGCCCCGGTCAGATATCCGAGGATCGGCCCTTCGTCGGGGCAATCCCCACGCAGGCGGGGATACCTTCCTGGACACCATCAACGAATACGGGACCCATGGGCTATCCCCACGTGGGCGGGGCTGATGCTGAAGTCATTCGGCGTCGTCCCGACCCAGGGCTCATCCCCACGTGCGTGGGGAGCAGCTCCCGTCCTGGCGATGCCCATGAGCAATCCACGGATCACCCCCGCGTGTGCGGGGAGCAACACTCAAAGTTGGTGCAGTCGCGCCATTACTCTGGTTCATCCCCACCTAGGCGGGGCACGGCCTACATCGCTCACCGTGGCAGCGGCATGGAGGGGCTATCCCCACGTAGGCGGACGGGTACTAGGCGTGCGCGGTGACGAGGACAGCCGGCACGGGACTATCCCCACGTGGGCGGGGGCACCGTGACGGGCGCGGTGTGCTAGTTCACGATGGAAGTATCCCCACGTGAATGGGGTGTCTCGACGGATGTTCGCGCTGGGCATCGACCAGGGTAGGTCCCCACTTAGGCGGGGATCCTGATCGTTCCCGGGTACCTTGGAGTGCCCGAAGGGATTATCCCCACGTAGGTGGGGTTACGCGTGGTGACGAGAGTGGGCAGGTCCAGCATCGAGTCATCCCCGCATGGGCGAGGCGCTGTGCAAGGATTCTCTGTTCGATTTGTGCGTATGGTTCATCCCCACGTAGGCGGGGTGCTCCCAGTCTGGCATGGCCGTTGTTTCGACCACGGAGCGATCCCCACGTGAGCTGGGGCTCAAGTCCTCCCAGGTGGCATGTCGTCCATGTCGGGCTCGTATCCACGCGGGTGGGCGGTGTTGCTGCGGTGATGCTACAGGGGGGCGAGGGGCTGGCACGGGGGCAGGACATCTACCCCCCGGCAGGGTTAGGCAGGGCGGGCGAGCAGCAGGCCGACGGAGTAGGCGCGGCTGCGGCCGATGCCGTGGGTGAGGGCGTCGGTGAAGGCGCGGGGGTCCGTGACTGTGACGGTGCCCTTGAATTCGGCGCGGGCGATCCGCAGGTTCTTGTGGTGGTTGGAGACGGCCGGGGGCAGCATCCGGACGCCGAGGGTGGTGAGGTCCGTGGTGATGCCGATGCGGCGGAGGCCGTTCGGGCCAGTTGCGTCCTGTCCGGGCTGTTGGAGGCGGTCGGTGAGCCACGCGCGGGCGCCATCGGCGGTGTTTGCGGAGCGTCGGCGGAAGTTGCGGGGTACGGAGCCGTCGGAGACCCCTATGGCCTGGGCGGAGTTCGGACAGATCACGGTGCGCAGGTTGAAGTGGGCGCCGGTCCGGATGGTCTGTTGGACGTTGATGGTCTTGGGGCGGGCGGTGAGGGCGCGCTGAGGGATCCCTGTCCAGTCGGCGGCTACGCGAGCTTGGACGACGATGACGAGGGCGTTGGCGCGGAGGTCGACGGACCAGGTGGACAGGACGCCCATCTGCGAGCGGGCTTCGGTGTCGCCGTCGGCGACCCAGCCGCGGAAGCCGCTCATGACGATGCGGTGCATCTGCTGGGCGTCGGTGAGGGCCCGGGCGGCGAAGGGGTGTGTGGCGTCGAGCTGGAGGACGTGGTGGGTGGTGACGAACTCGGTGGTGGTCACGGGATGAGGTCCCATTCGATGCGGGCGGTTGGGTTGATGCGGGTGCGGGTTTCCCAGCGGGGTGCGTGGGAGCGGCGGTCGGGGTGGAAGGAGATCGGCTGGTCGTAGGTCTTGTGGCCGCCGAGGGTGTGGGGCGGGGTGTCGATCCAGGCCCAGGGGCGGGGGTGGGTGTGGTTGGGGAGGAGGGCGGCTGCGGTGAGGGTGTCCTCGACGGTGCCGGGGTGGGTGCCGGCAGCGATGGTGCCGGTTGGTGGGCAGGACTTCCGGCCGAGCCACAGGAGGCGCTTGGGGTGGTCGAGTGCGTGGGTGATGCTGTCGATGAGGTCGTGGTCGTCGTGCTGAACAGCGGCGACGAACGCGGCGTCGGCGAGGTACCAGCGGGTGGTGATCATGCCGTTTCGGCCGAGTGGGTTGCCCGAGATGAGAGTGCCGGTCTGTGGGTCGGGGGCGATTTCCTTGGGTGCCCCGTACCAGGCGGGCACGCTGTTCCCGGTGAGGTAGCCGAACGCGGGACCGGTCTCGGCCTCCATCGCGGCCTGTGCGGCTTCTGCGCGCTTGGGGTCGGTAATGAGGTCGCGGGGGCTCAGCGGGTAGGGGCCGGCGCCGACGATGTGGTAGTCGCGGACCGGGACGCCGGGCCGGTCCGCGCGAACGCCGTAGCGGAGTTCCGCGAGGGGGCCGAGGGGTTCGGTGCGGTCGTGGCCGAGGGCTGCGGCAATCATGCCGATGACGGCGGACTTGGTGGGCCTTTCGGTGGTGTCGCGGCGATCGAAGTGGGCCGCGGACCCGTAGGCCTGGAGGGGACCGGCAAGCCGGAGCAGGACGGTGGCGGTCACTGGCCGGTCAGCTCTTCCAGGGAGTCGGCTTCGGTGCCGGGCAGGGTGCCGCCGGCCACGCGGCTGTCAATGAGCTGCTGTACGTCGAGGTCGAGGGTGAAGATCTTGGCCTCGGAGATGCCGCCGCGCTTGCGCAGGACGAGGGTGTGCTGGTCGAGGAGGCGGGCGGCGGCGGTGACGGACGGCTCGGGGTCCGTGTCGTCGATGGCCCGTTCGAACACGCCGGCGTAGTTGAAGGGGCGGTCGCCGTCGAAGGCCAGGACCAGCTTGGGCAGGGTGCCTGCGGAGGCGGTGCTGTTCCTCTTCGCGCGGGGGACGGCTTCGACGAACGCTTCGATGAACTCGGTTTCGGCCTCGTTCGCACGCTGGGCGACGAGGTCGGGGGTCATGCCCGCGGCGAGGAGGTTGGCGCGGAGCTTGTACCGGTCGAGGGCGGAGTGCCGGTAGAAGGTGCCGGTGATCAGGGACTGGTAGCCGGTCATACCGGCGCCGGAGTCGTCTCCGGTGTCGAGGAAGTCCATCGCGTGGGCCTGGGCACGGGGGTTGGTTTTCCGGTCGAGCTTGGCATCGTCGGCGGAGGCATAGAAGTCGTCGATGTGCTGGGCGGCGTGGACGGTGAAGGAATGTCCGGTCTGGATCGCTCCGTCGACGTTCGGTGAATCGGCGATCTCGGCGAGGAACCGTCCGTACATGGCGATATCGGTGGCGTCGCGGGGGGCGAGCGCGGTCAGCACGCCGGCGCGCAGTTTGGGCGGCAGGACGGGCAGCTTGCTGTCCTTCTCCTCCGCCTCGTCGCTGGCCGGGGGGGCTTCAGCGGTGCCGTTCTTCTTCGCCTTCCGTGCGGCTGCCGCAGCGGCCTTCTTCTTCTCGGCGGCAGCGTCGGCGGCAGCCTTCTCCGCGGCCCAGCCGTCGACCCACGCGGTGACCTCGGCCGCGTTATCGACGATGAACTGGGCGAGTACGTGGTCGGTGTTCTGCGGGGCGTAGACGAGGACTTTGGTCAGGTCGGCGGTGTTCGGCTTGTCGCCGAGCTTGAGGCCGACGCCGGACAGCAGGGCCTTCGCCGTGACGAGCGCCTTCTCCAACTCCCAGCCGTGGACCTTGGCGAGAACGCCGGTGGTGAGCTTGGCCCATTCGCGGGTTCGCAGGCCCATGGTGTGCTTGCTCATGTGCCCGGTGCTGGCGTTGGCCCGGTCTCGGGTCCAGGTACGGCGGGCCCGGTTCTGGGCCTGGGAGGTGATCATCGTGCGGGTGTCGCCGCCGTAAACGATCTCCTTTGGCATGCCGTTCTCATCGCGGACGGGGAGGGCGGCGACGAACGTCTCCAGGAGGTGCAGGCTCAGGTACTGGGGGCCGGTCATCAGGTCAGCAGCGGCCAGGGTCGTGGTGGTCACTTCGAGGTCCTGTTCTTCTGGAGGTGGGCGGGCACGTAGAAGCTGCGGCCCCAGGCACGGACGGTGGGGCGGCCCCGTTCTGTCCACTGGGTGAGGTCGTCGGCGAGCTGCGACCAGGACGGCGGGATGGTCCGGCAGGAGCGTGCCCGGCCGATACCGTGCATCAGATGCCGCCAGGGAATGCGGCCCGAGTTGCTGATCTGGGCGAAGAGGCGGCGTGCTCCGGGGTCTTCCCGGCCCTTGGTGCGGCCACTGCCGATACGCCGCATCGCTTCCCCGAAATCGCCGTAGCCAGGCGACGGGATTGAGGACCCGGCGTGGAACTTGGCGAAGAGGAACGCGACGAACACGTAGATCTCTTCGAGGTCCTCGGCCGGGGCGTAGCCGGCAGAGAGGTGGTGAGCTTCTGTCAGCTTGTCGGGGCGGTAGCGGCGCAGGTCGGCGAGCATGCCGTACTGACGAGAGGCCACGAGGCCGCAGAGCCAGCCGGTGAGCTGCTGGGCTGACGTCGCCGCGGTGGCCGACGCGGTCGGCTGCGGGGCGGGCACGAGGTCAGGCTCTTCGAGGGTGAACAGCTGGAGGGCTTCACTCACGACGCGTCCTTGAGGTACACGGGGGCCTTGGGCTGGGTCAGGTAGTCGATGAGACGGGCGCGGGCCTGAGACTGCGCTTCCAGCCCGTTACCCGCCGTCGGCAAGGTGGCGAGCCGCGCGTCCAGAGCGTCAACCGCGACCTGGCGGAGGTCGGCGCCGAACTCGGCGAGGGCTTCGACAGCTGTGGTGCCGTCGGCGACGTCGTCCATCAGAGTGTGAAACAGGGCGGCGGCCGCGCCCCACATCTCCGTCGCCCCGTTGAACCGAGCGACCTGGCCGGGCTTGTCTGCCGGCTTGGGGTTCGGGTAGACGTATAGCTGCGCGGTGGCCGCGGCGGCGTAGAGGCCCTTTGCAGCGTGCTCACAGATCGCCGAGCCCTGCTCGGCGGCGTGCCGCAGTTCGATCTCGCGCCCGGGCACGTAGGGGTACTCGTCGGCGACCCAGGACACGAGCTTGCCCTGTGTCGCCAGGAGGCCGACCGCGAGCAGGTGAATGCGGCGTCCGTGGAGGAGCGCGATCCGCCCGTACAGGTCGCTGCCCTTCTCCCGCTCGGCGACGGCCGCGTACAGGGCGTGGGACTCCCGCCACAGGTCCCGCGTCAGGGAAGGTTTCAGGAGTCCCTTGTCGACGGTGACTGCGTCCTGCAGAAACACCGCTGGCAGGTCACCGATGGTCTCTCCCGCGCCGACCAGGACCCGGTCGACCCCCGGAGCGCCGTCGGGCAGGGGTGCCGGGCGTAAGGCGATCGACCGGCCGAGGACCGTGTGGAGGTCAGCCTGTCCGGTGGGAGTACGGGGCTGATCGGCGCCCTTGCGGGTGAAGTCCCGACGCACTGGCCCGGCCGGCTGCTGCCAGGTGAGGTTGAGGTGGCCGGAATCCTGGCCGCTCGGGGTGAGGTTGACGCGCAGCAGATCCCCGAACGTGGCTCCCTCCCAGGCCGGGCGGGCGACAACCCGGACTCGGCTGACCAGTCGGCCCGACGACAGGTTCCCGAACGGGGCGGGGAAGTCCATCTCCGTCGTCTTGATCTTCGCCTTCATGCCGATCGCGTACACGTGCTGGGTGAGCATCGCCCGCCACGCGGCCGCAGCAGGCAGCACGGTCGGGCTGTGCAGGTGTTCGCGCGAGAAGAACTGGTTGTAGTCGCCGGCGTGCTCCAGCACCAGCTGCGCCGGGCCGACGCCGAACCGGTCCAGGTGCGGGTGCAGGGCCGGGTTCTGCCCGAGCGGGGCGACCGGGTCGAACAGGTCCCATACCCCGTCATGGTCTTCAAGCCAGTCAGCCACCTCGTCTAACGGCTCCTGGGTCTCCACCCAGGTCTGCCACTCGGTGGCGTTCTCCGGATAGAAGTCCGCCGCGTACGCCAGCCCAAGGAGCCAGTCCGTGATCGCGACGGTCTCACCGGGCGTCTGCCCGTACACCGCCGCAAGCTGGTCGGCCTGACGGAACACCTCGATCAGGTTCAGCTCGACAGGCGACCCGTCGAGTGTCAGTGCCGGCACGCATGGTTGATCCCGTGGACTCCACTTCATCGGCATCACCTCCTCTCCAACGATCGGCCGGATACGACTCGCGTGTCATATAGACCGGCTCTAGGATGCCGTCGAGCCGGAACGCTAACACAACTAGGAGTCACCAGAGTTGACGATTCGTGAGACTGGTCTCGGCCCGAACCGCAGTCACTTCCTGATCTGGGCCAAGACCGACCAGAGCAAGCGCACCACCGGGCCCGCCTGGAACCCGCTCCTCGCGCACGCCCTCGACACGGCGGCCGTCATGGAAGTGCTGTGGGAAATCATTCCGCCCGGATTACGCGGGCGTCTCGCCGAGGACTTTGGGCAGGGCTGCCAAGCCGCCGCGCTCAAGACGCTTATGTTCCTCGCCGGCCTTCACGACCTCGGCAAGGGCTCGCCCTGCTTCCTCCGCGATTTCGCCAACCGCTACAGCAGCCCGCGCGTCAAAGAGGCCGCCATCACCTGGCTCCAGCAAGCCCGTGCGGTGGAGCTCCCGCTGCCCGAGGATCTACGCACCGCCCCCTACGCCCGGCACGAGCACATCACCGCCGCCCACCTGCCCCGCCTCCTGGGTTGCACCTGCCACAGCTGCGGCGGCACCGGACCACGCCACTCCGGCCTGCACACCGTGGCCGCCCTCCTGGGCGGACACCACGGCCACATCCCCGACCAGGACACCATCGACCGCGCCGCGACCGCCGCCGACATCACCCGCTGGCAGCCGGTCTACATCCAACTCGTCAACGACCTCGCCGACCTCATCGAAGTCGACCTCACCGCTCTTCCCGGCTTGATCAACCCGGTCCGCCCGTCCGTGCTGCCGATCTTCACAGGCCTGGTCATCTGCGCCGACTGGATCGCCTCCGACGAATCCCTCTTCACCTACCGCACCCCCACCACCCCGACTGCACAGTGGTGGGCCGCCTCCCGCACCCAGGCACGCAACGCCGCGCAGCAGCTCCACCTGTACCCGTGGGATGCCAAACCCGCTGAGTTCTCGGACCTGTTCCCCGGCACCAGCCCCCGCCCGTTCCAGGCTGCGGCCATGACCGCCATGCCGAGCAGCGGGCAGGCGTTCGTCATGGTCGAGACCGACACCGGCTCCGGCAAGACCCGCCTCGCCCTGTGGCTCGCCCACCACCTCGCCGTCACCTGCGGCTACCAGGGCCTCTACATGGCGATGCCGACCCGCGCCTCCACCACACAGGTCGGCCGCGAGCTCCGCGAGTTCATCAAGCACGCCACTGGCCGAGACGAAATGGTCCTCGCGCTCGCCCACGGCACAGCCGCTGCCAGCCCCCTCACCCACCAACTCCTCGACGCCGGACGAACCCGCGCACAGCAGCGCCTCGACGTCCTCACCGACGCCGCCGCCTCAACGGCCTGCCCCGATCCGACCAGGTCCGGCTCCACGGCCGTCCTCACCGCCTGGTACCTACGGCGATGCCTCGGCCTGATCGCCCCCTTCGCAACCGGCACCGTCGACCAAGCAGTCCTCGCCCCCCAGGGCAGTCGGCACTGGATGCTCCGCATGTTCGGACTAGCCTGCAAAGTCCTCATCATCGACGAAGCCCACGCCTACGAACTGTTCCAACAGGGCCTGCTCGCCGCGATGATCGAGTGGCTTGCCGACGCCGGCGCCTCCGTCATCATCCTCTCAGCCACCCTGCCCACCAGCGCCCGCGAAGCACTCACCACCGCCTGGTGCACCGGCCTGCGCACCACCCCCGCCGAAACCGCCACCAGCGGCCCTATCACCATCGTCGACAACGCCGGCACCGTAACCCGCACCGGCTCATCCGAAGAACTCCCCACCCTCACCACTGACGTCACCTTCATGACGGACCCAGGCACCACCGCGCTCGCCAAGCACGTCCTCACCGAGGCCGCCGACGGCGGGATCACCGTCATCCTCCGCAACCGCGTCGAACCCGCCCGCCAGCTCCACAATGCCCTCCACGCCGCTGCCGGCACCCACGGCTGGAATCCCGAGGAGATCCTTCTCCTCCACGGACACAGCATGTCCCGCTACCGGCTCCCCATCGAGGACCGGCTCCGCGAACTCCTCGGCCCCAACGAAACCGACCGCACCCAGCCGAACCCGGACCGGCCCCACCGGCTGATCGTCGTCGCCACCCAGGTCGTCGAGCAGTCCCTCGACATCGACTTCGACCGCATCTACACCGACCTCGCCCCCATCGACCTCCTCATCCAGCGCCGCGGCCGCGTCCACCGCCACACCCCCAACGACCCCCACCGGGCCGCTTGGTGCGCCAGGCCAGCGATGAGCGTCCTCATCCAGCCCGACCCCGCCACCGGCCTGCCCTTCGTCGAGCCGCCCGACTACGAGGGCGGCCGCCCTCTCGGAAACAGCGACGGCTTCGTGTACGCCCCCTACGCCCTCCTCGCCACCTGGCATGCCCTCACCCAGCTCACCGAACCTGACGGTCGAATCACCATGACCACCCCCGCAGACTCCTCCCCCCTCATCGAAGCCGTCTACGGGCCGTCCGTCACCGCCCCCGGCCCCCTCGGGGAAGCCCTCACCCGCACCCGAACCCACTGGGAAGCAGAACTCGCCGACGAGCACGCCCAGTGCGCTGCTCGCTCCTTCCGCCCGTACAGCCGCCGTCGGCGCCGCGCCCCGACCACAGTCGAGGCCCTGGTCTCCGGCCACGCCCATGGCGACGGCGACGACGTCTCTACAGGCATCACCGGCCTGCGCGCCGTCTCACGCCTCGGCGACCCGTCCGTCGAAGCTCTCTGCCTCTACCGGCACCCCGATGGCACGCTCACCTACACCCCCGACAAGACCCGAGCCGCAGACCTCAGCCGTCGGCTCGGCGACACACCTGTCCGCCGCGCCCAGCAAACAGACTTCGCCCTCAACACCGCAGCGCTGCCCGCACACTGGTTCGGCCAGAACCGGCTGCCCGATCCTGAGACATGGCCGACCGTCCCCTACCCCGCCCTCCGGGACCAGCACGTCGCACTCCTGGACCCGACCACAGGAACCTGCGTCAGCGGCCCCATCGGCCTCACCCATCACCCCATCGCTGGCTTCACCCGATAGCCCTCGGACTCCACCACCAACTGTCCGACATCCGAGACGTGTATGGTGGGCCGCGCTCCAACCCCGCCCACGTGGGGATAGGTCAATGACACGCGACTCTTGACCAGACCACCCGCCCACGCGGGGACTCACTGGTGTCATCGACCGCCTCAGAGAGCGGCGAACACCCCTACCCCACCCACATGGGGATAAGCCTTACGTGGACTCATTGGCTAACGCCCTATAGCTCCACAGCCCTGCCCATGTGGGGACACGCGCAAAGCAGCCCCCGCGCCAGATTCTGGTGGGGGGGCCGCTTCATATCCCCACATGGGCGGGGCCCATCCCTTGGCAGGGGAATCCTGCCGTGATGACGGGTCTATCCCCACGTGGGCGGGGGGCTCACGGCCGCCATCAGGGAGGGAATCGCGGGCGAGGGGCTATCCCCACGTAGGCGGGGGCCCCGGCTCCGAGTCGCGGTCCGCCATGCACCAGGTGCTATCCCCACATAGGTGGGGGCACGACTTGCTCATCCCGTTCGCGGTGTTGCCGATGGGGCTATCCCCACGTAGGCGGGGGGCACTCCCGCGAGACCGCGATGCGCAGCCGGGACGAGGGGCTATCCCCACGTAGGCGGGGGGCACCCTTCATGACCTGTGGTTTCGCCTTGGCCTGAGGGTGGATTCGCTCACTTTCAGCAACTCGCACGTTGGATCCGTCGGCGGAAGTGCGTTCAGCTTAGCAACGGATTCAGAACCGGTGGGCCTGTGCAGGACGGAACGTACCCAGGACTCGGCAACGTGAAGGGCTTCAGGAGCGCCTACGGTTCCTGAAGCGCCGAGAGGAGCGATTCGATTTCGCACGGCGCGTCTGTCAGCTGTTTGCCAGGTCCTCTTCCTCGGACATAGTTCAGGGCCGGTAGACAGCGGTTAGTGCGCCGCCGCCTGCGGCAAGCAGGACTCTGGCTCCGGCCAGCAGCCATCCGTCGCGTGCCACGGACGACCAGCGGACCGTCTACAGCGTTGATCCAAACAAGCCCGGCGGGGCTATCCGCCCCTCCACAGGTGTACCCGCCGACATCCTCGCCGAACTCACGACTGCTGTTGCCGAGATCGCCCCCACAGTCGTCCCCACCCCCAGGGCCCGGTGCCCGTAGCACGGGTTCCCATCGCGCCGCCCCTGCAGCGCACCAGGGCTCTCTCAACAGGACGACGCCTCCTCAACGGGCTGAAGTCGTCCTCTCCTGGTGTGCTGGTGACAGCGACCAGCACTTGCGCTCAGGCAAGCGAGGAGAGCAACTCCGCCGCAGCAGCCTTCGCCTGGGCTGCCATCGCCGTCACCCGGCCCGAACGACGGTACGCCCGCTCGATATTGGCGCAGAGCATGAGGCGGGACAGGCGGCCGGAGCGGGTGTCGAGAACGTCGTCGAACTCGGTGAGTACCAGCTCGGCGAGCGCTGGCACGGCCAGGGAAGCTGACCACAGGCACGCTGCGTCGTAGCCGACCGGTGCCGCCCCCCCCCCAGCTCTCCCAGTCCAGCAGGGTGAACTCCGGGGCTGTGACGTTGGCCCAGCCGAGGTCGCCGTGCGAGCACGCCCAGTCCGTGACCGTGGTGTCCAGCTTGTCGCCGAGCACCTCCCGGACGCGGGCGGTGAGGTGTTCCTGGCGCAGGCACACCCGATCGGTGGTGTGACCGGCCAGCCCGGCCAGGGCCTGGCGGAGCTCCACCCACCAGCGTGCTGGGAGGTCCGGCTCCTCTTGACGCTGCCGGTTGTAGAGACTGCGGAGGTGGAGGCGCGGCTCATCTCGTCGACTCGCCACACCACTCCTCGGTCGGCGTCGTGCCACTGGGAGCCGGCGTACCACTGCGGACGGGGTACGCCCTTGATGGCGACGGACGCCTCAATCCCGGTCCACGCGGCGGAGCTGAGCTGTTCGGGCCGGCACCAGGCGAGGCGGACCCAGGTTCCCGTGGCGGTGGGGAATCCGGCGGTGCCGTTGAAGCGGCTGTAGTGGGCGTGGTCGCGGTCCAGGACTCGGCCGATCCGCTTCTCCGCGTCGGCGAGGACGTCTTCGTGGGGGACGGTCCATAGATCGTCCATGGTCGGGGTGGGCGGCATTCTGGGCTCCTTCCCTACCGTCCGGCTCCGGCTCGCAGCAGCTCCCGGTACTCGGCGTCTACGCCGGCGCTGGCCATGTACCGGACGGCGGCGGCGAGCTCGTCGAGGTGCTGGCCTGGAGGTGCCCACGGCGATCCGGGAGACGGTGGGCAGGGCGAACGCAGCGGCAAGTCCGGCCTGGATGCGCGACGCAGACTGTCCAGGTTCAAGGAACATGTTGGCATCGACCTTCGACCAGACCGGATCGTTCGGGTTGCCCGCAAAGGGGGCCATACCCCACCGGTCCCTCGCCCCCCAGTTCGGCGGTGAGCCGCTCGGCGGCGCCCAGGACCTCGGCGCGTACGGCCAGCCCGGCCCGGACCATGACCACGTCCGGCGTCACGGACACCGACGGAGCCGCGCCGAGGAGCGGTGCCGGGTTCCAGCTGGCGATTCCCCAGGCCCGGCAGAGCCCGGCCGACTGGCATGTGGCCAGCTCCTCACATGCCGCCGCCAGCCCAGATGGGTCGTGTTCGGGGTTGTGGAGGAGCACCGTGTCGGGCACCCGGCCCAGCTCGGCCACCGTCTGCTCGACGGCGGCACGCAGCCGGGCCGGTTCGAGGGTGTGGCTGTCGGGGAAGTAGCCGACCTTCGTCGACACCTCGAACCGGCCGAGGAGCTCACCGGCGGTGCGGGCGAGCCTTCGGTGGGCGGCGTAGCGGTCGTAGTTGAAGGCGGTGTCCAGGCCGGTGACCCCAGCTGTCAGGGCATGCTCGAGGAGGGAGCGGGTGGGAGCCACCCGGTATAGCCCGAGGACAATTCGTCGGTCAGCTCCGCGCACAGGCCCTCCCGGATCAGGATGTCGGCGAGCTCCCGGCTGTTGATGCCGGTCTGCATGCCCGTCTGCTCGATGTCCACCGGCTCCCCCGAGAGCATCTACCCCCACCCCAACTCCCTCCGCCCCGACCCCGTTCCCGCAGGCCAGTGCCGTCCTCCCCCCGCCCGTTGTCGTAGGCTGCGCAAGCGTGACTACCGGAACCGGCGGCATACTCGCCCCACTTGAACCCCAGGACCCCCGCGAGAACGCCGGCTACCGGCTGCTCGCCCGGATCGGCGAAGGCGGCATGGGGACCGTCTACCTCTCGCACACGCGCGGCGGCCAGCCGGTGGCACTGAAGCTCATCCGCCGGGAGTTCGGGCAGGACCCCGACTTCCGGCGCCGTTTCGAGCAGGAAGTGCAGGCCGCCCGCCGGGTGCAGGGCTACCACCTCGTCCCGGTCCTCGACCACGACACCACCGGCGCCACGCCCTGGCTGGCGTCGGTGTTCGTGCCGGGGCTGTCGCTGCACGACGCCGTGAGCACCTACGGTCCGCTCCCGCTGGACACCGTCTTCCAGCTGGTCGGCTGCACGGCGCGGGCGCTCGCCTCCATCCACGCGGCGGGGGTCGTCCACCGCGATCTGAAGCCCGCCAACCTCCTGCTCGGCCCGGCCGGTCCGTACGTCATCGACTTCGGGATCGCCCGAGCCGCCGACAGTACGCAGCTCACCCGGACCGGCGGGGTCATCGGCACCCCGCAGTACATGTCCCCCGAGCACGCGCTGGGCTCCGAAGTCACCGCCGCGAGCGACCTGTTCTCGCTCGGGCTGATCGCGGCGGTCGCGGCGACCGGGCAGCACCCGTACGGGACCGGCGGGGCCACGGCCATCGGCGTGCGGATCGCCAACACCGAGCGGCTGCCGCCCGACCTGAGCGGCTACCCGGAGCGGCTCCGGCCGCTGCTGGAGCGCTGCCTGACGGCGGATCCGGCCACACGGATCGGCACGGACGAGCTGGCCGCGCTGTGCGAGACGGCCGCCGGACGCCCGCTGGGCGACTTCGCGCACTGGCTTCCGGAGCCGGTCGGGCTGGAGATCGCCCGACGGGTGCGGGCCGCGGAGAACCCGCCGGTGCCCACGGTCGCGGACGCGGGTACGGGTACGAGTGCCGGTGCCGGTACGGGCGGTACGGCCGGATCGGCCGCGGGCGGTACGGGCGCGGGTGCCGCCGGCGCCTTCGGCGGCGTGTACGGGGCGCCGACGGGGGGCGCGCCGCCCCGGCCCGCGGGTCCTCCGCCGGCCGCAGGCCACCCGACGCACCCCCCGGTGCCGGGCCCGGCGCCCGCACCGGCCCCCGGACCGAAGCGGCTCCGGGGCGTGCTGGTCGGGGCCGGCCTCGTGCTGGCCGTCCTCGCGGGCGCCGGCGCGGTCCGGCTGCTCGACCGCGGCGGCGCCGCGAAGGACGACGCGAAGCAGGAGGGGCCGGTCGTGCCCGCCTCCTCCGACCAGGCGCAGGCCCAGGCCCCGGCTCCGGCCCCGGTCTCGTCCGGGCCCAAGACCGCGCCCTCGGCCTCCTCCTCGCCGAAGTCCGCGTACACGCCGGTCTTCCAGGACAAGCCCCTGACCCTGCGCGCGCCCTCCTCCAGCACCGGGACCCACGTCGACCTGGACGCCCCGCAGATCTTCCCGAAAGGAGCCATCGGCAAGACCCAGGGCATGGAGCTCACCTACCAGGACTGGGGCGACGCCGATCTGCGTTTCCTGACGGCCATGGGCAAGAGCACCGGCACCACGCCGGAGGAGTGCCGGGACGCCGTCGCCACCAACACCTTGGCCTCCAGGGTGGGCAAGGACGAGCTGAAGGCGGGCAAGACGCTCACGAATACGAACCAGCCCACGAGGGCCGTCGCGGCGGCCAGCGGCAGCAGCACCGTCACCGGCAGCTTCCGCCACGCTCCGCGCGGCTGCGGCCGGCCTGCCGACAGCTTGCGCTCCTTGGTCGGGCGGCGCAGCCACCACATGCGGTAGCCCCAGACGACCATGAACATCAGCAGCACCGCGAGCGCGGCCAGCGCCAGCTGGTTGGCGAGACCGAAGGTCAGGCCCATGTGCAGGTCGATGCCGAAGCGGGTCGGCTGGGCGAGCAGCGGGTAGTCGGCGAAGCGGAGTTCGTCCATGACCCGGCCGTCGGCGGGGTCATGGCGACGGAGTCCAGGTGCACCGGCACCTGCTTGTCCTGCTCCTTCACCACGTACCCCTTGCCCTTCGCGGGCAGGGTGATCCGCAGGGACTCGGTGACCCCCGCGGCCCGCGCGGCCGCGACCGCGCCGTCGATGCCGATGGCGTCGGCCGGGGTGGGCGGCGCCGTCTGCGCGCCGTCGCCGACGCCGTGCCCCGCGTGCTCCCCGCCGCGCGAACGCCCCGTTCCGGCGCCCCGGGACGTGACGTCGACCCCGAGTCAACGGCCCCCTACGCCGCCGCGTAGGACAGCCGGAACAGCTCGACCGCACGCTCGACGTCCTCCTCCGAACGCAGCTGTACTTCCAGGTCGCCGGTGCCATGATGCCCCAGCCTGGCCATGTCTCTTGTGAAGCCCGGCACGAGGTCAACCGCCGCGGGGGCGGCTTTGAGGTACACGAGGAGCTTGTCCTGCCGTGGCGTCACGCAGGCGAAGTTCCGCAGCCTCTGGTAGGCGTCGTACTGCTGGCGCCTGACCTTCTTGACGTCCTCCCCCAGCCCCAGCAGCAGTTCGTCCACCGCCGACGCCAGGTACGCGATTGCCTCAGGCGACGGCTGTACGGTCGGGGTGCCGGCAGTACCGATCCGGCGAAGGCGCTTGGGCGCTTTGGCCCGGGCGGCGACCGAAGCGGCGACCGTCTCCAGCGCGATGTGGTGTTCGCCGTACAAGCGATAGCGGACCAGGTCGATCGAGCGGCGGTGCTCGCGCACCGCGTGAAGGTCGTAGCGGGTGAAGTCGCCAGCGATGCAGATCAACCGGGGCGCGCTCCACAGCACCTGCGAGGCCGCGGAGATCCCGAGACGCTCACGCACCAGCGCCTGGAACTCGGTCCGGTGGTCCACCAGCCACGCCATATAGAACAGGCCCTGGTTGATGACCCCGGGGTCCGTCGCACGCTTGTACTCGACCACAACGGGTGAGCCGTTCTCATCGAGGCCCAGCGAATCGACACGCCCCCCGTGCACCGGTCCGGTGCTGTACTCACTCGCCAGGAACGTCACCCCGAGCATGACCTCCATGTGCGCCTCGACGAGGTCCTGCACATCAGCCTCGACCTCCGCGAGACGCGGCACGACCTCCGCCACTTCACGCTTAAGGTTGAACAGTCTCAGCCCCGACACCTTCCCTTCCTCGACTGCGCGGCTGCACAACACGCGGTGATCGAATTGACTCCATCAGGGTCTTCGAAATTGTGAAGATGATGTGAGAGATAAAGACCCTGTCGCCGCGCACGCAAAATGAGTCTGGTTCCTTCCTGTCCTAGCGCCGGACGTCGGCAGGCGTCTCATCGAACAGCCGGTAGAAGAAATTCGACCGGAAACCCAAATATGCCCCCCTTGGCATCATTGGCGACCGGACCAGCCCGTACACCAGCCCCACCGCAGAGCTCTGACCGCGCCTCATAGGCCTCTTCGACTGGATGGATTCCGCTTTGGCAATTCGCCCACCCCCTGCAAGCGCGAAATCGCAGCCCTGCACCTCCCCCGAAAGCCTGCAACGAGACCTCACCCGTATACATCGCCGCCCACATTCGTTTCAGCGTGGGTCCGCGAAGGCGGGCCCGCGGGCAAGCTGACTGAAATTGATCAAGCTCGACTTAACTGAGGCCCCTGGCTTCCTCCCCCGGCCTGCCAGAGGGCGCACTCCAAGTGCGCAGCCTCAGCCAGCACCCCCTAAGACCATGGCAAGTCACGACGAGGTACCCAACCAGGCCCATCACGACCCCCGCCTCCTGGGGAGCGGCTGGGGAGTTTCACCCCCCGCTCGGGGAGTGCGTGGGGAGTTTGAGCGGCATAAGCCAGGAAGCCCGTGAAAGCCTCTGAAAGAGACATCCTCGCAGGTCAGCCCCCTGCAGCAGCAAAGAACCGCAGGTCGCGGGGCTGACCACGGGGCTTACATGACGAAGGTGCCCAGGTGGTCGGCCTCGCCGAGCGCACGAGCACCTCGAGAGGAGGCCGCACCGCTCTGTCGGCGTCCGTAATGGCCCGGGCACACCTCTTCGGCCCGGACTTTTCACGTCTCGTGAAGATTGATCGCCGGAACAAGTGCAGCAGGTTCGAGCAGGTGGGTTCCGCCGACGCCCGCACAGAGCGGCGAAAGATCGACTTCCGGGCAGGGAGGTCACTGCAGGGCACTGAGGAGAAGCGCCCCCGACGAAAGCTGAGGTGCAGGATGACGGAGTCGGAGGATGCCCCTGCCCTTAACCCTGCCGCCGAGCGGCTGATGGAAGCGCACCCCCAGCTGGACGCCGGCCTCGTACGAAGCTCAGTACAGACGGCGCACGAAGGGCTTGAGTACGCACGTGTGCGTACTTCCTGCCCGTCCTGATGGAACACAGGGCCAAGGACCGGCTTCCTCCCGACGATCCGACGGAAGCCCAGGCCTGACCCGCGACGCGGGACGACGTCTCCCTACCGTCGACGCGAAGGGCGGCTACGCCTGGTACGTCGACGGCATCGAAGGGCGCGCGGAGGCGTGTCCCTACGGCTGGACCCGTTACGGCGGACAGCAGCGCGGCCCGCACTGCTACCTCGACACCACGGTCCAGCCCGGCCAGCCCTTCCCGCGCATTCCGGTGACCACGACGTCGATCACCTGGAAGGTGCCCGAGGACGCCAAGCCGGGGCGGCACGCGGTGAAGGTGGTGGGGCACCGCGAAGTGCCCAACGTGAAGGGCTACTCCGAGACAATCGGGACGTTCTACTACGACGTGGCGCCACGCTCCGCCGGACACAGCGCGGACGTCGTCAACCGGACGCCGAGTTACGCGGTGAGCCGGCTGGTCGGCGCGGGGGAGACGTTCAACATCCAGGCGCTGGTCGGAAACGACGGCCCGGCCGTGGTGCCGGACGAGACCGTAGACCTCACCTTCGAGATCACCAGCGAGTCGCGGCTCGGCATGGCGAGCCTGTCCCAGTACTTCGCGACGCTCGTCACCAACAACGGGGGGCTACGAGTTCGACTGCGAGGTCGTCTCACGCCTGAAGGTGCATTGCGCCAAGTTCAACAAGCTGCCCCTCGCCGTCGGTGACAGCCACCGCGCATACCTGGACGAGGGCAGGGTCAACTCCAATGCCCGCTCGGGGGACATCTTCTTCGTCCGTACGACCATCAGCGCGGCAGGCGGCGCCGTGACCGACTCCACGCCGGACAACAACGTCCAGGAATGGAAATTCACGGTGAGGTGACGGTCGGCGCGGGTATATCGCGCGTGCCGTCGTGCGGCGTGGCGATCGCGATCTCCTCCAGCGTCCGGACTGAGCCGGTCGAGTTGGCGGACCTGTGCGATCGGACGATCGACCCGGGCCAGCAGCACTCCGAGCACCCGGGCCGGCGCCGACCCGACACCGGAGCCGTCGCCGACCCCGCGCCCGGGACCCCTGCCTGCGCAACCTCAGCGGCTTCAGCTGCGCGCTTTGTGGACTGCCCACAACGTTGTGCACCCCGGCCTCCGCGGGAGACGGGCACCGAACAGCGGCCTCGAAGGAGAGCTCGCTTGGAGGCGCGCGCAGCAGCTAAGGGAGCCAGGGCCGAGGACGTCGGCGTGACGATCGCCTGCCGGGAGGCGCGCCCTGGCTCCCACTCCAGAAATCTAACTACTTGTCAGTAGAGTCAGCAAAGGGTCAGCATTCGTCTGACCAAACCTGACCGCACCCTGACCCACGTGACACTCGACTTCAAGATCAAGTAATCACGCCAGGGTCCGCGTTGACTTCGACGTGGCGCCCAGAAGCGGAACAACGTGGCAGCCGTGACCAAGACAGCATTATCGGTGGCATCAGCACAGGTCAGCGCACTCTTCCCCTGGCCTTCAAGCGAGTTGGCGGAAGTTCCGGAGCCGGAATCGGAGGGCCGCTGTAGCCCTTCACCTCGCCGAAGCGGGTGCCGTTCATCCACTCCTCGCGGAAGCCTGCGATATCCTCTTGGGACCGTCCGATCCAGTTCCAGAACATCACGATCTCCTCCTCGAACGGCTCCCCGCCCAGCAGCATCAGACCCGCGTCCGAGGATGCGCGGAGCGGGAGTTCGGTGCGGCCGCAGCCCAGGTAGAGCATCGAGCCGGGGAGGACCGGGACGCCGTCCACGTGGGCCTCGCCGGACATGGAGAGGACCGCGTACTCGAAGTCCGGGTTCAGGGGGAGGCGGGTTTCGGTGCCGGCGGTCAGGGCGAGGTCCGCGCCGACGATGGGGGTGTACGCGGTGCCCGGGGAGGTCGCCGTGTCCAGGGTGCCCAGGATGACCGTCGCGTCCAGGCCGGGGGCCGAGACCCGCGGGAGGTCCGCGTGGTGCTGGAAGTGCGGGGCGACGTCGCGGTGGGCGTCGGGGAGGGCCACCCACAGCTGGGCGCCGTGCAGGAGGCGGGCGTGCGGGCGGGGGCTCTCCTCGGAGTGGCTGATGCCCCGGCCGGAGGTCATCAGGCCCAGCTCGCGCGGGCGGATCGTGGCGAGGCTGCCCGTGCTGTCGCGGTGCAGCACCTCGCCGTCGTGCAGCCAGCTCACGGTCTGCAGCCCGGCGTGGGGGTGGGGCGGGACCTGCATGCCGGGTTCGTCGGCGATGTCGTCCGGGCCGTAGTGGTCGACGAAGCACCAGGCGCCCACCATGCGGCGGCCCAGGTTCGGCAGGAGTCTGCGGACCTCGGTGGATTCCCCCAGCTTGACCGTGCGCGGGCTGAGGAGCTCGCGCACCGGCTCGGCCACGACGAAGCCGCGGCCGCCGCAGGCGGAGAGAGCGGGCTGGCGATCGAGATTGCTCATGCCGCACAACTTAGCGGCGCGACGGGGGGCCGACACCGCTCCTTTGCGTGGAATGTCAGGGCGCGGGGTGCGGCCGGGCACGGGTACGGGGCCGTCTCGGCTAGCCTGGGTGCCAATATGAACCGCCTGACCACGCCTTTCGGCTCCTACGAACTCACCCGCTTCCCCGCCGACCCCCGCGACCGGCTCCGCGCCTGGGACGCCGCCGACGAGTACCTGCTGCGCCACCTCGACGCCGGTACCGGCGATCGCGGCCCGGTGGACCTGGCCGGCGCCGGGCAGATCACCGTCGTCGGCGACCGCTGGGGGGCGCTGACCACGGCCCTGGCCGCCTACCACCCGACGCAGATCACCGACTCCGCGCTGACCCGGGCGGCCACCGAGGGGAACCTGGACCGGGCCGGGATCGGCACCTCCAAGTCCACGGTGACCCTGCTGACCACGCAGGACGCGCCGCCCGCACGGATCGACGTACTCATCGTCCGGGTCCCCAAGATCCTGGCGCTGCTGGAGGACCAGCTGCACCGGCTGGCCCCGCACCTGCACGAGGGCACCGTGGTCGTGGGCACGGGCATGGTCAAGGAGATCCACACCTCCACGCTGAACCTCTTCGAGAAGATCCTCGGGCCGACGCGCACCTCGCTGGCCGAGAAGAAGGCCCGGCTGATCTTCTGCACCCCCGATCCCGCCCTGCTGGCCGCCGCCGGCGCCTCGCCGTGGCCGGTGACGTACACGGTCGACGAGGACGGGGGCTCGGGGGCCGGGCTGACCACGGTCAACCACGCCGGGATCTTCTGCGCGGACCGCCTGGACGTCGGCACGCGCTTCTTCCTCCAGAGCATCCCGACCAACACCGACGGCGCCCGGGTCGTGGACCTGGGCTGCGGCAACGGCGTCGTCGGCACGGCCGTGCAGGTGGCCGACCCGGACGCCGAGGTGGTCTTCACCGACGAGTCGTACCAGGCCGTCGCCTCGGCCCGGGCCACGTACGAGGCCAACATCCGCCCTGGCCGGCGGACGGCCGAGTTCCTCGTCGGCGACGGGGTGGCCATGCTGGCGCCCTCCTCGGTGGACCTGATCCTCAACAACCCGCCCTTCCACTCCCACCAGGCGACGACGGACGCGACGGCGCTGCGCATGTTCGCGCAGTCGCGCAAGGCGCTGCGCCCCGGCGGCGAGCTGTGGGTGGTCGCCAACCGGCACATGGGCTACCACACGCACCTGCAGCGCCTCTTCGGCAACTGTGAAGTCGCCGCGAGCGAGCCGAGGTTCGTGGTGCTGCGGGCGGTCAAGCGCGAGTCGCGGCCCCGCCCCATGTGACCTGCCGGTACACCCGCCGGTAGGTCCTACACTCGGCCGCGTGGGGAGCACCGGGGCACAGACGGACGGCAGGGCGGAAGGCACGGCGGACGACGGGGCGGAGGGCGGCCCCGGCGGGGAGCGGCGTTACCGCCGGGAGGACGTGGCCCGCGCGGCCGGTGTCAAGGTGCGCAACCTGCGCTACTACCAGGAGCGCGGGCTGCTGCCGCCGCCGCGCCGCGAGGGCCGGATCGCCTGGTACTCCGACGATCACCTGACCCGGCTGCGGCTGATCAGCGACCTGCTGGGACGCGGGTACACGGTCAACGGCATCGGTGAGCTGCTGGCCGCCTGGGAGCACGGCGGCGGGTTGTCCCAACTGCTGGGCCTGGAGCGGGAGATGACCCGGGACTGGGTGCAGGAGGAGCCGGTGACCATGACCCGGGCCGAGCTGCGCGAGCTGTTCGGCCCGGGGGCGACGGCCGAGCACACCCGGCGGGCGGCCGAGCTGGGCTACGTACGCCTGGACGGGGAGCGGGTCACGTACCCGAGCCGGCGGCTGCTGGAGGCGACGGTGGCGCTGGCGCGGCAGGGGGTGCCGCTCGGGGAGATCCTGGACGCGGGGGACTTCGTACAAGTCCAGGCGGCGGCGCTGGCGGACCGGTTCGTGGCGCTGTTCCGGCGGCACGTGATCGGCGCAGAGGGGCTGGGGCGGCTTTCGGCCAGTCAGCTGGATCATGTCCGGGAGGCGGTGGCGGCGCTGCGGCCGGTGGCCGGCGAGGTGGTGGCCACGGAGTTCGCCCGGGCGATGCTCCGCCGGGTGGAGGCGGAGGTCGCCGAACTGCTGCGTACGGAGCAGTAGGAGTCGGCCTAAAGGGTGCTCTCGCACAACCTTGCCAACCACCATTGGCACTCTTACATTCAACTCGTCGGTAACAAAGGTGCACAGCCGAGATAAGGACCATCTCATGGCAGACTCACCGAACTTATCCGAATCCGGTCCCGGCTCCGCTCCCGGGGCCGAGCCGCCCGGCGAAGAGCTCGGCAGAGACGGCGGCCGGGTCCGCTGGCGCAGGTTCGTCCTCCTGACCGCCCCCGCCGTCGCGGTCACCGCGGGCCTCGGCATCGCCCTCGCGCAGGGCGCGCTCGCCGCCTCCTTCGCGGTGTCGGGCCAGCAGTTCAAGGTGTCGGCGAAGAGCCTGGAGGGCGAGGGCTTCGCCCAGTACGGAAGCGTCGACGTCAACGCCCGCCAGGAGCTGATCCCGGTGGCGGTCACCGCCATCAAGGAGGCCAAGCTGTACGACCTCTGCCAGTCGGTGGTCACCAGCCTCCCGGTCATCGGGGACATCTCGCTCAACCTGACGGCCGGCAAGAAGGCCCCCGTCGAGGCCTCCAACCTGTTCGTGGACGCGACCCAGCTCGCCGGCGACGCGGAGTTCACGAACCTGGAGATCGGGCGCGACGCCTCCACCCTGGACAAGGGCCCGGCCGAGGCGCAGGGCATGCAGGACCTGTTCGCCCAGCAGGCGGACAAGGTCACCATCGGCAGTCTCCAGCAGACGGCGTGGGCGACCAACGCCGGCACCTTCAAGCTCTCCGGGCTGAACATGAGCATCAGCAAGGGCAAGAAGGAATGCTTCTGAGCCGCTGGCGGCGGTGGCGGCGCGGCAGGCCCTTCTGGGGCGGGCTCTTCGCCGTCCTGGCCGGGGTGTGGATCAGCGTGCTGCCGCTGGCCCCGCTGAAGATCATGCTCCAGCAGGGGGTGGCGGGCATCCCGTCCGTCCTGATGGGCGTCGTCATGATCGTCCTCGGTCTCACCGGCTGGTTCTCCCCCGCACAGCGCACCCTCGCCGGGATCCTCACCACGCTCGTCGCCACCGCCGCGCTGGTCATGTCGAACCTCGGCGGGTTCCTGATCGGCACCCTGCTCGGCATCCTCGGCGGCGGGCTGATGTTCGCCTGGCAGCCGTACGCCGCCCCGCGCGCCGGGGGCTCCGCCGCCCCCGCCCGGCCCTCCCCCGCCGGGAACTCCCCCACTCCGCACCCCGATCCCCAAGGAGCACAGCCATGAGCCGTACGCGCACCGCGCTCGCCCTCGGCATGGCCGCCGCGGCCGCACTGACGGCGGCCTCCGCCACCGCCACCGCCGCGCCGTTACCGGCGGCCGGGTCGACCACCGTCACCCCGGCCGGGCACGCGTTCAAGGCCACCCTCAGCGGGAAGGCCACCCTCAAGGCCGGTTCGGTCACGGTGACCTGCACGGTCTCCGTCTCCGCCGGCTCGGTGCCGGCCGCCCCCGGCAACCAGAACCCGGCGGGTCCGGTCTCCTCCCCCATCTCCCCGCCGACCTACAGCTCCTGTACGTCCAGCATGCCGGGGGTGACCCCGACGGTGACGACCAGCGGCTCCTGGTCGGTGTCCATGCAGGACGGCTCCCCGGTCACGGCGACCATGACGGTGCCGCCCGGCGGGCTCGTCGTACAGACCTCGGGCCTGGCCAACTGCACCGTCACCGCCGCACCCGGCGGGGCGGCGAACGTCCCGGGCACGTGGGCGAACGGCGCCCCGTCGAGCCTGACCTTCACCAACGCGACCGTCCCCGTGACCGTCACCGGCGGCTTCGGCTGCCCGACGAGCGCGACCACGTCCACCTTCAACGCCGTCTACAAGGTCACCGACACCACCGACCCGGCCCAGCAGATCACCGTCACCCCCTGACGGCTCCCGCTCCGCGTCCCCCGCTCCCCGGGCCGTCCCGGGGAGCGGGGAAAACGCGTTGCACGGTCCGGCGGGTGCGGGCGAAGCTCGGGGCATGCCACAGATCACCGATGAACACAGCGCCGGTCAGCACAGCGCCGGTCAGCACAGCGCTGACCAGCACAGCGCTGACCAGCAGGAAGCCGCGGGCCGCCAGGGGCGGCGCGGGGTCGACGACCTCTTCTCCGGGGGACGCCTCGTCGCCATCCCGCGCAAGGCCGCCCGGCGCGAACAGCTGCTGGAGCACCTGAGCGAGACCCTGTTCGCCGAGGACCGGGAGTACTCGGAGCCCGAGGTGAACGACGCGCTGCGGACCGTGCACGAGGACTGCTCCGCCCTGCGCCGCTACCTGATCACCTCGGGGCGGCTCACCCGGACCCGCGACGGCAGCAGCTACCGCCGGGCGACGACCACCCGGTAATGGGTCGTCAGCCGCCCGTCCGCGCCCAGCACGTGGAAGGCGACGGCCGGCGGCTCGTCCAGGTGGACGTGGTGGTCGGGGCCCGTCTGCTCCTCCCACGGGAGCCGCAGGGTGGACACCACCCCGGGCGCCACCAGCAGCGGGCGGCCCGCGAAGGTGGTCGCCGCCGCCGTGTGGGCGTGTCCGCACAGGAAGGCGCGCAGGTGGGGGTGGCGCAGGGCCAGCGCCTCCAGGCGCTCCTCCCCGAACTGCCGGATCCCGTCCACGTACGGGGTGTGCAGCTCGACCGGCGGGTGGTGGAAGGCGACGAGGACGGGCACCTCCTGCGGGGTCCCCGTCAGGATGCCGTCGAGCCACTCCAGGGTGGAGTCCTCCAGGTACCCGTGGTGCTCCCCCGGGACCGAGGAGTCGCACACCGCCAGGACGAAGCCCTCGCCGCGCAGCACCTGGTCGACCGGGGCCGCGGAGGGTTCCTCCTCGCCCAGCAGGTCCCGCCGGAAGGCGAGGCGCTCGTCGTGGTTGCCGGGGCAGATCACCAGCGGGTGCCGCGAGGTGAGCAGCTTGCGGGCCTCCTCGTACTCGTCGGAGGTCCCGTGGTCGGCGATGTCCCCGGTGATCAGGACCGCGGCGAGGTCGTACGGGAGGCCGTCCAGGTACTCCAGCACGGCGCGGGTGCGCTCGGCGGCCCGGGGCCCGCCGTCGAGGTGGACATCACTGAGCTGCGCTATCACGATCACGGGCGGTGGCTCCTTCGTCGCGGGTCCGGATCCCGGCGCGACGGGTGACGATCGGCCACCGTGCCGCCGGGTGGGGTGCGTTCAACCTATCCGACGTGATCACCGGCGGGTGCGGGCCCGCCCGCCCCGCCGGGCCCGGTCCGGCTCCGGTTGCGGAAGGACCCGGGATGGGGTTCGTTCGAAGGGGACGCCCGGAACGGGGTGAGCCGCTGTGATCTTCACCGACCGTGCGGACGCGGGACGGCGTCTCGCGGACGCGCTGCGTCACCTGCGGGGCGAGGACCCCGTCGTGCTGGGGCTGCCGCGCGGCGGGGTGCCCGTGGCCTTCGAGGTGGCGCGGGCGCTGGGCGCCGCCCTCGACGTGATCGTGGTCCGCAAGCTCGGCGTGCCGCACCACCGCGAGCTGGCCTTCGGCGCCATCGGCGAAGGCGGGGTACGGGTCCTCAACGAGGACGTGGCCCGCCGCAGCCGCGCCTCGGAGCGGGAGCTGGCCGAGGTCGAGCGCGACGAGGAGGCGGAGCTGGAGCGCCGGGCGCACCGGTTCCGCGAGGGGCGGGCGCGCGTACCGCTCGGCGGCCGGACCGTGATCGTGGTCGACGACGGGATCGCCACGGGCGCTACGGCCGCGGCCGCCTGCGAGATCGCCCGCGCGTCGGGCGCGGCCAGGGTGGTGCTGGCCGTTCCGGTGGCGCCGCCGGAGTCGGTATTCCGGCTGCGCGGGGTGGCGGACGAGGTGGTGTGCCTGTCGTCGCCGCCCGCGTTCCGCGCGGTCGGCGAGTGGTACCGGGACTTCTCGCAGACCTCGGACGAGGAGGTCGTGGCCGTGCTCGCCGAGGCGGCCGCCGGGCGCGGGGAGGGCGGGGGTTAGGGGTTGTCAGCGAAGTGGCGCCGACCGCCCGGGGGGGGTGGGGGCTGGGGGGTGGGGGGTGGGGGGCTGGGGGCGCCCGCAGGACACCCCCTAACCCCGGTAGGCCTCCAGGAGCCGAAGCCAGACCTCGCTGATGGTGGGGAAGGCGGGGACCGCGTGCCACAGCCGGTCGATCGGGACCTCCCCCGCCACGGCGACGGTCGCCGCGTGCAGCAGCTCGGCGGCGCCCGGGCCCACGAAGGTGGCGCCCAGCAGCACCTGCCGGTCGAGGTCCACGACCATGCGGGCCCGGCCCCGGTAGCCGTCGGCGTACAGGCCCGCGCCGGAGACCTTCCCGAGGTCGTAGTCGACGGCGCGGACCCGGTGGCCGGCCCGCTCCGCCCCGGCGAGGGTGAGGCCGACCGCCGCCGCCTCCGGGTCGGTGAAGACGGCCTGCGGGAGGGCTTCGGTGTCGGCGGTCGCCGCGTGCGCGCCCCAGCGGCCGGTGTCCGGGGCCGGGGCGCCCGGTCCGGCGGCCCGGGCGACGATGGCGGCGCCCGCGATACGGGCCTGGTACTTGCCCTGGTGGGTGAGGAGCGCCCGGTGGTTGACGTCCCCGACCGCGTACAGCCAGTCGTGGCCGTCGACCCGGCAGCTCTCGTCGACCCCGATCCAGTCCCCGGGAGTCAGCCCCACCGTGTCCAGCCCGATGTCCTCGGTACGGGGCGCGCGGCCGGTCGCCATCAGCAGCTCGTCGCCCTCCAGTAGCTCCCCGCCCTCCAGGACCACCGTGACCGGGCCGGCCGGGCCGTCCCGTACGACCGCCTCCACCGCCACCCCGGTACGGACGACCGCGCCGGCCTCGGTCAGGGCTTCGGCGACCAGCTCCCCGGCGAAGGGCTCCATCCGGGGCAGCAGCCCGGAGCCGCGCACCAGCACGGTGACCCGCGAGCCGAGGGCCTGCCAGGCGGTGGCCATCTCGGCGGCCACCACGGAGCCGCCGACGATCAGCAGCCGCCCGGGCACCTCCCGGGCGGAGGTGGCCTCGCGGCTGGTCCAAGCCCCGGACCCGGCGAGGCCGGGCAGGTCCGGGAGCACGGCCCGGCTGCCGGTGGCGACGACGACGGCGTACCGGGCCGAGAGCACGTGGTGCACGCCCTCGGGGCTGGTCACGGCCACCTTGCGGATGCCGTAGAGGCGGCCGTGGCCCCGGTAGAGGTGGGCTCCGATCGAGTCGAGCCAGTCGAGCTGGCCGTCGTCCTTCCAGTGGCCCGTCCAGTAGTCGCGGTGCGCGAAGACCGCTTCCGCGTCGAGCGGCCCCCGGACGGAGTCCGCGAGCCCCGGCACCCGGCGGGCGTCGGCGCGGGCGAGGGCCGGGCGCAGCAGGGCCTTGCTGGGGACGCAGGCCCAGTACGAGCACTCCCCGCCGACGAGCTCGCTCTCCACCAGGGCCGTGCTCAGCCCGGCGGCGCGGGTCCGGTCGACGATGTTCTCGCCGGCCGGGCCCCCGCCGAGCACCACGACGTCGTACTCCACGGCTTCGGTCATGCGGTCCAGTGTCACCGCACCGCCCGGGCCGCGTCCGGCAATCTCAGGCCTCCGGCGTGCCGGGGGCGCCCTCCCCGGACTGGGAGGCGGCGATCTTCGCCCGGACCTCGTCCATGTCGAGGGCGCGGGCCTGCCCGATGAGGTCGGTGAGGGCGGCCTCCGGCAGCGCTCCGGGCTGCGCGAAGACGGCGACCTGGTCACGGACGATCATCAGCGTGGGGATCGAGGTGATCTGGAAGGCCGCGGCCAGCTCCTGCTGGGCCTCGGTGTCCACCTTGGCGAAGACCAGGTCGGGGTTGGCCTCGGCCGCCTTCTCGTAGACCGGCGCGAACTGGAGGCACGGGCGGCACCAGCCGGCCCAGAAGTCGATCAGCACGAACGGGTTCTCGCTGACCGTCTCGTCGAAGTTCTCCTTGGTGAGCTCGACAGTAGCCACGGTTTCCAGACCTCCTGTATTGCGGGTGTCCTGAGGGAACGAACGGCCGCCCCGCCGCATTCCGCGTCCGCTCGGGAACCCCTAGAAGGGGTGGCCGGGCGGGGTGGTGCGGGCGGTGGTCCAGCGCAGTTCGGTGAAGGCGTCGAGGTTGGCCTCCCCGCCGAACCGGGCGCCCGTGCCGGAGGCGCCGACCCCGCCGAAGGGGGCCACCGCCTCGTCGTTCACCGTCTGGTCGTTGACGTGCGCGATCCCGGTCGGGATGCGCCGCGCCAGCTCCAGGCCGTGCCCCGCGTCGGCGGTGACGATGCCCAGGGAGAGTCCGTACGGGCCCGCCGAGGCCAGCTCCACCGCCTCGTCCTCGGTCGCGAAGGAGCGTACGGGCGCCACCGGGCCGAAGACCTCCTCGGCGTAGGCGGGGGTGTCGTCGGTCACGCCCGCCAGCACCGTCGGCCGGTAGAAGAGGTCCCGGTGGGTGCCGCCCGCGACGAGCTTGGCGCCCTGCTCGACGCTGGCCTCGACCAGCCCGTGGACCCGCTCCAGCTGGGTCCGGTCGAGCAGCGGGCCCAGGTGGACGCGCTCGCGGAAGGGGTCGCCGACGGCCAGTGCCTCGGCGCGGGCGGCGAGCCGCTCCACGTACTCGTCGTAGAGCGAGGTGTGCACGAGGTGGCGCCCGGCGGTCATGCAGATCTGGCCCTGGTGGAAGAAAGAGCCCCAGGAGGCCTGCGCGACGGCCGCCTCGACGTCGGCGTCGGCGAGGACGACGAGCGCCGAGTTGCCGCCCAACTCCAGGTGCGCGCGCTTGAGGTGACGGCCCGCCAGCTCACCGACGGTCCGGCCGGCGGCGGTGGAGCCGGTGAAGGAGACCACGCGTACGAGCGGGTCCTTGACCACCGCGGCGCCCGTCCCGGCCCCGCCGGGCAGTACGTGCAGCAGCCCGGCCGGCAGTCCGGCCGCGGCGAACACGGCGGCCAGGGAGAGGCCGCCGCTGACGGCGGTCCGGCGGTCCGGCTTGAGCAGGACGGCGTTGCCGAGTGCGAGCGCGGGGGCGACGGAGCGGATGGAGAGGATCAGCGGGGCGTTGAACGGTGCGACCACCCCGACCACCCCGACCGGGACGCGGCGGGTGAAGGAGAGCCGGGGCGCCTCGCTCTGCAGCACCTGCCCGGCCGGACGGGAGGCGAGCGCGGCGGCCTCGTAGCACTCCTGGGCGGCGACGTGGAGTTCGAAGTCGGCCTTGCCGGGTATGGAGCCCGACTCCCGGACCAGCCACTCGCGCAGCTCTTCCGCGTGGGCCGCGAACAGGTCCCCGGCGCGGCGCAGTACGGCCGCCCGCTCCAGGTGGGTGGCGCGCGCCCAGTCGTGCTGCGCGGCCCGGGCCCGTACGGCCGCCTCCGCGACGTCGGCGGGGGCGGCGAGGTCTACGGTGGCGAGGGTACGGCCGGTCGCGGGTTCGACGACCGGGGCGGTACCGCCGGTGAGGGTGGGTCCGTCCTGCCAGAGTGTCGGATCGAGCAGCGGCATGGCGCGGGGCCTCCGGGTGGGGGTGGGCGGGCGGGGCGGGGGGCGGCAGCAGGCGCCATCGTGCCAGACCGGGGGCGTCATCTCTGTTCGGTTATTGGGCAGTTGGCGGGACCCCGTGACCGGAAACGATCGACGGGGTCCTGTGGGGTGGCGGGTGCCGGGTGGCGGGTGCCGGGTGGCGGGTGGCGGGTGGCGGTGGTGTCTACCGTTCGAGGACCAGGGCGATGCCCTGGCCCACGCCGATGCACAGCGCCGCCATGCCGGTGCCGGAGCCGGCCGCCGCCAGCTGGTGCGCCACCGAGCCCGCCAGCCGGGCACCGGAGGCGCCGAGCGGGTGGCCAATGGCGATGGCGCCGCCGCGCGGGTTGACCACGGACGGGTCCAGCTGCGGCCAGGCCGCGAGACAGCCCAGCGCCTGCGCGGCGAAGGCCTCGTTGAGCTCGAAGGCGGTCAGGTCGGAGAGGTCGCGGCCCGCCTTGGCGAGCGCCCGCTGGACGGCATCGACCGGGCCGAGGCCGAACAGCTGCGGCTCGATGCCGGTGGCGGCGGAGGCACTGATCCGGGCGAGCGGCTCGCGGCCCGTCGCGGCCAGGCCCTCCTCGTCGGTGAGCAGCAGGGCGGCGGCGCCGTCGTTGAGCGGGGAGGCGTTGGCGGCCGTGACCGTACCCGAACCGTCCGTCCGGAAGGCCGGCTTGAGGCGGGCCAGTGCCTCGGCGGTGGAGCCCTCGCGGATGCACTCGTCGCGGGCCAGATCCGCTCCGGGGTAGGGGACGACCTCGCCGTCGTACAGGCCCTCCGCCCAGGCGGCCGCGGCCTTGCGGTGGCTCTCCAGGGCGAACGCGTCCTGCGCCTCACGGGTGATGCCGTGCTTCTCGGCGACGAGCTCGGCGCCCTCGCCGAGGGAGGCCGTCCACTCGGCGGGCATCCGGGGGTTGGTCATCCGCCAGCCGAGCGTGGTGGACCACATCTGCTGGTGCCCGGCGGGGAAGGCGCGCTCGGGCTTCTGCACCACCCAGGGGGCGCGGGACATCGACTCGACGCCGCCGGCGATGGCGACGGAGGCGTCGCCGAGCGCGATCGCGCGGGCCGCCTGGATCACGGCCTCCAGGCCCGAACCGCAGAGGCGGTTGACGGTCACGCCGGGGACGGTGACGGGCAGGCCGGCGAGCAGCACCGCCATGCGGGCGACGTCGCGGTTGTCCTCGCCGGCGCCGTTGGCGTCACCGAAGACGACGTCGTCGATGCGGGCGGGGTCGAGGTCGGGCGTACGGTCCACGAGAGCACGCACGACGTGGGCGGCGAGGTCGTCGGGGCGGACCCCGGCGAGGGCTCCGCCGAACTTGCCGATCGGGGTGCGGACGGCGTCGACGACGTAGACGTCGCGGACGGTGCGGATGCTCATGGGGGCTCTCCTGGGCGGCTCCGTACGGTCGGCGGCGGACCGGGTGCCGGCGTCGGCACCGGGACCCACCCCCGGGCACGCCCGGTGGGGCGCGCCCGCAGTCTCCGCCGAGGTGTCGGGGTGTGTCAACGGTGGCCCTTGCCCTTGCCCTGGCCGGGCGGGGTGCGGGTGGGATGGCTGCCCTTGCCCTGGCCGGGCCGGGTGCGGGTGGGATGGCTGCCCTTGCCCTGGCCGGGCCGGGTGCGGGTGGGATGGCTGCCCTTGCGCTGGCCGGGCGGGGTGTGTGGGGGGGGGATGGCTGCCCTTGCCCTGGCTGGGCCGGGTGCAGGTGGGATGGCCGCGCGGGCC
This sequence comes from Streptomyces sp. NPDC033966, assembly GCF_055575955.1. Lineage (NCBI taxonomy): Bacteria > Bacillati > Actinomycetota > Actinomycetes > Kitasatosporales > Streptomycetaceae > Streptomyces > Streptomyces sp. NPDC033966. The sequence goes on along the minus strand of NZ_JBVIRQ010000014.1, from coordinate 146,353 downwards.
CTGCCGGGCGGGGGTGTGGGGTGCGTGCTGCGGGGTCGGCGGCGGTGCCGTTGCCCTGGCGGGCGGGTGGCTGCGGGGGCCGGGGGCGGTGCCGGGGTGGGGTGTCGTCCGGGACGGGCTTCGATGTTCGGCGCCTGTGCCGGATCCGGTTGGTGAGCGGTACCGCGCGCCGAATTCATCTCGTCTTAGTCCCGGACGACACCCCACCCCGTCCCCGCCCCCGGCCGGCACATGGCCCGCGAAAACCCAGCCCCGGCCGGCGAGAATCCAGCCTCGCCGGCGTTTGAGGCGCGGGGTCCGGGGCGGAGCCCCAGGGGGTCCGGGGCGGAGCCCCGGGGAACGGGCGAAGGGCGGGTAGGGGACTCGGCCCCGCGCAGCGGCCCACCGGCCCCGCACCCGCCGGACGGAGCGCGTCAAGAAGGCGGCGGCGTGGAATCGCGGGGCACCGCGACGGCCGCCATCAGGTCATGCCGCTCCGTGATCTCCGAAGGATCCCGCACCGCCGCGTCCACCAGCCCCGCCAACCGCTCCCCCGTCGGCATCTCGATCCGCACTGTGCTCAGCCTGGGCCGCAGCAGCCGCCCGATGAGCAGGTCGTCCGCGCCGATCACGGCCGCGTCCCGGGGGATCCGCAGGCCCGCGTCCTGCAGGGCCCGCATCAGCAGCATCGCGTACTCGTCGTTGTACGCGAACACCCCGTCCAGCCCCAGCTCCCCCCACCGCGCGGCCAGCGCCGCCGCCGACTCCTCCGTGTAGGCCATCGGCAGTGCCCGTACCAGTTCCGCGCCCGCCACCGACTCGGCGCCCGCCAGTCTGGGTGCGGAGAACAGTTCCAGGCCGTCCTCCTGCGGCACGACCACGCCGATCCGGCGGCGGCCGCGTTCCACGAGGTGCGTCGCGGCCCGGGCGCCCACCTCCGCCTGGTCCATCACGAGCGCGTGCGCGCCCGGGACCGTGTCCGGGCCCATCGTGATCACCGCGCGCGCTCCGGCCCGTTTGAGGGTGACGACGTTCTGCGGGGACAGGGCGGGCTCCCCGAGGGAGATCACCGCCACGGGCCGCAGTTCGGCCCAGGCGCGGGCGGCCTCGTCGCCGCTGAGGCCGAGGCTGCCGTACTGGACCACGGTGTAGTCCAGGCGGCGCAGGGCCCATTGGAGTTCGTTGAGGAAGTTGCTGTAGAGCGGCCCGGCCGGCACGTGCGAGGTGGGCAGCAGCACGATGCGGGTGTGCCCGGCGCGCAGGCTGCGGGCGGCGGCGTGCGGTACGTAGCCCAGTTCCTCGGCGGCCTCGCGGACCCTTCGCCGCGTCGGCTCGCTGATGCGTACGGCTTCCGCGTTGTTCAGGACGTACGAGACGGTCGCGCGGGAGACGCCCGCCAGGCGGGCGACGTCGGCGCTGGTCGGCACGGGTGCCGCGGCGGGCGGGGCGGGCGGTGTGCGGCGGCCCGGCGGGTTCGGTGAGTCAGACATGGCCCGGGCATCTTTCCAGACCGATTGCGCACGGGGGCTAGCGGTTGGCCGGAAACGGATGCTACATAGTGCTTACACGTTTCAGTGACACGTGTAACTCCCTCTCCGCCGGCCCCTCCCAGACGTGCCGCCGCCCCCTCGCACCCCGTCGCACCCCGCCACCCGCGACGGGGCGGCGCGCACCCCTCCACCCCTGCCCAGGAGGGCACCATGGCTCTTTCCTCCCACGCCACCGGCACCGCCGCCGCCACTTCCGACGGACCTTCCCCCGGCCGCGGGCTGCTGCCGCTGCTGCTCCTCGGCAACACCGCGATGTACGCCCTCTACGTCGGCGTCGCCGGCATCCTGCTCGCGCTCCAGGTGGAGCGCGTCGACCCGGCCGACAAGGTCGCCAACTTCGGCCTGATCGCGGGGGTTTCCGCGGTCTTCGCGACGGTGTTCAACCCCGTCGCGGGCGCCCTGTCCGACCGCACCGGACGGCGCAACCCGTGGATCCTCGGCGGCGGGCTCGCCGCGGTGCCGGCGATGCTGCTGCTGGGCCTGGCCGACACGATCCTGCTGATCACCATCGCCTGGTGCCTCGGTCAGGCCGTGATGAACGTCTACCAGGCCGCCATCACCTCCGTCGTCCCCGACCGGGTACCGGTGAGTGCCCGCGGCAAGGCGTCCGCTGCGGTCGGGCTCGGCCTGCCCTTCGGCTCGGTGCTGGGTGCGCTGGCCGGGGCGGCGTTCTCCGACGACTTCCGCACCGGATACCTCGTTTTCGGCGCGATCGTGGCGGGCGCGGCGGTGCTGTTCACCGCCTGCACCCGTGAGCAGCGGCTGCCGGCGCGTGCTCCGCTGCCCGTCCGGGCCCAGCTCGCGGCTTTCGCGGGCGCCCTGCGCGACCACGACTTCCGCTGGGCGTTCATCGGGCGGGCGCTGCTCGTGCTCGGCTACTTCGCGGTGAGCGGGTACCAGCTGTACATCCTCCAGGACCACACCGTGCTGCCGGAGGGGATGGAGCCGGAGGCGGCGGTGGCCGTGCTGATGCCGCTGACGAGCGTCGCGATGGTCGTCTCCACGGTGGCGGGCGGCTGGCTGTCGGACCGGCTCGACCGGCGCAAGCTGTTCGTGGGGGCCTCGGCCCTGCTGTCGGCGCTCGCGCTGGTCATCCCGGCCGTGTCGGCGAGCTGGACCGCGATGCTGGCGTTCTCCGTGGTCAACGGGCTGGCGTTCGGCTGCTACATGGCCGTGGACACGGCGCTGGTGACGATGGTCCTGCCGGCGGCGCAGGACGCGGCGCGGGACATGGGCGTGCTCAACATCGCGAACGCCGGTCCGCAGATCGTCGCCCCCTTCGTCGCCTCCGTGGTCGTCTCGGTGAGCGGCGGCTACACCGCGCTGTTCGTCGTCGCCGCCGTACTGGCGGTGGCGGGCGCACTGGCGGTACGCCCGATCCGCGGCGTCCGCTGACCTGTTGGACGGCTCCGGCCCTGATCCGCCGGACAGGCCCTAGTGCTGTGGCCGGGAAGGTTTGCCGGGTCGCGGTGTCCGGTGCGGTGCATCGCAAGGCGGAGGGCCGCGGCTCGTACTGGACGTACGTGCGCGGTCCGACAACGCGGCGAGGTGCCGTGCCGGGCGCCGCGACCCGGTGGACCTTTCCGTGCACGGCACTAGAAGGGCGGGCAGTCGCTGTAGCCCCAGGGGGCGGGCGGGGGGACTTCGGGGAGCGGGGTGCGCAGGAGGCTTACGGCCTCCTCGACGCGGCCCAGTTCCACCAGGAAGGGGCCCAGGGTCCCGCGGTGTTGTGCGCGGTCCGTCTCCAGGAGGGCGACGGCTTCCTCCGGGCGGCCGGAGTCGGCCAGGAGGCGGGCCAGTTCCTCCACCGCGTACCAGCTCGCGCCCTCGGGGTGTGCGCGGGCCTGCTCGGCCGCCTCGTCCAGCCGTCCGCAGGCCGCCAGCAGCGGGCCCCGCAGCCGGAACAGCTCCCATTCCTCCTCGCCCCGCCGGGACTTGAGGGCGTCCAGGTGGGCGAGGCCCTCCTCGGCCCGGCCCTCGGCGGCGAACAGCCCGCACAGCAGGTCGAGGGCGTAGTCGTCGTGGGTTTCGCGCGCCCGCATCACCTCGATGGCCTCGCCGCCCCGGCCGTGGCGGGCGAGGAGGCGTGCCAGGAGGATCCGGGCGTGCCCGAGGTCCTGCCCGGCGTGCGGCCGGTAGGCCTCGACCGCGCCCGCCACGTCCCCCTGCTCCTCCAGGTGCTCCGCCAGCCGGCGGACCGCCGGCGGGTGGCCGCCGTCGGCCGCGTAGGCGCGGAGTTCGTCGATCCGGCCGTGCTTCACGAGGAGTTCGGCGAGCGGGTCCCGGTTGTTGACCGGGGTCGCGCCGTACGCGTACAGCACCGAGAGCGCTTCCTGCGTACGGCCCTGCCGTTCGCGGACGGACGCGATGAGGTTCACCGCGTTGAACGGCTCGGGGCCGCGCCCGGCGCACTCGGCGCTGCCGCACCGCCCGCACGGGCGGTCGGGCGCGATCCGGGCGGCCAGCAGCTCCGCGACCTGGTCGCCCCGGCCCAGGGCGAGGGCCACGTCGGCGAGCGCTTCGGCCAGGTACCACTGCGCGATGTGCGGCACGAGCAGTGCGTACGCCTCCTCGGCCCGGCCGTGACGGGCCAGCAGCGGCGCCAGCTCCTGCAGCGCGGACCCTTCCCCGTCCCGGGCGAAGGGGCGCAGCAGGCCGATGGCCTCCTCGCCCCGGCCCGCCGCGTCGAGCAGCCGGGCGGTCTCCGCCGCCGCGGTGAACCAGCCCGTCGCGGTGTAGGGGGCCAGTACGGCGAGGGCGTCGTCCGTGCGGCCCTGCCCGGCCAGCCGGCGCGCCCAGGCCCGGGCGCAGAACCAGTCGCCGTCCTCCGCGAGGGCCTGCGCGCGCACGACGTCGGCGTGGCCGAGGTCGAGGAGCCGCTCGACGAGGTCGGGCGGTATGCAGTCCCGGTGCGTGCGGGTCCGGTGGTCGAGTACGGCGGCGTCCATGGCGTGCATGCGGGGAGACGGACCTCAGATGAGGATCGTGGTCGTCGTCACCACGGTGACCGCGGTCATCGCCGCCTGCGTGTCGCGGATCGCGGTGCGGACGCTCTCGGCCGCCCACTGGCCGTCGGCTATCTCCGCCATCCGCGCGGCCACCTCCTTGCGCGGGCCGTCGGGGAAGGCCAGGCCGTGCAGTTTGGCGGAGTGAATCAGGGCGATGAGGCCGGCCGTCCGGGTGTCCGGTTCCGCGCCGTCCAGCACGACGGCGGCCAGGCGGGCGCGCAGCTCGCGCTCGACCGTGCCGTCCGCTTCCGGGTAGCGGCGCGCCGGGAACATCCCGAGCACCTTGCGCTTCTCCTCCACGATCACCCCGCGCTCGCAGAGGCGTTCCACGGCCGCGGTGACGGCCTTGGGCTGGTCCCTCGTCAGCCAGTCCGTCGCACGGTGCCGCCCCCGCCCCCGCAGCCAGGTGCCTATCAGCTCCGCGCGGCCGTCGAGCAGCGGTTCCCCGGTCGGGGCCGGGTCCGTCACGACGATCGCCTCGCCGTCGACGGAGACCCGTTCGGCCAGGACCAGTTCGAGCAGGAACCCGCCGGCGACGGCCCAGCCGGCCGCCTGCCGCTGCTGCGCCGAGCCGGACTCGTCGTCCAGCGAGAGCAGCACGATCTCCTCCGCCAGTGTGATCGCCATACCGCTACCCCCGCACGCTCCGTGATCGTTCTCTCGACAGGTGAGACGCCCGAGGGGCGGGAGGAGTTCCCGGCTCCTCCGTTGGGGGGGGCGGCGGCGCTCGACCGCCCGCGCGGCCGGTCCGCCTCTGCTCACGGCGGGCCGGCGGCGCCGGTCGGATCGGCCGGGTCGCAGAGGGCGGACTCGTGGGCGTGAACGGTCCGGAGCAGGTCGACATGGCGCGCGCCCGGGGGTACGGGTCCGCGTGGGCGGGTTCGAGGAGTGGCGGCCGGGCGGGCGGCGGTTCGGGCTGACCCCTTCCTCGCCCGGGTCCGCCGGGCCCCGCGTCAACCCGTACGCAACGGCGCGCGCCGCTCGTGGCCGGCGGCCGTCGCGGCACCCACTAACCTCGCCCGCATGACGGCACTTTCGCACCACGGCAACGGCAGCAGCCACGTCGAGCAGCCCGGCCGGGACGGCCTCACCGCCACCACCGAGGCCGATCCCCGCGCCATCGGCCCGGTCCGCACCGAGTACGCCCCCGACCCGGACGGGGATCCGGACCCCGGCGAGATCGTGTGGACCTGGGTCCCCTTCGAGGAGAACGACGGGCGGGGCAAGGACCGTCCGGTGCTGGTGGTCGCGCGCGAGGCGGGCGGGGCGACGCTGCTCGCCGTCCAGCTGTCCAGCAAGCGGCACGACGACGACCGGGAGTGGGTGCCGATCGGCTCGGGCCCCTGGGACGGCGCGGGCCGTGAGTCCTGGGTGGACGTGGACCGGGTGCTGCGGGTCCACGAGTCGGGCATGCGCCGGGAGGCCTGCGCGCTGGACCTGCCCCGCTTCCGCCTGGTGGTGGACCGCCTGCGCGACCTCTACGGCTGGCAGTGAGCGCTCAGCCCGCCGCTGCCAGCATGCGGTGCGCCGCCGCCCGGAGGTGGGCGAGGACCGCCGGGTCGGCGTCCAGGACGTAGTCCGCGTCCAGGCCCGCCAGGGTGCCGGCGATGCGGGGCAGGAAGTCGTCGGAGGCGTCGACGCGGCAGGTGGTGGCGGTGACCGGCCGGACGCGCGTGCCCAGGTGGCGCAGGCGTGCTGCCGGGGCGTCGACGGTCGCGACGGCCCGGTGGCGGGTCGGGGCCGCCGTCAGGCGCTGCGCGACGAATGCGGCCGGGTCGCCGCCCGGCACCTCGCGCGGCGGGACGCGACGGCCCGTGGCGGTGGGACCGGTGATGCGGTCGAGGCGGAAGAGGCGCCAGTCGTCCTTGCCCGTGTCGTGGGCCAGGAGGTACCAGAGGCCGCCGGAGGCCACCAGGTGGCAGGGCTCGACCCTGCGGTGCGCGGCGGCGGGCCCCTGGCGGGCGGTGTAGCCGAAGGTGAGGACCTCGTGGTCGCGGCAGGCGACGGCGAGGGTGGTCAGCAGGGCGGGATCGACGCGGGGTCCGCGGTCCTGCCAGGTGATGCCGGCCAGTGAGGACTGGAGGGCGCCCACCCGGCCGCGCAGCCGGCGCGGGAGGACCTGTTCCAGTTTGGCCAGTGCACGCAGGGCGGTCTCCTCCATGCCGGTGAGGCTGCCCGCGGCGGTGCGCAGGGCGACCGTGACGGCGACGGCCTCCTCGTCGTCCAGGAGCAGCGGCGGCAGGTCGGCGCCGGCGGCCAGGCGGTAGCCGCCGGCGTGGCCGCGGGTGCTGTCGACGGGGTAGCCCAGCTGCCGCAGGCGGTCGATGTCGCGGCGGACGGTGCGGACGGTGACCTCCAGCCGGTCCGCCAGGTCGGTGCCGGGCCATTCCCGCCGGGTCTGCAGCAGGGAGAGCAGCCGGAGCATCCGTACGGTCATGTCACTTGTCATGGGGTCCACTGTGCCGCGGTCAAAGGACACCTCCTGTCCTGAAATGCCCCTACCTTGGAGTTCCCCGAACGGAACGAAACGGTAGGAACCCCATGAAGATCGCTGTTCTCGGAACCGGCGGCGGCGCCCGCGCCCACACCGCCAGGCTGCTGGAGCTCGGGCACGAGGTGTACGTCGGGACCCGTGACGTCGGGGCCACCATGGCCCGCACCGAACCCGACATGATGGGCAACGCGCCCTACCCGAAGTTCCTCGCCGAGCACCCCGGCGTCACCCTGCTGTCCTTCGGCGAGGCCGCGGCCGCCGCCGACGAGCTGGTCGTCAACGGGATCGACGGGCACAACGCCGTCGCCGCGCTGTCCGCGATCGCGGACCAGCTGGCGGGCAAGACCCTGGTCGACTACGCCGTGCCGTTCGTGTACCAGCACGAGAGCGAGCACCCCTGGCCCACCCCGTGGGGTGTGATGCCGAAGTTCGACCCGTGCGACACCGACAGCCTCGGCGAACAGATCCAGCGCGCCCTTCCCCGCACGAAGGTCGTCAAGTCCTTCGTCACCCAGGAGCAGGAGACCGTGGTGGGCCCGGGCCGCGTCAACGGCGGGGACCACACGATGTTCGTCGCCGGCGCGGACGCCGACGCGAAGCGGCGGGTCACCGAGCTGCTGGAGGCCTACGGGTGGAGCGATGTCCTCGACCTCGGCCCGCTCGTGTCCGCCCGCGGCATGGAGATGTACGCCCACCTGCACAGCGCGATCGGCTTCGCCCTGGGCTTCGGGACCCCCTTCGGGATCAAGGTCGTACGCTGACCCGCGCGCCCGGGGCCGCGCCGGTCAGCAGCCGTCGAAGGCCGCGGCGAAGGCCTCGCGGGTACGGGGGTCGCGGTCCAGGACGCCGAACACGACCCGCTCGAAGGTCCCCGCGAAGCGGCCGGTCAGGGCCGCCCGGAAGGCCTCCGCCACCTGTGCCGGGTCGTTGCGGAACACCCCGCACCCCCATGCGCCCAGCACCAGCCGCCGGTACCCGTGCAGGGCGGCCACCTCCAGGACCAGCCCGGCCCGGCGGGCCAGCGCGGCCGGGATCTCGTGCGCGCGCTCCGGCTCCTGACGGCGGATGGTGCCCGCGTTCGGGGCCGGGGAGGTGAGGAACGCGGCCCGGAACGGGGTGTCCAGCAGTTCGCCCCGGTCGTCGCGGAAAACCGGCACGCCCGGGGAGTGAATCACCCGGTCGGTGTAGAAGGTGCTCTTTCCCGCGCGGTGGACCTCGTAGTACTCCGGGGCCTCCAACAGGGTCTCGTACAGGGCCGAGGCGCGGCACAGGGCCTCCTCCTGGGCCTTGGCCCCGCGGACGTACCCGCCCCCGGGATTGCGGGCCGAGGCGAAGTTCAGGACCGCCACGCCCCCCTCCCCGCCCTCCCCCGCGAGGCGGCGCGCCGCGACCGTGCTGCTCTCGCCGGTGACCTCGAAGACCGTTGGACGGCCTCCCCCGACGGACTCTCCGTCCGGTATGACTCGTTTTGGTCCATATATTCTGGTTCCGGCCTTGGCTCCCGCCAGGTCGGCGGCGAGGGACACCCGCCGCCCGGACCGCGTCCGGTACTCCCCGGATGCCGCGATCAGTGCGTTCTCCCGCGCGATCTCGCGCAATCTGCTGCTCACGCCGGAATCCTCGGCCCCGGGAGCCGGGACGGCAAAGGAATTAGCGCTCCGATGAGGGGTAGGGCACGGGTGACATCACGGCCGACGACAGGAGACGAGGTTCCGGTCATGCCCGAGGACTCGCCCGTTCCATTCGCCCAGAACACCGAGCACACCCCTCTGACCGAGGCGGCCGCCGAGGACCTCGTCCACGGCATCTGCTTCAAGACCGGACCGCCCCGCCTCCTCGGCGCCGAGCTCGAATGGCTCGTCCTGGACGCCGAGCGGCCCTGGCTGCGGCTGCCCCCCGAGAGGCTGACCGCCGCTCACGCGGCCGCCCGCGAACTGCCCCTGAACTCCCGGCTCACCGTCGAGCCCGGCGGCCAGCTGGAGCTCAGCTCGGCCCCCGCCGACTCCCTCACCGCCTGCCTGGACGGCCTGCGGGCCGACCTCACCGCCGTCCGCGGCGCCCTGCACGGACAGGGCCTCGTCCTGCGCGGCCTCGGCCAGGACCCCCGGGCACCGCTCGACCGCCTGCTGGCCAGCCCGCGCTACGACGCGATGGAGGCCTACTTCGACCGCACCGGCCCCGCAGGGCGCGCCATGATGCGCTCCTCCGCCTCCGTACAGGTCTGCGTGGACGCCGGCCACGAGGAGCCCGGCCCGCTCGGCCACGGCCGCCGCTGGCACCTCGCCCACCTGCTGGGCGCCGTACTGGTGGCGGCCTTCGCCAACTCCCCCGGCCGCGAAGGCCCCTACCGGGGCTGGCGGTGCGCCCGGCAGGGGATCTGGAGCGACATCGACCCGCGGCGCGCGCTCGCCCCGCCGCTGGCGGCCGAGCCCCGGGCCGGCTGGGTCCGGCACGCCCTGGACGCCGAGGTGATGTGCGTACGCGCGCCCGGCGACGGCCCCTGGACGGTGCCGACCGGGCTGAGCTTCCGCGACTGGCTGCGCACGGGGCCGCGTACGGGCGCCGGACGGCGGCCCACCGCCGAGGACCTGGAGTACCACCTCACCACCCTCTTCCCGCCCGTCCGGCCGCGCGGCCACCTGGAGCTGCGGATGATCGACGCGCAGCCGGGCGAGGACGGCTGGCTGGTCCCGGTCGCGCTCGTGCACGCGCTCTTCGACGACCCCGAGGCCTCCGAGACCGCGTACCGGGCGGTGAAGGCGCTGGCCGACGCGTACGGATCCCAGTGCGCGCCGCGCAACCCCCTGTGGCGGACCGCCGCCCGGTCGGGGCTCGCCCATCCGGAGCTGCGCACGGCCGCCACCGCGTGCTTCCGGGCGGCGGGCGAGGCGCTGCCCCGGCTCGGGGCGGGCAGGGAGGTCCAGGACGCGGTGGGCGCCTTCGCGGAGCGCTACGTACGGCGCGGGCGCTGCCCGGCCGACGACGCCGAAGCCGAAGCCGAAGCCGAAGCCGCCACGAACGGAGCCGGAGCCGTCAAGGCCCATGCCACAGCCGGTGCCGGACCCGGCTCGGGAGCACACCGGCGCCGGCCGACCGCCGCGAAGGGACCGCGCCCGTGACCGCCGAGACCCGCCCCGAGATCCACCCCGAGCTGCTGCGCGAGCGCGCCGCGGCGGCCCTGACCGCCGCCAGGGCCCGTACCGCCGCCCTGACCGACGCGGTGAGCGACCAGGAGCTGACCGCGCAGCACTCCCCCCTGATGTCACCGCTGGTCTGGGACCTCGCGCACATCGGGAACCAGGAGGAGCTGTGGCTGCTGGGCCGGGTGGCCGGCCGGGAGTCCATGCGCCCGGAGATCAACTCCCTGTACGACGCCTTCGAGCATCCCCGCTCCGAACGGCCCAAGCTGCCCCTGCTGGGCCCGGAGGAAGCCCGCCGGTACGCGGCCGAGGTGCGCGGCCGCGTCTTCACCCTGCTGGAGCGCACTCCGCTGGAGGGTACGGCGCTGCTCGACGGGGGCTTCGTGTTCGGGATGATCGCCCAGCACGAACAGCAGCACGACGAAACGATGCTGATCACCCATCAGCTACGGGCCGGCGCCGCGGTGCTGGCCGCCCCCGACCCGGATCCGCCGCAGGGCCCGCAGCCTCCGGCGGCCGAAGTCCTCGTCCCGGGCGGCCCGTTCACCATGGGCACCTCCACCGAGCCGTGGGCGCTGGACAACGAACGGCCCGCGCACGTCAGGGAGGTGGCGTCCTTCTGGATCGACACGGTCCCGGTGACCAACGCCGCCTATCAGGCCTTCATCGCGGACGGCGGCTACCGGGAGCCCCGCTGGTGGGACCCCGGGGGCTGGGAGCAGGTCCGGGCCCACGACATCGGGGCCCCGCTGTTCTGGCACCGCGAGGGCGGCCAGTGGCTCCGCCGCCGCTTCGGGGTGACCGAGCCCGTACCCGATGCAGAACCGGTTCTGCATGTCAGCTGGTACGAGGCCGACGCGTACGCCCGCTGGGCGGGCCGCCGGCTGCCCACCGAGGCGGAGTGGGAGAAGGCCGCCCGCCACGACCCGGCCTCCGGCCGCTCCCGCCGCTACCCCTGGGGCGACACCGACCCGACCCCCTCGCACGCCAATCTGGGCCAGCGCCACCTGCGCCCGTCCCCGGCGGGCGGCTACCCGGCCGGGGCCTCCCCGCTCGGGGTGCGCCAGCTGATCGGCGACGTGTGGGAGTGGACGGCCTCGGACTTCCTGCCCTACCCGGGCTTCCGCGCCTTCCCCTACCGGGAGTACTCGGAGGTGTTCTTCGGACCGGCGCACAAGGTGCTGCGCGGCGGTTCCTTCGCCGTGGACCCGGTCGCCTGCCGGGGCACCTTCCGCAACTGGGACCTGCCGGTGCGGCGGCAGATCTTCTCCGGCTTCCGCACCGCGAGGGACGTCTGATGTGCCGCCACCTCGCCTACCTGGGGCCGGCCGTGGCGCTGGAACGGCTGCTGAGCGAGCCCGAGCACTCCCTGGTCCGCCAGTCCTGGCAGCCGCGCCGCCAGCGGTTCGGCACCGTCAACGCGGACGGCTTCGGCGTCGGCTGGTACGCCGAGGGCGATCCGGTCCCGGCCCGCTACCGGCGCGCCGGGCCGGTCTGGGGCGACCTGACCTTCGCCGACCTCACCCGCGTGGTGCGCAGCGGCGCGTTCCTGGCCGCCGTACGCGACGCCACCCGGCCGGGGGCCGACGGGGAGGCCGCGGCGGCGCCCTTCGCCTCGGGGCCCTGGCTGTTCAGCCACAACGGGGCCGTACGGGACTGGCCCGACGCGGCGGGCCCGCTCGCCGCCGCCCTGCCTCCGAGCGAGCTGCTCCAGCTGGCGGCGCGCACGGATTCGGCGCTGGTCTGGGCGCTGGTGCTGCGCCGGCTGCGGGAGGGCGACGACATGGGCACCGCCCTGGCGGAGCCGGTCCGCGAGCTGTCCGGGGCGGCCCCGGGCTCCCGGCTGAACCTGCTGCTGACCGACGGCGCCACGATCGCGGCGACCGCCTGGGGCGACTCCCTCTGGTACCTGGCCGACCCGGCGGCGGGGCGCGTGGTGGTGGCGTCCGAGCCCCATGACGACGACGCCCGCTGGTGCGAGGTGCCCGACCGGACCCTGCTGACCGCCACCCGCACGCGGGTCGCCCTGACCCCCCTCAAGGAGACCTCCCCGTGAGCGATTTCCAGTTGACCCGGACCCTGGACGAGAACGCCGCCGACAAGGCGCTGCGCGTCGACGTCCTGAACGGACTGACCCGCTTCCCGAAGGAGCTGCCGCCGAAGTGGTTCTACGACGCCCGGGGCAGTGAACTCTTCGAGGAGATCACCCGGTTGCCGGAGTACTACCCGACCCGCGCCGAGCGGGAGATCCTGCTGGAGCGGGCCGGGGAGATCGCTGCGGTGAGCGGGGCGCGCACCCTCGTGGAGCTGGGCTCCGGATCCTCGGAGAAGACCCGGCACCTGATCGAGGCGATGCCCGCGCTGCGGACGTACGTACCGGTGGACGTGAGCGAGAGCGCCCTGACCGGCGCGGGCGAGCTGCTCCCGGCGCAGCATCCGGGCCTGCGGGTGCACGCGCTGCTGGCCGACTTCACGAAGCCGCTGCACCTGCCGGACTCCGAGGGGCCCCGGCTGGTGGTGTTCCTGGGCGGCACGATCGGCAATCTGCTGCCGGCGGAGCGGGCGGTGTTCCTGGCGTCCGTACGGGCGATGCTGTCGCCCGGGGACGCGCTGCTGCTCGGCACCGACCTGGTGAAGGACGAGGCCGTGCTGGTGGCGGCGTACGACGACGCGCGGGGGATCACGGCGGAGTTCAACAAGAACGTGCTGGCGGTGATCGACCGGGAGCTCGGCGCGGACTTCCACACCGCCGGCTTCGACCACGTGGCGGTGTGGAACCGGGAGCACGAGTGGATCGAGATGCGCCTGCGGGCCAGGGAGGCGGTGACGGTCAAGGTCCGGGCGCTGGACCTGCTGGTGCCGTTCGAGGCGGGCGAGGACATCCTGACGGAGATCTCCGCGAAGTTCCGTCAGGACGGGGTGCGCAAGGAGCTGGCCGGAGCCGGGCTGGAGCTGACGCACTGGTGGACGGACGCGGCGGGCCGCTTCGCGCTGTCCCTGTCGGTGGCCGAGGGCTGATCGGGCTCCCCGCCGGGCCGCTGCCGCGCGGGTACGCCCGCCGGCAGCGGCAGCTCCCGCCCGGGGGCGCCGAGTACGGCCCGCCGCGCCGCCCCCGCCAGCGCGCGGCGGTCGGTGTGGCGGCCCGGCGGGATGCGCGGCAGCAGCCGTACCTCGGCCCGCACTCCCCGCGCCCGGGCGATCCGCCACAGGGAGGCGGTCAGCGGGTCCTCCCCGACGAAGGCGGGCGCCCCTGCGAGCTCCCCGCCCGCCAGCCGGTACGCGATCCGCAGGGGCTGTACGGGTACCCGCGCGTCCAGCGCCGACTGGAACGCGGCCCGCCGGAAGGGCCCCTGGGCGCGGCCGCACCAGGTGGAGCCCTCGGGGAAGACGGTGACCCGGTCCCCGGCCCGCATCGCCCCGGCGAGGGTCTCGACCGTGCCGGGCAGGGCCCGGATCCGGTCGCGCTCGATGAAGAGGGTGCCCGCCCGGGCGGCGAGCGGGCCGAGCACCGGCCAGGCGCCGATCTCGCTCTTGGCCAGCATCCGGCTGGGCAGGACGGCGGCGACGAGCGGGACGTCCAGCCAGGAGATGTGGTTGGCGACGATCAGGCGGCCCCCGTCCGGGCCCGGGGTGCCGTGCACGGTGATCCGTATCCCCATCGACCGCACGAGCGCGGCGGACCAGGCCCGGACCAGGGCGCGCCGGGGCCGGGCGGGGAGCAGCCGTACCGGCGGGGCGGCCGGGACGGCGAGCAGGACCAGGGCGAGGGCGGTGGCGAGCCGGAGTACCGCGCGGGCCGCGCTCGCGGTCGCCCCCGGGTGGCCGGCGCAGGCCTCGGGGGTGCAGGGGGAGACGGGGAGCCAGCCGCTCATGCGCCCGGGGCGAGCGAGAGGAAGTGGTTCAGGTAGCGCGGGTTGGTCCGGCGCAGGGAGAGCAGCACGTACAGGTCGGCGCAGCCGAACTCGGCGTCGAAGGCGGGCTCCCCGCACACCCAGGCGCCGAGGCGGATGTAGCCGCGCAGCAGCGGCGGCAGTTCCATGCGGCCGGGGACGGTGGTCCCCCCGGGGGTCCACGGCAGGTGCGGGGTGACGCGGTACTCCTGCGGGGCGAGGTTGCGGGCGAGGACGGTCTCGCGGGTGGCGGCGGCCAGCACCCCGCCGTCGGACAGCGGTATCGAGCAGCACCCGGCGAGCCAGTTGTGGCCGGTGCGCTCCATGTAGCGGGCCAGGCCGGCCCAGATCAGGGCGATGACGGCGCCGTTGCGGTGGTCGGGGTGGACGCAGGAGCGGCCGACCTCGACCAGGTCGGGGCGGATCGGGGCGAGGGCGGAGAGGTCGAACTCGCCCTCGGAGTAGAGACGTCCGGCGACGGCGGCGCGCTCCGGGGGCAGCAGCCGGTAGGTGCCGACGACCTGCCCGGTCTCCTCGTCGAGGACGAGGAGGTGGTCGCAGTACGCGTCGAAGGCGTCGGCGTCCAGGCCGGGCTCGGGGCCGTCGAGGCGGGCGCCGAGCTCGCCGGCGAAGACCTGGTGGCGCAGCCGCTGGGCGGCGCGGACCTCGTCCTCGTCGCGGGCGAGGCGGACGGTGTACCGGGGGGCGGCGGGCGCCCCGGGGGCCGTGGGGGCGGCGGCCGGGGCTGGGTGTGCGAGGGGGGACGGGGACAGGGGGGCGATGGTCATGGCTGCTCCTGATCCGGGCACGGGGAGCCGGGTCCGCGGGCGGCGGGCCCGGCTCCTCTACTTCTTCCGTGACCGGCTGGATTCGACATGACCGATCGGCGGCCCCCGGATGTGCGGAGGCTGAACTCGGCGGTCGGTGCGCCGGCGGGTTCCCCGGCCGCGGTTCCCCTTCCGTCGTTCCCCGGCCGCGGGGTCAGCGGTCGGAGTTGAGGACCCGGCTCATGCTGTCGGAGGCGGTCTTCGCCGCCTGGCGCGGGTCCTGGCCGCCGAGCACGGCCGTCATGTACGGCTTGATCGGGTTGGTGGCCTCGACCTCGGCCCAGCGCGCGGACTTCGGGGTGGCCCGTCCCTGCGCGGCGCCGGGGGCCATGGCGGCGGCGCCGTCGTTGCCCTCGACCACGCGGGCGAGGGTGGTCTTGTTGGGGACGTAGCTCATGGTGCGGGCGAGTTCGGTCTGCCACTTCTCGCTGACCAGGGCGGTGATCACGTCCACGGCGCGATCCCGGTGGGCGGTCTTCTCGGGGATGATCAGGTCGGATCCGCCGGTGAAGACGGAACCCGCCTTGTCGGAGGTCTTGCCGGGGATGGGGAAGAAGCCGAGCTTGCCCTTGAGCGCAGGATTGGCGGCTTCGATCTGGGCGACCTGGCCGGGCGTGGCGATGATCTGGGCGACCTGCCCGCGGGCGAAGACCTCGGACTGCGGGGGCGTCTCCTCGTCGCCGCCCTTGGGGCCGTCACCGAGGGCCTGGAGCTGCTTGTAGAACTCCATTCCGGCGAGGGCCTTCTCGTCGTCGAGGGCGCCGACCCACTGGCCGCCGGTCTCGACGGCGAGGTCACCGCCCTCGTCCCAGACGAACCCGGCGAGGACGTACCAGTTCTGGCCGGGCAGGTAGATGCCCTGCTGGTCGCCCTTGTCGAGCTTCTGGGTGGCGGCGATCCAGTCCTGGCGGTTCCTGGGCGGGGTCTTGATCCCGGCGGCGGCGAACAGGTCCTTGTTGTAGATCACCACCCGGTTGGCGGCGTACCACGGGACGCCGTACTGGGCCCCGTTGACGCTTCCGGGGTCGGAGAGGCCCTTGAGCCAGTCCTTGCTTCCCCATTCGCGCAGGCCTTCGAGGGTGACCTCGGATACGCCGCCGGTCTCGACGTACTGGGCGACCTGGGTGTTGCCGACCTCGATGACGTCGGCACCGCCCTTGGCCTTGCCGTTGAGGACGGCGTTGACCTTGTCGCCGATCCCCTTCCACTCCTGGATCTTCACGTCCAGGTCGGTGCCGGGGTGCTGCTCCTCGAAGTCGGCGGTGAACTTCGCGATGAAGTCCTCGGAGGCGCTGCCCTTCATCAGCCACAGGGTCACCTTGCCGGAGCCTCCGTCGGATCCCGCCGACTGGCCGCAGCCGGTCAGGGCGGTCGCGGCCGCGAGGGCCGTGCACACGGCGAGGAAGCGCATCTTCACGGGGGGTCACCTTCTGGGGATGGATCTCAGATGGCTTGAAATTGGCATAGACCAATGGGCGGGTCAACCCCCTTTCACCCGGGATTGTTCACGCATAGCTCGCGGACCGGGGCTTACTGGGGCACCGTGGAACAAGGCAACAGCGACGACTGGCGGGAGACCCCCATGTCCAACCACACCTACCGGGTGACCGAGATCGTCGGCACCTCCCACGAGGGCATCGATCAGGCCATCCGGAACGGGCTCGCACGTGCGGGGCAGACCCTGCGCAACCTGGACTGGTTCGAGGTCACGCAGATGCGCGGACACATCGAGAACGGGCAGGTCGCGCACTACCAGGTCGGGCTGAAGGTGGGCTTCCGCCTCGACGGCGAGGACTGAGGGCCGATCGGGCCGTACGGGCGGGGCGGGAGCGCAGGCGGGGCGGGCGTCACGGGCGGAACGGGGCGTCACGGGCGGGGCGGGCAGCCCGGACGCCGGTGCCAGCCCGTACGGCCCGGGCAGTGCGGGCGGGCACCGGCGGGACCGTCAGGTGCGGCCCTCGCCCTCCTGCGCCTGCTGGAGTTCCGGCGCGTCCGCGGCCCAGTCCGCCAGCAGTACCCGGAAGCCGGCCGCGCGGGCGGCCTCGCAGACGAGTTCGTCGTCGTCGACCAGCACCCGCACCTCGCGCCCCCGGGCGATGCGCCGGAGCACCTCCAGCTTCGTCACCCGGGCCGGGCGCCGGTCCTGGTTGCCGCGCATCCACACCCGGCCCTCCGGCAGCCCGTGCCGGGCCAGCCAGTCGGCGGTGTCGGCCCGGCAGCGCTCGGGCCGGCCGGTCAGGTACACCACCTCGCAGTCGGCCGCGCTCTCCACCGCCAGCGCCACACCCCGGGCGAGCGGCGGATCGGCCGGCGCCGCGCCGAAGAAGCCGGCCCAGTCGCGGGGCCGGCCCTCCAGGAAGTGCTGGCGGTGACCGGTGTCCGCGAGGGTGTTGTCGATGTCGAAGACGGCCAGCGGAGGGCGGGACGGGGTCTGTGTCATGCCCGCAGCCTAGGCGGCCGGTACGACAACCCGACGACAACCTGACGGCAACGCAACCGGGCCGGGGAGGCCGGGGAATCAACGCCGCCGCCGCGCGTTGAGACGGGTGTGATCCGAAAAGTCTCGATACTCGACCGGTCCCGCACCCGCGAGGGGCACACCGCCCCCGAGGCCCTGCGCGACACCGTGGAGCTGGCCCGCGCGGCGGACGAGCTGGGCTACCACCGCTTCTGGGTGTCGGAGCACCACAGCGTGCCCGGGGTCGCCGGCTCCGCGCCCACCGTGCTGGCCGCCGCCGTCGCCGCCGCCACCCGGCGGATCCGGGTCGGGACCGGCGGGGTGATGCTGCCCAACCACCAACCCCTGGTCGTCGCGGAGCAGTTCGGGGTCCTGGAGGCCCTGTTCCCCGGCCGGATCGACATGGGCCTCGGCCGCTCCGTCGGCTTCACCGGCGGCATCCGCCGCGCCCTGGGCCGGGACACCGCCGACGCCGACCGCTTCGAGGAGCAGCTGGCCGAGCTGCTCGGGTGGATCGACGGCACCCAGCGCGCCCACCCCGAGGTGCACGCCCGCCCCGCCGAGGGACTCCGGATCCCGCCCTTCGTACTGGCCACCGGCGAGGGAACGGGGATCGCCGCCCGAGCCGGGCTCCCGGTGGTGGTCGGCGACCTGCGCGCCCGCGCCAAGGTCGGGGAGGCGGTGCGCCGGTACCGCGAGGAGTTCCGGCCCTCCCCGTGGGCGGCGGAGCCGTACGTAGTGGTCGCCGGGACGGTCGCGGTCGCCGCGACCGAGGAGGCCGCCCGGCGGATCCTGCTCCCGGAGGCCTGGGCCCTCGCCCGGTCCCGGACCCGGGGCAGCTTCCCTCCCCTGCTCCCGGCCGAGGAGGTCGCGGCGCTGGAGATGACCCCGAAGGAGCGGGAGCTGTACGAGGGCGGGCTCGCCGGGCACATCGCCGGTACGGAGGCGCAGGTGGCCGCCGCCCTGGCCGGGGTGGCGGAGGCCACCGGGGCGGACGAGCTGCTGGTCACCACGTCCACCCACGACCGCACGGCCCTGCTGGACTCCTTCACCCGGCTGGCCAGGATCACGGGAACCGTCCAGCGCCTAAAGTAGGGCGAATGCGCCACTCCCCCGACACCTCCGCCGAGCCCGGCCGGCCGGACGCCCCCGATCCCTGCGTACGGGTACGCGGTGCCCGGGAGCACAACCTGCGCGGGGTGGACGTGGACATCCCGCGCGACACCCTGACCGTCTTCACCGGGGTCTCCGGCTCCGGGAAGAGCTCCCTGGCCTTCGGCACCCTCTACGCCGAGGCGCAGCGGCGGTACTTCGAGTCGGTGGCCCCCTACGCGCGGCGGCTGATCCACCAGATCGGCGCACCGAAGGTGGACTCGGTGACGGGGCTGCCGCCCGCGGTCTCCCTGGAGCAGCGCCGTTCCGCCCCGGGCTCGCGGTCCTCGGTGGGGACGGTGACGCTGCTGTCCAACTCCCTGCGGATGCTGTACTCGCGGGCCGGCACCTACCCGCCGGGCGCCGGGCGGCTCGACTCGGACGCCTTCTCCCCCAACACGGCGGCGGGAGCCTGCCCTTCCTGCCACGGCCTGGGCCGGATCCACCGCACCAGCGAGGATCTCCTCGTGCCGGATCCGGAGCTGTCGATCCGTCAGGGTGCCGTCGCCGCGTGGCCCGGCGCCTGGCAGGGCAAGAACCTGCGCGACATCCTGGAGGTGCTCGGCCACGACGTGGACCGGCCCTGGCGGGAGCTGCCGGCGAAGGACCGCGAGTGGATCCTGTTCACCGACGAGCAGCCGGTGGTCACCGTGCACCCGGTGCGGGAGGCCGACCGGATCCAACGGCCCTACCAGGGCACGTACATGAGCGCCCACCGCTATGTGATGCGGACCTTCTCCGACACCAAGAGCGCCACGCTGCGGGCGCGCGCCGAGAAGTTCCTCACCGACGCCCCGTGCCCGGTGTGCGAGGGACGCAGGCTGCGGCCGGAGGCCCTGGCCGTGACGTTCGCGGGCCGGACGATCGCGGAGCTGGCGGCGCTGGCGCTGGACGACCTGGACGGCGTACTGGCCGCCGCGCCCCTGGCGGACGAGGCGGCGCGGGTGCTGGCCGGGGACCTGCGGGCGCGGATCGCGCCGGTGGCGGAGCTCGGCCTCGGCTACCTGAGCCTGGACCGGACCGCACCGAGCCTGTCGGCGGGCGAGCTCCAGCGGCTGCGGCTGGCCACCCAGCTACGGTCGGGGCTGTTCGGGGTGGTGTACGTACTGGACGAGCCGTCGGCGGGACTGCACCCGGCGGACACCGAGGCACTGCTCGGCGTACTGGAGCGGCTGAAGCGGGCGGGGAACACCGTCTTCGTCGTGGAGCACCACCTGGACGTGGTGCGCCGCGCGGACTGGGTGGTGGACGTGGGGCCGCGGGCCGGGGAGCACGGCGGCCGGGTGCTGTACAGCGGGCCTCCGGCGGAGCTGGCCGCCGTCGCGGAGTCGGCGACGGCGCGGCACCTGTTCGCGCCGTCCGCGCCCGGGCCGGAGCGGACCCCGCGCGAGGCCACCGGCCGGATCCGCCTGTCGGGCGTGGACCGGCACAACCTGCGCGGTGTGGACGTGGAGTTCCCGCTCGGGGTGTTCACGGCGGTGACGGGGGTGTCCGGTTCGGGGAAGTCGACGCTGGTGGGGCAGGTGCTGGCGGGCGAGGTCGCCGGGCGGCAGGCCGGGGCGGACTTCCCGGTACGGCGGCTGGTGGAGGTGGACCAGAAGCCGATCGGGCGGACCCCGCGCTCCAACCTGGCCACGTACACGGGCCTGTTCGACGTCGTGCGCAGGCTCTTCACGGCAGCCCCCGAGGCGCGGGCACGCGGCTGGAAGGCGGGCCGGTTCTCCTTCAACGTGCCGGGCGGGCGCTGCGAGACCTGCCAGGGCGAGGGGTTCGTCTCGGTGGAGCTGCTGTTCCTGCCCAGTACGTACGCCCCGTGCCCGAGTTGCGCGGGCGCCCGGTACAACGCCGAGACGCTGGAGGTGCGTTACGCGGGGCTGAACGTCGCGGAGGTACTGGGGCTGACCGTGGAGGCGGCGGCCGGCTTCTTCGCGGAGGTCCCGGCGGCGGCGCGCAGCCTGCGGGCGCTGGAGGACATCGGCCTGGGCTACCTGCGGCTGGGACAGCCGGCGACGGAGCTGTCGGGCGGGGAGGCGCAGCGCATCAAGCTGGCGACGGAGCTCCAGCGGCTGCGCCGCGACCACACCCTGTACCTGCTGGACGAGCCGACGACGGGGCTGCACCCGGC
The DNA here is from genome assembly GCF_055575955.1 of Streptomyces sp. NPDC033966. Classification (NCBI taxonomy): domain Bacteria; kingdom Bacillati; phylum Actinomycetota; class Actinomycetes; order Kitasatosporales; family Streptomycetaceae; genus Streptomyces; species Streptomyces sp. NPDC033966. The sequence goes on along the minus strand of NZ_JBVIRQ010000014.1, from coordinate 125,730 downwards.
CGATGTACGGGTGCTGCTGCGGCAGTTGCACGGGCTGGTGGACGCGGGGCACTCGGTGGTGGTCGTGGAGCACGACATGGAGGTGGTGGCGGGTGCGGACTGGGTCATCGACCTGGGGCCGGGCGGCGGGACGGACGGCGGCCGGATCACGGCCGCGGGTCCGCCCTCGGTGGTGGCCGCCTCGCCGGATTCCCGCACGGCCCCCTATCTGGCGCGGGCGCTGGGGCTGTAGCACCGGACGGGCGGTTCAGGCGTCTCCGGGCAGCAGTTCCTGCGGGAGTTCGCGGAAGGCCCACTCGCCGCGCGTGCGGGTGAGCGTCCAGACGAGGTCGCAGCGGTCGGGCCAGGCGGCGGGGACGCCGAGGACGTGGTGGGCGCCGAGGGCCCGGACCAGCCGGGGGATCCCGGCGGCCTCCCAGCACACGAGTACGGGTGTCCGGGCCTCCAACGCCGCCCGGGCCAGGCCGGTTTCGGCTCCGAGCGCGAACTGCGTCCGTACGGGGATCCGCAGGGCGGCGGCCAGGGGCGCCAGGGTCTGCCTGGACCGGGCGGGGGCGGACCGCGGCCCGCCGGTCGCGAACAGCACGGCGGGCCGGGGCAGCCGGGCACTGTGGGCCGGGCCGAAGAGCCGGGGCAGTTCTTCCGCGCGGCGGCGTCCCCGGCCGGCGAGGAAGCCGGGGTCCTCGTTGCCCTCGTCGTCCTCGCCGGTGGCTCCGGTGAAGGGCTTCTCCGCGTGCCGGATCACCATGACGAGGGCGTCCTTGGCCGCGGGCTGACCGAGGGCGGGGCCGTGCGGCCTCCTGCGGGTCGCGGTGTCCTCGGCCGTGCAGCCGGCCGCGGCCAGGCAGCCGAGGGCTGCGGCCAGCGCGGTGCGGCGGCGCGGTCCGGACCCGGCGGGGGCTTGGGGCATGGGGTCCACTGAACCCCACGCACCGGACCGGGCCGGGGCACGGCGCGGCCCACGGCCCGTACGAGCGCCCGGTCGGCGGATCGGGTCAGCCGATCGGCCCAGGCAGGGGGCCGGGGGCGGCTCGTACGGGGGTGCGGGGGCGGCGCCGGGCGGGGCGCCGCGGCGGTCAGGCCTTGCGCAGGGCGCGGAGCCACTCCTTGTTCATCGCCGCGATCGACGGCAGCGGGATCCCCTTGGGGCAGGCGGTCGCGCATTCGCCGGTCAGGGTGCAGCCGCCGAAGCCCTCGTCGTCCATCCGCGCCACCATGTCCAGCACCCGCGTCTCGCGCTCGGGCGAGCCCTGTGGGAGCACGTTCAGGTGGTTGATCTTGGCGGAGGTGAACAGCATCGCGGAGCCGTTGGGGCAGGCCGCCACGCAGGCGCCGCAGCCGATGCACTCGGCGTGTTCGAAGGCGGAGTCGGCGGCCGGCTTGGGCACGGCGGTGGCGTGCGCCTCGGGGGCGGAGCCGGTCGGGGCGGTGATGTAGCCGCCGGCCTGGATGATGCGGTCGAAGGCGCTGCGGTCCACGACGAGGTCCTTGACCACGGGGAAGGCCGAGGCCCGCCACGGTTCGACGTCGATGGTGTCGCCGTCGGCGAAGGAGCGCATGTGGAGCTGGCAGGTGGTGGTGCGTTCGGGTCCGTGGGCGTCGCCGTTGATGACGAGGCTGCACGCGCCGCAGATGCCCTCGCGGCAGTCGTGGTCGAAGGCCACCGGGTCCTCGCCGCGCAGGATGAGGTCCTCGTTGAGGGTGTCGAGCATCTCCAGGAAGGACATGTCCTTCGATATGCCGTCGACCTGGTAGGAGGCCATGGCGCCGGGGGCGTCGGGGTTCTGCTGGCGCCAGACGCGCAGGGTGAGCTTCATGCGTAGCTCCGCTGGGTGGGGTGGACGTACTCGAAGACGAGGTCTTCCTTGTGCAGGACGGGGGCGGTGCCGGTGCCCTGGTACTCCCAGGCGGCGGCGTAGCCGAACTCCTCGTCGCGGCGGGCGGCTTCGCCGTCCGGGGTCTGGGACTCCTCGCGGAAGTGGCCGCCGCAGGACTCGGCGCGGTGGAGGGCGTCGAGGCACATCAGCTCGGCGAGTTCCAGGTAGTCGACGATGCGGTTGGCCTTCTCCAGCGACTGGTTGAACTCTTCGCCGCTGCCCGGGACCTTGATCCGCCGCCAGAACTCCTCGCGGATCTCCGGGATCCGGGCGAGGGCCTTGCGCAGGCCCTCTTCGGTCCGGGACATGCCGCAGTACTCCCACATGAGTTCGCCGATCTCGCGGTGGAAGGAGTCGGGGGTCCGGTCGCCGTCGACGGCGAGCAGCTTGGCGAGGCAGTCGCGGGTCTCGCGGACCGCGGCCGCGGCCTCCGGGTGGCTGTCGTCGACCGGTTCCGGGTGCGGGTGGCGGGCGAGGTAGTCGTTGATGGTGGCGGGGAGCACGAAGTAGCCGTCGCCGAGGCCCTGCATCAGGGCGGAGGCGCCGAGGCGGTTGGCCCCGTGGTCGGAGAAGTTGGCCTCGCCGATCGCGAACAGGCCGGGGACGGTGGTCTGGAGGTCGTAGTCGACCCACAGTCCGCCCATCGTGTAGTGGACGGCCGGGTAGATCCGCATCGGGACCTCGTACGGGTTCTCCGCGGTGATCCGCTCGTACATCTCGAAGAGGTTGCCGTACTTCTCGGCGACCTTGTCGCGGCCCATGCGGCGGATGGCGTCGGCGAAGTCGAGGTAGACGCCCTGGCCGCCGGGGCCGACGCCGCGCCCCTCGTCGCAGACGTTCTTCGCGGCGCGGGAGGCGATGTCGCGGGGGACGAGGTTGCCGAAGGACGGGTAGATCCGCTCCAGGTAGTAGTCCCGCTCGGCCTCGGGGATCTCGGCGGCGGGGCGGGTGTCGCCCTTGGCCTTGGGGACCCAGATGCGGCCGTCGTTGCGCAGGGACTCGCTCATCAGGGTGAGCTTGGACTGGTGGTCGCCGGTGCGCGGGATGCAGGTGGGGTGGATCTGGGTGAAGCAGGGGTTGGCGAAGTACGCGCCGCGCCGGTGCGCCCGCCATACGGCGGTCGCGTTGGAGTTCATGGCGTTGGTGGAGAGGTAGAAGACGTTGCCGTAGCCGCCGCTGGCCAGGACCACGGCGTCGGCGTAGTACGTGTCGATGCTGCCGGTGATCAGGTCGCGGGCGACGATGCCGCGGGCCACCCCGTCGACGGTGATCAGGTCGAGCATCTCGGTGCGGGCGTGCAGCTCGACGTTGCCGGCGGCGATCTGCCGGGACAGCGCCTGGTAGGCGCCGAGCAGCAGCTGCTGGCCGGTCTGGCCGCGGGCGTAGAAGGTGCGGGAGACCTGGACGCCGCCGAAGGAGCGGGTGTCGAGGAGGCCGCCGTACTCGCGGGCGAAGGGGACGCCCTGGGCCACGCACTGGTCGATGATCTCCACGGAGATCTGGGCGAGGCGGTGGACGTTGGATTCGCGGGCGCGGAAGTCGCCGCCCTTGACGGTGTCGTAGAAGAGCCGGTGTACGGAGTCCCCGTCGTTGCGGTAGTTCTTGGCGGCGTTGATGCCGCCCTGGGCGGCGATGGAGTGGGCGCGGCGCGGGGAGTCGCTGAAGCAGAACTGGACCACGTGGTAGCCCTGCTCGGCGAGGGTCGCGCCGGCGGCACCGCCCGCCAGGCCGGTGCCGACGACGATTACGGTGTGCTTGCGGCGGTTGGCCGGGTTGACCAGCTTGGCCTCGAAGCGGCGGCGGTCCCAGCGTTCGGCGATCGGGCCCTCGGGGGCCCTGGTGTCGCGGACGGGCTCGCCGGTGGTGTAGGCGGCGTACTCGGTGCTCATGGTCAGCTCACCACTCCGGTCATGACGGCGACGGGCACGGACACGAAGCCCGCGAAGAGGACGAGGGCCAGGGCGTTGGCCAGGGACTTCAGGGCCCGGTCGCGCCGGGCGTTGCCCGCGCCGAGGGTCTGGGCCGCGCTCCAGAAGCCGTGGCGGACGTGCAGGCCGAGGGCGGCCACGGCCACGATGTAGACCGTGTTGCCGTACCAGGTGGAGAAGGTCGAGAGGACGTTCTCGTAGGGGTGGCCGGCCCAGGCGCGCTCGTTGACGGTGAGGGTGGTCAGGTCGAGGAGGTGCCAGACGATGAAGAGGCCGAGGATGACGCCGCCCCAGCGCATGGTGCGGGTGGCGTAGCTCGCGCGGCGGCGCCTTCGGGCGTACTTCACCGGGCGTGCCTTGATGTCGCGGCGGCTGAGCTGGTAGGCGCAGACGGCGTGGGCGACGACGGCGGCGACGAGGACGACGCGGACGATCCACAGGGCCCACTCGTGGTGCAGGAAGGGGGAGCCGAGGGTGCGCAGCCAGTGGGCGTAGCCGTTGAACTCGTCCGCCCCGAAGAAGATCTTCAGGTTGCCGAGCATGTGCACGACGAGGTAGCCGAGCATCACCAGGCCTGATGCGGCCATCACAGACTTCTTGCCGACGGTGGAGTCCCAGAGCGTGCGCGTGGTGGACGGCCGTCGATCCGTCCGCGTTGCCAGAGCCATGCCGTCGACGGTAAGGACCAAGGTCCCGAGAGGTCCAAGACATGGTGGAGCTGATCGCGATAGGCAAAGCCTATGGAGGGCGGTAGCCTGGGGGCATGCAGTTCCAGCAGCTGGTCTATTTCGTGGCCGTCGCCGAGACCCGGCACTTCACGCGCGCCGCCGAACGGGAGCACGTGGCACAGCCGTCGCTGTCCCAGCAGATCAAGGCGCTCGAACGGGAGCTGGGCGCCGAGCTGTTCAGCCGGGCGCGGGGGAACATCGCGCTGACGGACGCGGGCGAGGCGTTGCTGCCGCTGGCGCGGCGGATCCTGGCGGACGCGGACACGGCGCGGCTGGAGGTGCAGGAGCTGGCGCAGCTGCGGCGCGGCCGGGTGCGGCTGGGGGCGACCCCGAGCGTGTGCACGGGCCTGCTGCCGGCGGTGCTGCGCGCCTTCCACACGGCGCACCCGGGCATCGAGCTGCTGATCGAGGAGAGCGGCTCGCTGGACCTGGTGCGGGAACTCGCGCGCGGGGTGCTGGACCTGGCCCTGATCGCGCTGCCGCTGCCGCCGTCCGCGCCCGCGCTGACCACGGTGGAGCTGCTGACGGAGGACCTGGTGGTGGTCTCGTCCGCGGACCTCCCGCCGCCGGCGGGCGGCGGCGAACTGGCCATCGCCGACCTGAGCGAGGAGCCGATGGTGATGTTCCGGCACGGCTACGACCTGCGGGACCTGACGGTGGGGGCGTGCCGGGCCGCCGGGTTCGAGCCGGTGTTCACCGTGGAGGGCGGGGAGATGGACGCGGTACTGGGCTTCGTGCGGGCCGGGCTGGGCATCGCCGTGGTCCCGGCCATGGTCGTGGACCACGCCGGACCGGGCCTGCGCGCCACCCGTCTCGCGGGCTCCCCGCTGCGCCGCACCATCGCCCTGGCCCACCGCACGGACGTGGCACCCCCGCGGGCGGCCCGCGAGCTGAAGCGCATCCTGGTCGGCGGCTGAGCCGTCCGGCCGGCGGCGTGCCGCCGGCCGGTTGGGCCGGACAGGAGGCCGGACGTCGGGGAACCCGGACCCGGGAGGCCGGGACGTCTCCCCGGTCTTGCATGATGACCGGCATGAACACGGAGACAGCCGACCCCGCCGAGCTCGCCGCCCTCCGGGAGGTCTTCTCCTCCCGCCCCGAGGCCGCTCCGCCGGCCGGCTGGGAGGCGGTGCGCTCCTTCGAGGCGGAGCACGGCGTCGTGCTGCCGGAGCCCTACCGCACGTTCGTGGCGGAGATCTGCGACGGACTGCGCGCCGGACCGCCCTACTACGGTCTGCTGCCGCTCGCGCAGACGCCCCCGGACTGGGGCGCCGACCGCCCCCGACGCCTGCTCGCCGAGCCCTTCCCGCTCACGGCGGCCTGGCTGTGGGAGGCGGAGGACGACGAGGCCGAGCTGACGGAGGAGGAGTTCGAGGCCCTGACGGACCCCGTGTTCGACCACGGCTCGCTGCTGCTGGGCACCGACGGCTGCGGCATGTACTGGCACCTGATCGTCACCGGCCCGCAGCGCGGCCACGTCTGGCAGATCGCCGGCGAGGGCGCGATGCCCTTCGGCCCGGACTCCCCCGACGCCGTGATGCCGGGCACCCCCGGCTTCACGGGCTGGGCGGCCCACTGGGCCGGGGGCCGCTCCTGGTTCCCGGACGCCTAGACGAGTAATTCCGAAGTGCTCGGGTCAGTGGTCGTAGGCGATCAGTGAGCGGGTGGTGGGTGTTCCCGTCTGCCGGTTGTGCCAGATGGGCCGCGGTCAGGGTGAGGATGCGTTGGCCGACGCGGGCCAGGACCCCAGCGGGGGTCCTGGCGCCGTGGCGTTCGAGGTCGAGCTGCAGGCGGGGGTGGATCCGGTGGAAGCGGCCCGGCAGGCGGGGCACGGTCCCTCGGTGCTCTGGAAGTTCTACGCGGAGATCCTTCAGGGCCAGCAGCACGCGTCGAACCAGCTGATCGACCGGGTTTGCTGCGGCTATCAGAAGGCAGCGACCCCCTGCGGTTGGGCCCCGACGGTGACGCTTGTGACTGCGTTGTTGGTGGTGTCGATCACCGACACGGTATTGGAGAGGAAGTTGGTCACGTAGGCGCGGGCCCGGGGCGGGTCCACCGCCACCCCGAACGGCAAGTCTCCGACGATGATGCGGGGCAGGATCTCCGTGTTGTTGCTGGTGTCGATCACCGAGACGGTGTCGTCGGCGGAGTTGGCCACGTAGGCGCGGTCGATGGCCGGGTCCACCGCCACCCCGAGCGGCTCGCTACCGACGGGGATGCGGGGCAGGATCTCTGTGTTGTTGCTGGTGTTGATCACCGACACGTTGTTGTCGCCCAAGTTGGTCACGTAGGCGCGGGCACTGGACGGGTCCACCGCCACCCCCTCCGGGTCGGTGCCGACGGGGATAGGCGATCCGACCACCCGGTTGCTTCTGGTGTTGATCACCGTGACGTTGTCGTCGAGAGAGTTGGTCACGTAGGCGCGGGCCCGGGGCGGGTCCACCGCCACCGCGCTAGGGCTGGCGCCGACGGGGACAGGCGATCCGACCACCCGGTTGCTTCTGGTGTTGATCACCGACACGGTGCGGTCGACGAAGTTGACCACGTAGGCGCGGGCACGGGTCGAGTCCACCGCCACCGCGGCCGGGTTGGTGCCGACGGGGATGCGGGGCAGGATCTCTGTGTTGTTGCTGGTGTTGATCACCGACACGGTGTTGTCGGCGCCGTTGGTCACGTAAGCGCGGGCACGGGGCGGGTCCACCGCCACCCCGATCGGGTTGTCGCCGACGGGAATGGTGGCGGTGACCGTGTCGGTGCTGGAGTCGATCACCGACACGGTGTCGTCGCCAGAGTTGGCCACGTAGGCGGTGTGGGAGCACCGCGGGTCTGGGTGCTCGTCTGCCGAGGCGTGAGGGGTGACGCCGGGCAGCAGTGCGGTGCACACTGCGGCCAGGGCCCCAACCACCCATGCCCGTCGACAGTGACGCGCCCGCCTCGATGTCTGATTCCTACGTCGCTCGGGGACATGGGCGCACTCGTCCCGGCTGGTGTGCATACACATCTCCTGACAGGGGTGGCCGCCTCTCGTGTTCCAGCTGACCGGGTATGGCTGCCGGACTGTGCGCGGCTGCAGGTGATCCAGTAGGAGAATCCTCAAGTCGGTTTTGTTCCTCGCCAAGGAGGCTCGTCCGAACAAATTGCCAATGTCACCGGTTCGGCTGGTCAGAGATCAGGTCGGACGAGCGACTTGGCCGGGAGCTGCTTCGGCGCGAGTGATCATGCCCCCGTAAGCTTCCGGCGCGCCGGGCAGTCTGTTGACCTGCACGGCCTACATGCTGATGAAGTGGCCCAAGGCGGCGGCCGAGCACCGCGCGAGCATCGCCGAGACGCTCGCCACCGTCGCGCCCGCCTTCGCATCCACCTCGCGGGGTGCGCCAGCGGCGCCCCTCCTGCGCCGCGCCCTCTATGGCTGGGCCTTCCGGGCGGTCAAGGACAAGGACAACGTCCTGCGGGCCCGCCGCGAAGTGGAGGAGCCGCCCGAGGACATCGCCACGGCTCTGGCCCGGATCGCGGACAACACGGTCAAGATGAGCGAGGTCGACCGCTTGGAGCGGCTCCGGGCCGCCCTGGACGCGCTGTCCCGGAAGCTCGACGGCAACTTGGCTGCGGGCAACACCGTGAGCCGTAGGCGCATGGTGCTGAGGAACGTCCTGCGGTACGCGGTCGAGCGCGGGATCCTGACCGGCAATCCCCTGCTCCGGGTGGACTGGACGGCACCCGACAAGGACGACGAGGTCGGCTTCCGGTACGTCCCCAACCCTCGGCAGGCCGCGGCCCTCACCGAGGCCGTCCGGCAGAACGGCGAGTGCGGGGAGCACCTAAGTGCTGTGACCGGGAAGGTTCGCCGGGTTGAGGTGGCCTGAGCCCGTCAATGTCAGAGCCTCCGGATAGCGTGCCGGCAGTCAGCTTCGGTTCCTCTCCGGGAGATCAGACGTGGATATCCTGCTCATCGTCGGCCTGTGGCTCGACAGATCCGCATGGGACGACGTCGTGCCCGAACTCACCGCACTCGGCCACCGTCCCGTGCCGATCGCCCTCCCCGGCCAGGGCGACGGTGCCGCCTCCGCGACGCTCGACGACCAGCTGACAGCAGTGCTCGCCGCCGTTGACGCGGCGCCAGGGAATCCCCTGGTGGTGGGGCACTCCGCCGCGTCGAGCCTGGCCTGGCTGGCCGCCGACGCACGACCGGAGAAGGTGGCCAAGGTTGCACTGATCGGCGGCTTCCCTGCCGCCGACGGGCAGGCTTACGCCGACTTCTTCCCGATCGACGACGGCGCCATGCCCTTCCCGGGCTGGGGCCCCTTCGAGGGAGCGGACTCCGCCGACCTGGACGACGAGACCCGGCGCCGCCTTGCGTCCGCCGCTGTTCCTGTCCCCGAGGGGGTCGCCCGGGGGGTGATGCGCCTGACCGACGAGCGCCGCTTCGACGTCCCCGTCGTAGTCGTATGCCCCGAGTTCACCCCCGCCCAGGCCAAGGAGTGGATCGCCGCCGGCGAGAGCCCTGACCTCGCCCGCGCCACCCACCTTGAGTATGTGGACCTCGACTCGGGCCACTGGCCGATGGCCACCCGCCCCCGCGAGCTCGCCCGCGTCCTGGCGGAGGCTGCGAGCTCGTAGTGCTGTGGCGGGGTTGGGTGGTCAGGCCGCGGCCGTTAGTGGCCGGCCGCCCCAGCGGAGACCTCGTTCGCTGCGGATGCGTGCGCGCTCGCGGCGTTGGGCGGCCGGGACGTCGGGGTGGCGGGCGTTCTGGTTGCCTTGTTCCTCGCCGCCCACCTGCGGATCTTCCAGTTGAGGTGGGCGGAGAGGTTGTCGAGGATTACGTAGATCGGGGCGCCGTCTGGCCGGGTTGCTCGGATCGACCGCAGGGCGGCCCAGGTGTGGTCGATGCCCTTGCGGCGCCGGTTGACACCCCACAGCTTGTCGTCACCGACCGAGTAGCAGCCGTGGAAGTAGGTGATGCCATGAGTGCGGCGGTAAGTGGCCGGCAGCCGGTCGGGCCGGCTCTGTTCGGCCCAGCAGGAGCCAGCTGTCGGCGTAGTGCCTGCCGCCAGGACGCCGTGGGGAACCTTTGCGGTGGTGGACAAGAGTTTCGCGTCGTGGGGGACGGCGATCCTGCTTCCACTGCTGCCTCTCGGAGCTGCAGCGTTGGCTGCGTACTTCGCAGGCGGCAGACCGCGTCCAGTGCGTCGTGAGGCTGAAGGATCAGGCCTTCATGCCACGTCGTTCTCTCGCTCGATGGCCTTGAGGCGGTTCTTGAGCCGGTAGCTGGCCCGCGTCGGCCAACGCATCCTCACTCTGACCGCGGCCAGCTGGCACAACCGGCAGACGGGAACACCCACCACCCGCTCACTGATCGCCTACGACCACTGACCGAGCACTTCGGAATTACTCGTCTAGTCCCTGTCCGGGCGCCGGGCGCGGCCGGGCGGCCCGGGTTCCGCGGCGGCGGCGCGCTGCCGCAGGAGCCGCTTGTCGGGCTTGCCGCGACCGGTCAGCGGGATCTCCCGTTCCCAGAACACAGCAGTAGGCCGGTGGGCCGGGGCCAGATCCCGCTCCACCTGGTCACATGCTCCCTCGGCCGCCGCGCGGCTCGGCTCGCAGCCGGGGGCCGGCACCAGGAAGGCGCAGACCTCCTCGCCGGTGAGCGTGCTGGGGCGGCCGACGACCACCGCCTGCGCAACGGCGGGGTGCCGTGCGAGTGACGCCTCGACCGGCAGGCAGTAGATGTTGACGCCGTTGACGATCACGATGTCCTTGACCCGGTCGTCGAGGTAGAGGTACCCGCCGTCGCCGACGTGCCCGATGTCCCCGGTGCGCAGCCATCCCCCGCGCAGCACTTCGGCCGTCAGGTCGGGCTGGTTCCAGTAGCCGGTCATGACCGTCTGCGAACGGACCCAGACCTCGCCCTCGCGGCCGGCGGGCAGTACGGCGCCCCGGTCGTCCCGGACCTGGAGCTCCACCCCGGCCGCGGGCCGGCCCGCCGATGCCAGCAACTCTGGGCGGCCGGCCACCGCCGCGTCATGGTCGGCGGGGGTGAGCCGGCAGATCACCGCCGCCTCGTTCATCCCGTAGCCCTGCCGCCACCGCACGCCCCACTGGGTCACGGCCTCGCGCAGACGTGCGGGGAGGACGGGCGAGGCGCCGTACGAGACGGCCACCAGGCCCGGGATTCCCGCCGCGGTGGCCGGGTCGTCCAGCAGCCGGTAGAGCATCGGGGGTGTCAGGTACGTGGACACCGGCCCCAGGCGCCGGCAGGCGGCGGCGAACTCCCGCGGCTCGAAGGGGTCGAGGATCTCCACCCTCCCGCCGGCCCGCAGCTGCTCCAGGCACCGGCCGCCGGAGCGCTGGGCCAGGGTGGTGACCGAGAGGTACGCCGACTCCGTCCAGCGGGCCCCGCGCCCGCTGTCACGCGCCGCCAGGGCCCCGAAGGTCGAGGCCACCCCCTTGGGCCGCCCCGTGGTCCCGCCGGTGTACATGACGCGGGCGACGTCCTCCTCCCGCGCCCGCACCGGCACCTCGGCGGGATCGCGTACGGCCGCCGCCACGAGCAGCTCGTCCAGGCCGAGCCGGGGCGCGCCGGTCTCCGGCACCGGAACGTCGTGCACCACCAGGCCCGGACGGCAGTCCCGCAGGACGAAGTCCACGCCGTGGACGGCCGGGCCGCCCACGACCTGGGTCAGCCGCGCGCCCAGCACGTGCGCGGCGAGCCGCACCAGCAGCGCTTCCGGCCGGTTGCCGCCCGTCACACAGGCCAGGCCCGTGCCCCGCCCGACGCCGGCGTCGTCCAGGGCCCCGGCCAGCCGGTACACGGCGTCCAGGGCCTCGCGGAACGTCAGGACCTCGGCCCCGACGCCGATCGCCGGCCGCTCCCCGTATCGCTCCAACGCGCCGATCAACTCGGTTACGTACCTGGCGACCATGTGCTCACCCGCCTCCGTGACCCGGTTTCCCGCGGCGGTCCCGTCCGCCGGTGTCAGGAGGGTATGAGCGGCCCGAGGGTCCGGTCGAGGCCGTCGGCCAGCATGGCGAAGGCCCGGTCGGCTTCCGCGACGGCGGCCGGGTAGGCCGCGTCGGCGCTCTGGCCGGCGGAGATCCGGCGCCAGTTCTCCCGGCCCAGCTCGTGCCGGACGGTCACCAGGTGCAGCGCCGCCAGCCGCGCGGTGAACGGGGGGATCTCCTCCGCCTCCAGGGCGGCCGAGAGCGCATCAACCTCACCGGCCGTGTAGTGGGCGATCCGCGCCTGCAGGCTGGCGGTGGAGTACAGCAGCCCCTGGAAGGCGAGCACGTTCGGGTGGTCGCAGAGCCCGGTGATCGGGTCCCGCCCGGCGAGCGCCGCCAGGAAGTGCTCGTGGACCGCCCGCACGGGGGTCAGACCCGCCGGACGGTCGCGCACGATCCGGGCCGCCTCGTCCTGGTGGTCGGCGAACCGGTCGAGCACCAGGTCCTCCTTGCTCGGGAAGTACCGGAACAGGGTGGGCTTGGACACCTCGGCCGCGGCGGCGACGTCGGCCACCGACACGGCGTCGAAGCCGCGCTCGAGGAAGAGTTCGAGCGCGGTGGCGGCCAGCTGCTGCCGCGTGCGTGCCTTCTTGCTCTCGCGCAGTCCCGTGCGCGAACCCGTGGTGTTTTCCATGCCTCGACCGTACCACAAAATCATGACCAAGTTAATTTCGTGACTGGGTTGCATTTCTGTCCGGGTTGCGCTTTCCTTAGGTCATCGAGCCATTCGTTACCGACGAGAGGACACTCCGATGAGCGACGTACTGATCGTGGGCTCGGGCCCCACCGGACTCACGCTGGCCTGCGACCTCGCCCGCCGCGGCATCCCGGTCCGCGTGCTCGACCAGCGGCCCGGCCCGCACCGCGAATCCCGGGGCAAGAGCCTCAACCGGGACGGCCTCGGCGCGATGGCGGACCTCGGCGTGTACGAGCGGATCTCCGAGGTGGGCCGGGAGCTGGTCCTGCGCAAGTATTTCGACGGCGCGCACATCAACGACACCCGGTTGACGGACATCCTGTTCATGGGGCAGTGGCAGATCGAGGAGATCCTCCGCGAACACCTCGCCTCCCTCGGCGTCCGGGTGGAGCACGGCGCCCGGGTCACCGGGCTCGACCAGGACCCGGAGGGGGTCACCGCGCGGCTGGCGGACGGCGGGTCGATCCGCGCCGGGTACCTCGCCGGGTGCGACGGCGGCCGGAGCACGACCCGCAAGCTCCTCGGGATCGCCTTCGACGGGACCACGGAGCAGACCGAGACGATGGTGCTGGGCGACGTGACGGCACCGGACCTCAGCCGGGACGTCTGGCACCAGTGGTTCACCTCGGACGGCGGGGCCATGATGCTCTGTCCGATACCGGGGACGCCGATGTTCCAGCTCCAGGCCTCGCCCGAGCCGGACACCGGCGGCGAACCGGTGCCGCCCTCCCTGGAGGGCTTCCAGCGCCTCTTCGACCGGCACGCCCGGATGGAGGGGATACGGCTGGCCGGGGCGACCTGGCTCTCCACCTGGCGGGTCAACGTCCGCATGGCCGCCCGGATGCGCGAGGGCCGGGCCTTCCTCGCCGGGGACGCGGCGCATGTCCACTCGGTGGCCGGCGGGCTCGGGATGAACACCGGGATCCAGGACGCGATGGCCCTCGGCCGGACGCTGGGCGCGGCCCTCACCGGGGATGCCGGGGCGCAGGTGCTCGACGCGTACGAGGCCGAGCGGCTGCCGGAGGCCGCGCGGGTGCTGGCCGACACCTCCGAGCGGCACCGGCGGGTCATGGCCGCGGTGAGCGAGCCCGGCCGGGGGACGGAGGCCGGCCTGGGCTGACCCGCTCGCCCCCGGCCGGGGCCGGCTCAGGGGGTGGGTACGGCGTCCGAGAGGGAGAGGGCGTGGATCCGGTCCGGGGCGCCGGGGCGGGCGTAGTACCAGCCCTGGGCGGTGTCACAGCCGAGGGCGCGGAGCTGGGCCGCCTGGGCTCCCGTCTCGACCCCCTCCACGGTCACCGCCAGTTCCAGGCTGTGGGCCAGAGCGACGATGCCCTCCACGATCTTGACGTCGACGGGATCGGCCGGCTGCTGCTGCATCCCCTGGGTGAAGGAGCGGTCCAGCTTCAGGACGCTGACCGGGAGGCGGCGCAGGTTGGCCAGGTTCGAGTAGCCGGTGCCGAAGTCGTCGAGGGCGATGTCCACGCCGAGCGCGGCGAGCCGGCGCAGCGGTTCGAGGAGCTCGTCGTCGGCCCCGATCAGCGCCGACTCGGTGACCTCCAGGCACAGGGCGCCCGGGGCCAGCCCGGAGGCCTCCAGTACCCGGACGGTGTCGGCGACCAGGCCGGGGTGGTGGAGCTGGGTCGGCGAGAGGTTGACGTTGACGCGCAGGGCGGCCCCGCCGTGCTGGCGCTGCCAGTTGCAGGCCTGGCGGACGGACTCCTCCAGCACCCAGCGGCCGAGCGGCACGATCAGCCCGGTCCGCTCGGCGAGCGGGATGAAGCGGTCCGGGCCGAGCACCCCGTACTGGGGGTGCGACCAGCGGACCAGCGCCTCCGCGCCGTGCACGCTGCCGTCGTGCATGTGCACCAGGGGCTGGTACTCGATGAAGAACTCACCGCGCTCCAGCGCCGCCGGCAGGGCGTTGGTCAGGCCGTGCCGGGTGATGGCGCGGGCATCGGCCTCGGCGTCGGCGAACTCGAAGCGGTTGCCGCCGGCCGCTTTGGCCCGGTACATGGTGATGTCGGCGCTGCGCAGCACCTCCGCCGGGGTGCGCTCCCCCGCTCGGCCCTCGACGATGCCGATGCTGCCGCGCACCGACAGTTCCCGGCCCTCCAGCCGGATGGGGGTGGAGAGCGCCGACAGGATGCGCACGGCGAGGTCGGTGACCTTCTCCCCGGGATCCTCGCCGCTGCCGGCGGCGGGGCCGGTGGCGAGGGCCACGAACTCGTCGCCGCCCAGGCGGGCCACGACCTCGCCCGGGCCGGTGGCGCAGCTCTGCAGCCGGTCGGCGACCTCGACGAGGAGCCGGTCCCCCGCCGAGTGGCCGAGGCTGTCGTTGACCGCCTTGAAGCCGTCCAGGTCGAGGTAGCACAGGCCGAAGCGGCTGCCGGGGGTACCGCCCAGGGCCTTCTCCAGCCGCTCGAAGAACAGCGTGCGGTTGGGCAGCCCGGTGAGCGCGTCGTGGGTGGCCTCGTAGCGCAGCCGGAGGTTGAGCAGCCGGCGCTCGGTGGTGTCCTCCATCAGGGCCAGCTGGTACTGCGGCACTCCGTCGGCGTCGCGCAGCAGGGACACCGTCAGGTTGGTCCACAGCACGGTGCCGTCGTGACGGTAGTAGGGCTTCTCGACACGGTAGTGCTCGCGTTCCCCGCGTACGAGCTCCCCGTACATCCGCCAGACGTGCGGGGTGTCGTCGGGGTGGCCCCATTCGCTGACGTTGCGGCTGCGGACGTGGCCCTCCAGGCCGCCGAACATCTTCAGCAGGGTGTCGTTGACCTCGAGGACGTTGCCGTCGAGGTCGGCGATCCCGATGCCGACGGCCGCGCCCTCGAAGACCGCCCGGAAGCGCTCCTCGCTGGCGTGCAGGGCCTGCTGGGCGTCGGTGCGGGCGGTCAGCGCGGAGCGGGCGATGGCCTCCTGCTCCCGCAGGGTGCGCTCGCGCAGCGCGCGGGCGAAGCCGGCGGCTATGCCGTGCTGGAGCCGGGCGCAGCGGGAGCGGTACTCCTCCGTGCCCTCGGTTCCGGCGCCGTCGGGCCCGCAGTAGAGCACGAGGTAGGACTCGACCACCCCGAGGGTGCCGGCGAGCGCCTCGGGGTCGGTGCAGTGCACGGCGACGAGCTCGGCGCCCACGCGCTGGGCGACGCCCGCGTCGAAGGGGCGGGCGTGCAGGGCCTCGGTCAGGGTCCGGGTGAGGGGGAGGAGGTGCTGTTCGAACTCGGGGCGGGTCAGGGAGGTCGCCGTGACGGGGAAGATCGCCCGGCCCCAGATGGTGGCGAAGCGGGCGATACGGTCCTCCAGCCCGCTACGCAGTTCAGGCACCGGCGCCCGGCCCGGCTGCGGGCCGGGCTGCTGGGCGGGGTCCGCCGCGCCCAGCGGGGGCGCCTGCCGTCCGGCGGTCCCCGCCTCGGCGGGGGCGGAGGCGGCACCGGGCATGGCGGCACCGGGCGTGGCGGAGGCCCGGCCGGCGGAGGCGGGGCCGGCCGGGCGCGGGCCGGCGGGCGGGGGCGTCGGAGCGGGGAGTCTCACGCCTTGCGTCCCACGCCGCCGTAGCCCGAGAAGGCGTACGGATCCTCGGGCTCCTCGCCGTCCGCGAGGGGCACGGTGTTCTCGGGGCGCCAGTCGGGCATGGACACCAGACCCGGCTCCACCAGCTCGAACCCGTCGAAGAAGCCGGTGATCTGCTCGTGGCTGCGCATGACGAGCGGGTTGCGGATGTCCCGGTAGACGCCGACGGCCCCGCCCGCGACCTCCTCGGTGAGCGGGATGCCCTCGTAGGAGGCGTGGGTGAGGACCAGCATGCTGCCCGGGGCGAGGGCGTCGCGCAGCTCGGCGACGGCCTCGTACGGCCGGTCGCTGTCCTCCAGGAAGTGCAGTACGGCGACGAGCAGCAGCGCGACGGGCCGTTCGAGGTCCAGCAGCCGGCCGGCCTCGGCGGAGCCGAGAATGTCCTTCGGCTTGCGCAGGTCGGCGGGGACGACGCCGGTGCGGTCGTCCCCGGCCAGGACGGCGCGGCTGTGGGCGACGGCCACCGGGTCGTGGTCCACGTAGACGACGCGGGCCTCGGGGCTCGCGGCCCGGGCGACCTCGTGGACGTTGCCGAAGGTCGGGATGCCGGAACCGATGTCCAGGAACTGGGTGACGCCCTCGGCCACGGCGTGGCGGACGGCGCGGCGCATGAAGGCCCGGTTGGCCTGCATGATCTTGGGCAGGCCCGGCATGAACTCCATGGCGCGGCGGGCGGCCTGGCGGTCGACCTCGAAGTTGTGGGAGCCGCCCAGGTAGTAGTCGTAGATGCGGGACACACTGGGCACCGATATGTCGATGCCTGGCGGGGCCCAGGCGGGGCGTTCCATCGGGGTCTCCAAGCCTCGTCGTGCCGTGGTCGGGCGGGTTCCGTCCGGGGGCGGGACGGTGGTCGGACTGCTGTCCGAGCCGAATGTACTGATCATTTCCCAACAGGGCGAGCAAAAGCGGAAATTGGCGGTCCGTTCTTGGTCACACACCAAAGGCACGTGCGGACCCCGTCACCTGCGAAGAAGAAACCGACAAATACCATTTGAGATTTCGACCGCGAACGCTGGGAAGCGGTCCGGAACTGGCTCAAACATCTACGCTCCACACTCCACCCGATCAGGCGAACCAATACCGGGCCTCGCGTGCGCGGGCGCGCGCGGGCCCATGCTCCCCGGGTGAACAGAGCCTTAGCCAGACGCCTGCTGGCGGTACCGGTCCTGCTGTGGGCATCGCTTTCCGCCACGCCGGCCGTGGCCGATAGCTGCGCCTACGCGACGATCGGTGCGGCGGACGGCGGAACCGTCGTCGAGCTGTACGCGTTCGCCGGCAGCGGCGGCAGCGGGGCCGGCCGGGGTGGCGGACATCACGGCGGCCACGGGCACGGACACGGCTGCGGGCACCGCGGCAAGGGCCACGCGCACGACTGCCCGCCGCCTCCCCCGCCGTGCCCGCCCAAGCCGACCCCCAAGCCGCCGCCTCCGCCGCCGCCCACCCCGCCGCCCAAGCCGCCACCGCCCAAGCCCACCCCGCCACCGCCGCCGAAGCCGGCCCCCGAGCCGCCCCGGCCGGCCCCGGCCCCGCCGCCACCGCCCGAACCGGCGCCCAAGCCGCCCCCGCCCCCGCCCCCGGCGCCGCGGGTGTACAAGGCACCCGCCCCGCCACCGCCCGCGCCCGAGCCGCCGCCCGCGCCGGCGCCGGCTCCCGCACCCAAGCCCAAGCCCGTGGCCCGTCCCAGCTACCACACCTCCGCCCGCAAGCCGGTGGAGCACCACATCTCACCGGTCACCTTCACCCTCATGACCGCAGCCCCGGCCGTGCTCGCGATCGTCGCGCTGCGCCCGCGCTAGGCCGCCCCTCACCGCTCATCGATTGGGAGTCATCTTGTCGGAATGGCTCGTCCTGTCCCTCGCGATGGCCGCGGCCTGTGCCGTGGTGCTGTCCATCGCCTTCTTCAACCACCGCAGGATCGGCGAGGACGACGATCCGAACGAGACCCCGGACGTCATCGAGTACATGACGATGATGATCGGGGTGATCTACGCGATCGTCCTGGGCCTGGCGATCGCGGGCGTCTGGGAGGGCCGCGGGGCCGCCCAGGAGTACGTGCGCCAGGAGGCGCAGGCCCTGCACGAGATCAGCGTCCGCTCCGAGGTCTACCCGGCCGAGGTGCGCGGGAAGATCCGCTCCGACGTCGACGCGTACGTGACCTACGTGGTCGACACGGAGTGGCAGAGGATGGCCGACGGCGGCGACCTCACCGAACGCAGCGGGGAGCTGCTGGAGAAGATCCGCCGGGACGTCACCGACTACGAGCCGCGGACCGACCACGAGGGACAGGCCTATCAGCCGCTGGTCGACCAGGTCGCGATCGTGGACGACGCCCGCAACTCACGCGGCCAGAGCGCCGGGGCCACCATGCCCGGCGTGGTGTGGTTCGGGCTGATCGCCGGCGCCCTGGTCACGGTGGGCCTGATCTTCACCCTGCAGATCCGCCGCTCCTTCCGCGAGATGCTGCTGGCCGGCCTGTTCAGCGCGCTGATCGCCTTCCTGCTCTTCCTCATCTGGGACTTCGACTCGCCCTTCGGGCGCGGTATCTCCGCCACCGCGGAGCCGTTCCTCGCCCAGTTCCCGCACCTGGACCTGAAGAGCTGAACGCGCGCCCGCTCCCGCGAAACCGGGAGCGGGCCTCCCGTCGCCGGTTCGGCCTAGGGCCGTGCCCCATTCGCCCGCTCCTGATCGCGCGTCACCGGACCGGCGCCTAGCGTGGCGCACAACGAGGTGCACGACCCCCACCTGCGCAAACGCTGCGCGACTGCTCCTCGGGGATCCGGAGGACCGACCATGGGTGCGATACGCGGCTCCGCCACCGCCCTGCTCAGCGCCGGCGCCTTCCTCGCGCTCGGCGCGTTCGGCGTGTTCGGCCCGCTCAGCACGTTCGGCCAGCCCGCCGCCCAAGCGGTCGAGGCCGCGCCCGTCACCTCCTTCGCCTTCGGGATCATGCCCTCCACGGTCGCCCCGGGCGGCCAGGTGGTCCTGTCCGTCAGCGACTGCGACGCCGCGTACGCCACCGCCTCCTCCGGGGTCTTCGACACCGTGAGCATCGCGCGCGGGCAGACCGCCCGGGTCACGATCGACCGCGACGCCCGGCGCGGAGCCGTGTACTCCGTCACCTTCACCTGCAACGGGGAGAACGGCTCCGCCGACCTCACCATCGCCGGCGGTACGTCGACGCCCAGCACCAGCTCCACCACCGGTGTCCGCCGCACCCCCTCCGCGGAGACCACGACCGGTGCCCGGCCGCGGGCCACCGCCCCCACCGTCGCCCCCACCGCCGTGCGCACCGCCCCGGCCGCCCGGATCACGCCCACCGCGCGCGGCTCGGCCCCGCCCCCCGCCACGGCCTCGCGCAGCACCGCGGCCGCCCTCGGCGTGCGCGGCGGCCTCGGCGGCAGCGTGGCGGGGATGGACCCCGTGGAACTCGGGGTGGGCGCCGCGCTCTTCGTCACCGCCGCGGGCGGTACCGCGTACGCCCTGCGCCGGCGCCGCCCGGCGCGCGGCCACTGACCCCGCACCGCACCCCTGCCCCTGCCCCTGCCCGCGGCCCTGTCCCGGATACCGGCTGCCGGCACCGGCCGGTGGCCCCGGGTCCCGGACCCGGGGCGGACCGTGGCCGCGGCTCGCGGGCGCGTCAGCCCCGGGAGCCGACCGGACGGCGGCGGCGGATCACGTGCGCGCCCGCGCCGAGCGCCGCGGCGCCGACGAGGCCCGCGCCGATGGCCGTCTCGGCGGTGGACGGGCCGAAGGAGCCGCCGACGCCGCCCTGTGCCCCGTTGCCGGGCAGGATCGTGAACCGGTGCGTGGCGACGAGGCTGTTGTCGTGGCACTTGACGGACAGCGTGTGGTTGCCGGGCGAGGCGTGGTTGAAGATCCGGACGGTCGCGAAGCCGATGGAGCCGGCCGACAGGTTGGTCTGCGGAAAGTTGCCGTTCGACCAGACCGTGCCGCCGTGGCCGCAGCCCGCGGCGCTGACCTGCATCGAGGCGCCCTGGTGCACGGAGTACGGGTTGACGGTGACGTTGCTGGGCCCGTTGCCGCCGCCCTGCGGCGAGTTCGCGGCGGCGAACGGGACACTGAGACCGATCGCGGCGCAGGCGGCCGCGGTCACGGTGAGAGCGCGCAGAACACGCATGGTGGAACCTCCAGCGGGAAGCGCCCCGGAGCGGTGGCCCGGGCAGATCGACGAGAACGCCTCCCATCACGAACCCTCGGGGCGCCGTGCAACCAGCGCATTTCCACCTTTGGGCCGCCCGGTTGAGCGACACGCCGAAGCACGAACTGATCATCTGACGGATCCGCAGGTCATGAGCCGTCAGGCATTTATGTGACGAATACCTGGATGGGCGCACCCCAACCGGACGCGACCACCCGTTCGCCCCTCCCCGATCGCCGTCCCGAGCATGCACCCTTAGCGTGCGTGAAGAAGGGCGTACCGGGGAGGGACTGGAACGCGGGTCGGGACCCCCGCGTCGGGAAGGGAGAGCCATGACCGAGGACGAGTACGAGCAGCGGCCGAGGAGACGCTCCCCCTGGGGAGTGCTCGCGCTGGTCATGCTCAGCGGCCTCGCCATGATGAGGAACGGGGCGAACGCCGAGGAAGGGCCGCCGCAGCCGGCCGCCGCGGCGGCGGTCGCGCGCGCGGAGCACCTGCCGGCCCAGGCGCCCACGCCGCCGGCGGACATGGAGGTGCTGGAGCACTCGTCGGTGCAGCGCATCCGGATTCCGACGATCAACGTGGACGCGCCGGTGATGACGGTCGGGCTGGACGCACAGGGCTGGATCGACGCCCCGCCGCCGCAGGACCGCAACCTCGCGGGCTGGTACCTCAACGGCATCTCGCCGGGCCAGCAGGGCTCCGCCGTGATCGTGGGCCACGTGGACAACGCGCAGGGGCCGGCGGTCTTCTACGGCCTCGGCTCGCTCAAGCCGGGGAGCCGCGTCGAGGTGGAGCGCTACGACGGGCGGACCGCCGTCTTCGAGGTGTACGGCGTGGAGGTGTTCTCGAAGGAGGCCTTCCCCGGCTCCCGGGTCTACGGGGACACCGGCCACCCGGAGCTGCGCGTGATCACGTGCGGCGGCAGCTATTCCAAGGCCAAGGGCTACGACGGCAACGTGGTCGTCTTCGCCAGGATGGTGGCAGCCCGCTGACGGAACGTTTCCCCTCAGCAGCCGCGGGTCCGCGCCGCCCCCGTGGTCCCCCGGGCCCACCGGCACGGGGGACCACCGGGGCCGGCCTCAGCGGGTCGGCAGCGTCATCCGGTAGCCGCGACCGATCAGCTGCGGCAGGTACGCCTCCAGCGCCCGGACGGTCTGCGAACGGTTGCCGCCGGCGTCGTGGTTCAGCACGACCACCCCCGGCCCGGCGCCCGACAGCACCCGGGAGATGATCGTGGCGCTGCCCGGCTCCTTCCAGTCGAGGGTGTCCACGGTCCAGGCGAAGGGCTCCATGTTCAGGTCGGCGCCGATCTCGAAGGCGGCCCGGTTCCACGCCCCGTAGGGCGCCCGGAACCACAGCGGGGCCTGCCCGACCGCCTGGTGCACGACCTCGCTCGTACGCCCGATCTCGGACTCCAGGGCGGACCGGGAGAGGCTGGGGATCAGCGGGTGCGTCCAGGTGTGGTTGCCGATGACATGGCCCTCGGAGGCCATCCGGCGCAGCAGGTCGCGGTTCTCGGTGGCCATCTCCCCGCAGACGAAGAACATCGCCCGGACCCCGTACCGGGCGAGCGTGTCGAGGATGGCGGGGGTGTACCGGGGGTCGGGGCCGTCGTCGAAGGTGAGCACCATGGCGTTGCCGGTGTCCGGCCCGGCCGGCAGTTCCAGGATGGGCCGGGTGCGGACGGCGGGCTTGGCGGCGGGCGGCCGGGCGGGGGCCTCGGCGGTCATGGGCCGCAGCCGGTAGGACTTGTCCGGGGGCCCTTCGGGGCGCAGCCCGGGGGCTCCGGGGGCGGGAGCGGCGGTGCCGGGCGCCGGGGCGCCGGCCGTGGACCCGCCCTGGGGGCCGCCCTCGCCGGCGCTGAGCAGTCCGGAGGCGGCGGCGATTCCGAGGAAGACGGCGGTACGCAGGAGCACGCGTCGTCCCACTGTCGGCTCGTCATTTTTCATTATTACTACGTATCAACGACATCGCCGGAGATGTCGAGAGGCGCGGACGCGCCCGGCCCCCGTCACCCCCTCGGACCAGCCACCCCGCTGATCAGCCCTGTCGTACCAGGGGGAACGGCAGCGTCTCGCGGATCGTCAGACCCGTGAGGAACATGACCAGCCGGTCGACCCCGATGCCGAGTCCGCCGGTGGGCGGCATCGCGTACTCCAGGGCGTCGAGGAAGTCGTTGTCGAGCTCCATCGCCTCGGGGTCCCCGCCCGCCGCCAGCAGCGACTGGGCGGTCAGCCGGCGGCGCTGCTCGACGGGGTCGGTCAGCTCCGAGTAGGCGGTGCCCAGTTCGGTGCCGAAGGCCACCAGGTCCCAGCGTTCGGCCAGCCGGGGGTCCTTGCGGTGCTGCCGGGTGAGCGGGGAGACGTCGGTCGGGAAGTCCTTGTAGAAGGTGGGGAGCTTCGTCCGCTCCTCCACCAGCCGCTCGTACATCTCCAGGACCACGTCACCGCGGGTGTCGTCGGGGCCGTGCGGTACGCCCGCCCGGTCGCACAGCACGCGCAGCACGCGCTCCTCGGTGTCGGCGTCGACCTCCTCGCCGAGGGCCTCGCTGATGGCCCCGTACATCGTCTTGACCGGCCAGGGCCCGGAGATGTCGTGGACGACGAGCTTGCCGTCGGGGCCCGCCTTGTGCGCGACCGGCGAGCCGAAGGCGGCCGTGGCGGCGCCCTGGATGAGCTCCCGGGTGAGGTCGAGCATCACGTCGTAGTCGGCGAAGGCCTGGTAGGCCTCCAGCATCGTGAACTCGGGGTTGTGCTTGTAGGAGACGCCCTCGTTGCGGAAGGTGCGGCCCATCTCGAAGACCTTCTCCATGCCGCCGACGCACAGCCGCTTGAGGTACAGCTCGGGCGCGATGCGCAGGTACAGGTCGAGGTCGTAGGCGTTGATGTGGGTGCGGAACGGCCGGGCGTTGGCCCCGCCGTGGATCTGCTGGAGCATCGGCGTCTCGACCTCCAGGTAGCCGCGGTCGAGCAGGCCCTGGCGCAGTGCCTGCACGGCGCGGGAGCGGGCGCGTACGACGTCCCGCGCGCCGGGGCTGGCGACGAGGTCGAGGTAGCGGCGCCGGACCCGGGCCTCCGGGTCGGCGAGGCCCTTGCGCTTGTCGGGCAGGGGGCGCAGGCACTTGCCGGTGAGCTGCCAGGAGCCGACCACGACGGACGGCTCGCCGCTGCGGCTGGCGCCGACCTCGCCGGTGGCCACGACGTGGTCGCCGAAGTCGACCTGGGAGGTGAAGGCGTCCAGCACGCCGGGGCCGGACTCGTCGCGGGTGAACATCAGCTGGGCGTCGCCGGTCCAGTCGCGCAGCACGGCGAAGACCACGCCCCCGAGGTCGCGCACGACCATGACCCGCCCGGCGAGGGTGACCTGCTCGCCGGTGCGGTCGCCGGGGGGCCGGCCGGGGCGGGCGGCCCTGAGGGCGGCGACGGTGTGGGTGCGCTGCGGGATCCCGACCGGGTAGGGGTCCGTCCCGGCGGCCCGGATCCGCTCCAGCTTGGCGTGGCGCACCCGGACCTGTTCGGGCAGCCGCTCGGCCTGGGCGCGCTCGCCCTCCTCCCCGACGAGGTCCAGGCCCAGGGAGTCGATGGAGGGCAGCGCGGCGGTGTTGGCGGGGGCGGTGAGGCCCTTGGCGTGGCCGTTGCCCCAGAGCTTGCGCATGCTGGGTACGGAGACGAAGCCCTCGGCGATGCCGGAGGCGAGGCTGACCCGGGCGAGCGAGCCGGCGTCCTGGTAGCACAGGAAGCGCGGGTACCACTCGGGGCCGTACTTGACGTTGGAGCGGTACAGGGCCTCCAGCTGCCACCAGCGGGAGAAGAACAGCAGCAGCCGGCGCCACAGCTTGAGCACCGGGCCCGCGCCGATCCGCCCGCCCTCCTCGAAGGCCGAGCGGAACACGGCGAAGTTGAGGGAGATGCGGCGCACGCCGAGGCCGGGGGCGGCCGCGCACAGCTGGGCCACCATGAACTCCATGACCCCGTTGGGGGCGGCGCGGTCGCGGCGCATCAGGTCGAGGGAGATGCCGTCCCTGCCCCAGGGGACGAAGGACAGCAGGGCGATCAGCTCGCCGCCCGCGTCGAAGGCCTCGACGAGCAGGCAGTCCCCGTCCTCGGGGTCGCCGAGCCGGTCCAGGGCCATGGAGAAGCCGCGTTCGGTCTCGGTGTCGCGCCAGCGGTCGGCCCGGTCGACGATGGTCCGCATCTCCTCCTCGGTGAGGGCCGAGTGGCGGCGGATCACGGTGGTGGCGCCGGTCCGCCCGACCCGGTTGACGGCCTGCCGGGTGACCCGCATGTCGCGGCCGTCGAGGTCGAAGTGGGCGACGTGCAGGATGGCCTCGTCGCCGAGCTGGAGGGCGCTCAGGCCCGAGCGGGCGTAGGCGGTCGCCCCGTCCTCGGAGGCGCCCATCACGGCCGGCTGCCAGCCGTAGCGGCGCGCGACGGCGAGCCAGGCGTCGATGGCGGGGGTCCAGGCGCCGGGGTCGCCCACCGGGTCGCCGCTGGCCAGGCAGACCCCGGCCTCGACCCGGTAGGTGACGGCGGCCTTGCCGTTCGGGGCGAAGACCACGGCCTTGTCCCGCCGGGTGGCGAAGTAGCCGAGGGAGTCGGCCCGTCCGTAGGCGCCCAGCAGGGCCCGGATCCGGGCCTCCTCGTCCCCGTGCAGGGCGGCGGTCAGCCGCTGCGAGCGGAACAGGGTCGCGGCCGCGTTCAGCAGGGCGAGGGCGCCGAAGAGGCCGAGCAGGAAGTAGAGCGGGCGGGGCGGGCGGCCGTCGAACTGCCGGGCGGAGAAGAGCCCGCCGAAGACCTGCTTGGCGGCCCAGTCCAGCCACTGCCCCTTGGGCAGGGTCCCGGGGAAGAGCGCGACGAGCGCCCAGCCGAGGAACACCGCGCCGAGCAGGCCGAGGCCGAGCACCAGCATGGCCCGCCAGACGGCGCCGGGGCGCGAGGCCGCGTAGAACTCCTTGCGGGCGGCGACCAGGACGCCGAGCGCGGCCACCGCGAGGACCATCGAGGGGCCCCCGACCCAGAAGTCCCCGTCGGCGATGATCAGCAGGTCGACCAGGATCAGCAGGGCCAGATAGGTGACGACGATCCACCAGGCGATCTTCTTGCGGGTGCCGAGGGCGGCGGCGAGGAGGAAGAGGAAGACGGCGTACGCGAGGTTCTCGCTGACCGGCACCACGAAGTCGTCGAGGAAGCGCACCACGGGCCGCAGGAGCCTGCGCAGCGTCGGGGAGAGCGCCAGCAGCGCGCACACCAGCCCGAGCGTCCCGAAGAACGCGCCGAAGGCGTCTGGGACCCGGTGCAGGAAGCGGTTGCGGGTCCCCCGGGTCTCCTCCAGCGTGGCACTCATGCTTGGCACTGTAGGGAGGGCCGCCCCGGTCCGCGCGCCGAACCGGCCAGGCCGTGTCTTCCGGATCAGGCCGGATCAGCCCGCGTCTCCCCCGGCCACCGCTGGGAGGGGCCCCAGGCGCCGTGCATCGCAAGGCGGAGGGGCTCCCGACTGGTGCGCCTGGTCGAGGCGGGCCGCCGGCCGGTGACGGTCGTCCCGCGGCCGGGGTCACCGGGCGCGTTTCAGGCCGTCCTTGGCGGCGCCGCGGCTGAGGACGGCCTCGGTGACGGCCTCGTCGGCGCTCTCGTACTCCTCGTCGCCGGGGTCCTCGGCGAGGGCGGCGGGCAGGTTGACGACCCTGCCGATGGACAGGTCCATCATCTGCGGGACGAACTCGGCCCCGGTCACCCGCCAGCGCTGCCCGGGGGCGGCGGGCGGGGCGAAGGTGAAGCGGGCGATGGAGCCGTAGTTGCCGCGCATGTCGCGCGCGCCGGAGTGGTTGAACATCTCGCCGGCGACCTGGTCGCCCATCCCGTAGACGATCCAGGTCCCGTTGACCTTCTCGTAGGCCTGCGGGATGTGGGCGTGCGTCCCGAGGATCATGTCGATGTCCGGGCGTCCGCCGGTCTGCGAGGCGGTGAGCGCCTTCCCCAGCGAGAGCTGCGTCTCGTCCGGTTCGGTCTGCCATTCGGTGCCCCAGTGGATGCTGACCAGCACCACGTCCGCGCCTGCCTCGCGGGCCGCGCGGGCGTCCGCGACGATCTTGTCCTGGCGCATCAGGCTGACCGCCCACGGCTGTCCGTCGGGCATGGGGTACCCGTTGGTGTCGTAGGTGTAGGCGAGGTGCGCGACCTTCGCGGAACCCGCCGTGTAGAGGGTGGTCCGCGCCGCCTCGGCGGCGGTGCGCGCGGAGCCGGCGTGGCCGAGGCCGACCTTGTCGAAGCGGTCGAGCGTGCGTTTGAGCCCGTCTGCCCCGTCGTCGAGGGTGTGGTTGGAGGCGGTCGAGCAGCCGTCGTACCCGGCGTCCTTGAGGGCGTCGGCGACGGTGGGCGGGGAGACGAAGGCCGGGTAGCCGCTGAAGGGGCCGTCGTCCTCGCCGTAGATGGTCTCCATGTGGCACAGGGCGAGGTCGGCCGCCGCGACCACCGGCTTGACCCCGGAGAACATCGGCCGGAAGTCGTACCCGTCGCCGCCCGCGTCGGCCGCCGCGCGCTTGATGACCGAGGTGTGCGGGAGTACGTCTCCGCTCGCGACGAGGGTGAATCCGCGGGCCGCGGAGGGGGCGGCCGGGGCCGTGCCGGCGGGGGCCCCGGCGGCGCTGGAGCCGAGGCGGGCCGGGGTGCGGCCACCGGAGGTGGAGCAGCCGGCCGCGGACGCCGGGAGCAGCAGGGCGGTCAGCAGGGCGAGGGCCCGCCGGGTGCGCTTGGTCATCCGTCCCAGCTCCCGTTCATAGGACTGTCAGATCAACTGAAATCCATAGGAGAAGGGCTTTCAAGTCAAGGACCGGCGCCGTCCTGCGGCCGTCTCCCACCCCGACGGCCCATGGCCGTTCGCCGCGCCGTTCGACCGTTCGTCGCCCGGCGCGGCCGCCCACCGGACGACCCGGGGCCTTGGGCGCAACGCCCCCGCCGGACGGTTCCCGGGCGGCTCCGTGCAGGTGAGGGTGAGTGGGACGCCCACAGCCCGAGCCCCGCGGCGCGGGCCCACGGCCCGGCGGCCGGCCCGGCCGGCAGCCGGGCAGCCCAGCGGACCCCGGACCCGGAAGGAGCCACTCGTGTCGCCCTCCCCCACCCTCCAGCGCACGGAACCCGAGGCGCTCGCGGAACTCCAGCGCGACCACGGGCGGGCCCTGTTCGGATTCCTGCTCGGCCTCACCGCCGGGGACGCCCAACGTGCCGAGGACCTCGTCCAGGAGACCCTCGTACGCGTCTGGCAGCATCCGGAGGTGCTGGCGACCGGGCACGAGTCCATGCGGCCGTGGCTGTTCACGGTGGCCCGGCGGCTGGCGATCGACGCCCGCCGGGCGCGGCTGTCGCGGCCGCAGGAGGTCGACCCCGACGGTCTGGAGCAGGCGCCGGCCCCCGAGGACGCGGTGGCCGGCTCGGTCACCGCGATCGACGTCCGGCGGGCGGTGGGGAGCCTGGGGCCGGAGCACCGGGCCGTACTGATGCAGGTCTACTTCCAGGACCGCTCGGTGGCCGAGGCGGCGGCGGAGCTCGGCATCCCCGCCGGGACGGTCAAGTCCCGTACGCACTACGCCCTGCGCGCCCTGCGGAAGGACCTCCAGGGGTACGGGCTCGGCGCCTGACCGCTGCCCGCCCGCGGCCCCGCGCCGGGCCCCGGCCCGCTGGAGAAACACTCAAGGAACGCCCCCGATGCGCACGATCCGGACACGGAACACACCGATATCGGCACCAGTGCGTGCAAGTTGAGTAAACATCCCCCGGTCCGCGAGCCGTCCGGTGAAGGCTCGGGGATGACGGCGGCAGGCTCGACACGCGGGAGAGGGTGGCACGGTGCAGCCCGAGGGTATGAACGGCACCAGTGACGGCGGACTTGCGGTTCCCATGGCGTGGCTCTACGCGGAGTACATCGCCGACGAACTGCTGCGCACGGGCCGGCTGATCCCGGTGAGCACGCTGGAGTTCCGGGCCGGGCGCGACACGCTCGCGCTGACGATCTACCTCTCGGACGCGGCCGGCGAACTGTCCGGGATCCGGGTGGTCTCGCAGCTCGACGAGTGGCTCTCCCTGACGGCGTACGGGCACCCCTGGCGCGACTGGGTCCACACCCGGTTCCTCGCGCTGGGCGAGGAGGCCCGCGAGCGCGGCCGCGGCGAGGACCCGGACCTCGAACTGGCCCGGGCGGCGTGGCGCTGGCTGGACCACACGGAGCTCTTCGCCACCAACCTCGACCCGGGCCGGCACGGCGGCGCCGACGTCCCGCCGGCCCTGGACGAGAACGCCCGCGTCTGGACCCCGGCGTGGCAGCTCGGCCTGCCGCTGGGACACCTGGCGATGCACCTCTTCTAGGGCCTGAGGTCGGCGTCGTGGCTGACGGGCCGGCCGCCTTGTGCGCCCTTCTTCTTGCGGTTGGCGGCTTGGTCCCGCTTTTCCGGGATGACCGCCTTGATACCGCGTCTGCGCAGGTAGGAGCGGTTACCGCGGGACGAGTAGGCCTTGTCCGCGGCGACTGCGTCAGGCGTCGTGCGGGGACGGCCGACAGGCAGGCGGACTCTCACCCTCGCGAGCACGGGGACGAACTGCGGGCTGTCCCCGGCCTGCCCGGCGGTCAGGACCAACGCGAGCGGACGGCACCCGCGGTCCGCGGCGAGATGAATCTTGCTGGTGAGTCCGCCCCGGGACCTGCCGAGCAGGGCTTCCTTCAGGCGGAGCTTGCGTCTGCGCCGGATGGTCCGGCGCTCGGCCTGTCCGTCCTGTTCCTCCGGTCCGCCCCCTTTCGCCGGGCAGCTTCCTGCTCCTGCGCGGCTTCTTCCATGGCCTCCATGAGGTGCCTGCTGACGCGCATGCCGGCGGCGTCATGGCGGGCGCGGACCCTTGTGGAGTCCACGCTGACCAGCGTTTGCGAGTACGCGGACACTTGCTCATACCGTGCGCCTCGAAGCGAAGATCACGCATGACGGTGCGTCAGGCTGCGGCGGGAGTGACGTTGGCGTTCCGGTGGAAGACGTTCTCCGGGTCGTACTTGGACTTGATCCGGGCCAGCCGCTGGTACTTCTCCGGCCCGTACGACGCCCGGACGCGGTCCTCTTCGATCTCTGTCATGAAGTTGACGTAGCCACCGGGGCCGACCGCGTGCGGCAGCAGCTCGGTCCACAGCGCCTTGACCCAGGCGGTGTCGGCCACCAGCTCCTCCGGGTCGAAGGTGAGGGCGGTGAGGGCCATCATGTAGCCGGGTTCGCGCGGGCTTCCGTAGGCCGTGGCGTCCTCGTCGACCTCGGTGAAGGCGCCGTCCAACCGGAAGGTCGGGCAGAAGGTCAGCGGCGAGGTCTTGCGCCGCAGGTACTCGTTCAGCAGCGCGATCACGTCGTCGCTCAACTCCGGGATGAGGAGCCCCTTCTCGTAGTCGAGGATCCCGTACGGCGAGGAATCGTCGAGCATGCTCTGCAGGTGGGTGTAGGGCAGCGGGGTCCGCATCTCGAAGAGCCTCGGCGGCCCACCGTCCAGCAGGGCGGCCGCGGCGGCATGCTCCTCCGCGCTGCCGAAGCCTCCGATGATCAGTGCATGGCCGAGCTTGCCGCGGTCCTCGACCCGTACGAAGGGCTCTGGCGGGGCGTTCAGCCCGATGCCGACCAGCACACTGTGTCCCGGTGGCAGCGCCGGGACCACCTCGCGGATCAGCACCAGCGCCTCGCGGCCCACCGACATGTCCCAGAAGAAGACACCGACGTGCACCTCGGGCCCCACCGCGTGCAGCCCGAAATCGAAGGCCGTGACCACCCCGAAGTTCCCACCGCCGCCGCGCAGCGCCCAGAACAGGTCCGGGTTCTCCTCCGCCGATGCGTGCACCAGGGTGCCGTTGGCCAGCACCACCTCGGCACCCAGCAGATTGTCGACGGTCAGTCCGTGCTGGCGGGTGAGCCAGCCCATACCACCGCCCAGGGTCAGGCCACCGACGCCCGTGTGGCTGATGGTGCCGGACGGCACGGCGAGGCCGTGCGCCTGGGTGGCGGCGTCGAGCTGGGCGAGGGTGGCTCCGCCGCCGCAGCGGGCGGTGCGGGCCTCGGGGTCGACCGTAACGGCGTGCATCGCGGTCAGGTCGACGACCAGCCCGTCGGGGCAGACGGCGGCACCCGCCGGGTTGTGCCCCCCACCGCGCACCGACACCTCAAGGTGCTCGTCACGAGCGAAGGACAATGCGGCGGCTACATCCGCGGGTTCGACGCAGCGGACCAGGAGGGAGGGGCGGTGGTCGATGGCTCCGTTGGCCACGGAGCGAGCGGCGTCATACTCAGGATGCTCCGGCCCGAGGACATCTCCCCTGATCCGACCCTTGAGTGAGCGGACGGCATGCTCGGTGAGCTGGGTCACGACGGCCTCCGCGGAGCAGACGAGGCTTACCCCTGCCACGCTAGCCCCCGTCCCGCAGTATGACAATCCACGCAAATCGGGTAAGGGATCCTGCCGGAGCACCCCGGCGACGGGATGCGGTTCGACCTCAACGTTCGCTCCGGGGCACGTTGATCTTCGGTAAGCACCGTCCAGTGAACACGGTCCGCGCGGGATCCCCCCAGAAGCTGCCGCAAGTGCCTATTCACCGGATCGGCCGGGTAGCCACATCGCTGTGCCTGATCAGTCACAGGGCCGCGCATTGATCACGACTCAATACGCGCCCCAGGCTGTCTCCTTTGGATCTTGTCGGCCAGCCCGTATCCACCGGCACCGCATGGGACGCCAGGTGCCGGCAGTCGCCAACGGCCAGGCAGAATGTGGTGTGACCTGTGATGTCTGTGGCCATGGGATGCGGCGAATGCCGGTGGGTGAACCGTCGATGTGGGATGCCGTGAAGGAGCGCTGGTTCTGCCCCTGGTGCTATGCGTGGACCGAATTCGGACACGACCCGCGCGAGGTCTCGCGGCCGCAGTACGGCTACATACCGTGGGAGCGGGCGGAATCCCCGCAACTTCCGGAGGGAGTCGCCCACGTGTATGACGTGGCGTGCGCGTACTCCGCCGACGGATTCGGTGCAACGCTGTGCGGGCTGGCCCATGAGGGCCTCACCGCCTCAGCGTACCTGTGGATGTCCGAGTGGCCGAGTGCTTGCGAGGCGTGCAAGGAGGCGGTTGCGCTCATCGACGAGCGCTGGCCTCTGCATATGCGGAACGGCAACCGGGTCTCTCCCACCCCGCCTCCGGGTTCCGACTGGCCGCCCTTCTGAGCGCTCCCTTTAGATCATCTGATCGTTGGTCCGGTGTGTCGTTGACTGACGCCCAGTGGGCTCGCATTGAGCCGTTGTTGCCGGACCGGACTCCTCGACGGGGTGGGCGGCGGCGGGATCACCGGCAGGTGATCGACGCGATCGCGTTCAAGTACCGCACCGGCACTCCATGGATGGACCTCCCGGCGCACTTCGGGTCGTGGAAGGGCGCCCACAACCGGCTGCGGAAGTGGGCGGCCGACGGCACGTGGGCGAAGGTCTTCACCGCCCTGCTTGCCCAGGCCGACACCGAAGGCGACCTCGACTGGGTGGTCTCGGTCGACTCCACGATCGTCCGGGCTCACCAGCACGCCGCCGGGGCCCCTAAAAAGGGGCGCCGGCCGACGAGCCGACCGACCATGCCCTCGGACGCTCCCGCGGAGGACCGACCACCAAGATCCACCTTGCTGCGGACGGCCGGTGCCGGCCTCTCGCGTTCGTCGTCACGCCGGGACAGGCTGGTGACGCACCCGCATTCGAGCAGGTCATGGCCCACCTGCGGGTACCCAGGCTGATCGGCCGCCCCAGGGTCACGCCGGATGCGGTCCTGGCTGACAAGGCCTACTCGTCCCGGGCGATCCGACATCATCTGCGGCGACGCGGAATCCGGGCGGTGATCCCGCAACCCGCCGACCAGGCTGCCAACCGCAAGAGGCTCGGCCGGCTCGGCGGGCGACCGCCAGCCTTCGACCGTGAGGCATACAAGCAGCGGAATACCGTCGAGCGGTGCATCAACAAGCTCAAGCAGTGGCGCGGCCTGGCCACTCGCTTCGACAAGAACGCCACCGTCTACCTCGCCGGACTCCACCTCGCCGCCATCTTCATCTGGTCGGCGAGACGATCCGAAGGAGACGGCCTAGCACTCCAGTGCGGTTTCGTGATCTATCCGCTGGTTTCGTGGGCTGAGCGTCGTCGGTAGTGGCTGCGCCGGGCTGTTGCCTGGTGGCGTCTGCGCCAGTTCGACCAGTGCAGCAGTCTGGCCAGGGGCCCGACTGGTGGGTTGAGGACGGCGGTGAAGAGGTGGCGGATTTCTGGAACGGTCAGCGGGATCGGGTCGCTGCCCCGGACGTGGTGACGCGGCTTCGCTGGCCGGTCGGGGGCTGCGTCAGCGGCGACGGCGGCCAGGAACGCCAGCGCGAGCATGGCGAGCGTGACGTGCCGGTGCCATGAGGTCCAGTGCCTCACCCGGTAGTGGTCCAAGCCGACTTGGCCCTTGGCGGCCTGGAAGCATTCTTCGACGTTCCAGCGGGTGCCGGCCACGCGGACGAGCTCGGCCAGGGGTACTGCGGCAGGTGACCAGCACAGGTAGAAGGCGAGTTCCCTCGTGGTGGGGTTGCGGCGGATCAGCAGGTGGCTGTGTTCGCCGGTGCCGATATGGATCCAGGCCCAGTCGTAATAGCGCGGGCCCTTCGCGCCGTTGCCGGCGCTTTGCCGGTGCCAGGCAGTCGTGGGCAGGCGACTGGCGACCGTGTCTGCGCGAATCGGTGTGCGGCCGGAGTTGATCCGGACCCGGATGGAGCAGGCGACGGCCAGAACGTATCCGGTCCGGTTTGCCTCCAGGGCGGCACGAAGCTGCGGGTCCTGCCCGTATGCCTCGTCGCCGGTCACCCACCGTGCTTCCACCCCGGCACCCAGTGCGGCGGCGATCATTTCCCAGGCCAGGCGGGGTTTGGTCGCGAACTGCACCTCGTCGGGTATCCCGGCAGCCTGGCGGCGCTCCGGATCGGTGCACCAGGAATGCTCAGGCAGGTAGAGCCGGCGGTCGATCAGTGCCCGCCCCCGGCCGGTGGCGTAGGCGAGAAAGACACCGACCTGGCTGTTCTCGATGCGTCCGGCGGTGCCGGTGTATTGCCGCTGCACGCCCGCCGAGGACCGGCCCTTCTTCAGGAAGCCGGTCTCGTCGACGATCAGCACGCCACCGTCGCCGCCGAGGTGGTCCACCGCGTAAGCGCGGACTTCGTCGCGGACAGCATCAGCGTCCCAGCGGGCACTTCGCAGCAGTCGCTGCATCGGTCCGGGACGTGCGTGACCAGCCTGTTCTGCCAGCCGCCAGCAGTTCTTGCGCTCGACGCCGGACAGCAGCCCAAGCAGGTACGCGCTGGCGGTCGCCCGCGGTTCCACCCGTCGGAACCGACCCGCGATCCGTGACATGGCCTGGTCGAACAATGCCCGCCACCGGACAGGCTCTACGCTATGGCCCGCGGCCACCGCACGATCTTCAGGAGTCCACACAAACCCCGATGATCACGCGGTGGCCGCCCTCGCTCCAGGCCGGGTCCTGGACAGTGCCGAACTCCTTGCTCCGGTCCGACGGCCCCTGATCGACACAATGAGCACATGGACAGCGAACCTCTGCAGATCCCGCTTGACCAGCTGCGGCACGCCTTCGAGCTGGCAATGCAACACATCGAAGCGTCAGCCGGCAGCGCAGTGGCGCTCGAACACGATTACTTCTGGTCCGTTCCGGGCGACGAACTCTACGACGTCCCCAACGAACCGAGAACGATCACAATCGGGCAGCTCTCCGAGTCATGGCAGCACCTTGAGGACCTCCTCGCCGACCCGAACCGGGCCGTGGGCCACCACCTGGTCTGGCTCGCCGATGTCCTCCGTGCGATCGGACAGTCCACCGCCCAGTAGCCACCACACGCGCGACGTGACGTGGAACTACGAAGTCACACTGGAGTACTAGGCCGGGCCGGTCCGGGAGCCCGCCGCTACGCCGACTCGGCCGGGTCCGTCACCAGGCCCGTGAAGTCGGCCTCGTTGCGCTCGGCCCGGCCCACGTACCAGCGGGCGATCAGCCACATCACCGGGTACGCCGCCAGCCCGAGCGCGACCCAGACCAGCGGGCCCGCGGCCGCCCGGGGCAGCAGGAAGCCCAGCGGCAGCAGCCCCAGGACCAGGGCCAGCACCGCCAGCGCGCCCAGCCCCGCGCGCAGCTGGCTGCGCATCAGGGCCCGTACGTAGGTGGCGCCGAGGCTGGTCTGCTCGGAAATCTCCGAGCGGGCCGGGGTGTGCGCGGGCGGACGGCGGCGGGCGCCGCGCGGGACGCCGGTGACGATCTCCCGCCGGGGCGGCGGCTGCTGCTCGGCCATGGTGCCGGAGTCTACGCATGGCACCGGCTACTTGAGGAGGCGGGAGAGCCTGCGGTCCGCGAGCGGCTTGCCGCCGGTCTGGCAGGTGGGGCAGTACTGGAGCGAGGAGTCCGCGAAGGACACCGAGCGGACGGTGTCCCCGCACACCGGGCAGGGCTCGCCGTCCCGCCCGTGGACCCGCAGCCCGCTCTTCTTCTCGGCCTTCAGGTCCTGGGCCGCCAGCCCGTGGGCCCGCTCGACGGCCGCCCGCAGGGTGTCCCGTACGGCCCCGTACAGGTGGGTGACCTGCTCCTCGTCGAAGGAGGCGGCCAGTTTGAACGGCGAGACCTTCGCGGCGTGCAGGATCTCGTCGCTGTACGCGTTGCCGATCCCGGCGATCACGCCCTGGTCGCGGAGCACGCCCTTGATCTGCCGCCGCTCCCCGGCCAGCAGCGCGGCGAAGGCCTCCCGGTCGAAGCCGTCGGCGAGCGGGTCGGGGCCGAGCCGCGCGATGCCCGGGACCTCCTGGGGGTCGTGCACGACGTACACGGCGAGGCGTTTCTGCGTGCCCGCCTCGGTGAGGTCGAAGCCGCCGCCGCCCTCCAGTACGAGGCGCAGCGCGAGCGGGCCCTTGCCGGGGCGGGGCGGCTGCGCGGGGAAGTCCTCGCGCCAGCGGAGCCAGCCGGCCCGGGCCAGGTGGGTGACGAGGTGGAGCCCGCCGACGCGCAGGGCGAGGAACTTGCCGTACCGGGCCACGGGTCCGGCGGGCTGCCCTTCGAGGGCGGCGGGGGGAGGGTCGTAGGTCTTGAGCACGCTGACGGCGAGCGGGAGGACGCGTTCGACCACCCGCCCGGCGAGGTGCTCGTCGAGGAACTCCCTCAGGGCCTCGACCTCCGGCAGCTCGGGCACCCTCCCAGCCTGGCGCCCCGGCACGCGGCCCGCGACCGGAACCGCGACCGGGACCGCAGCGGGGACGGCGGGCCCGGCCCGCCGCTCAGCCCATCACGAACTCGCACCACACGCATTTGCCGCTGCCCCGGGACTCGACGCCCCAGACGTCCGCCAGCCGGTCCACCAGCATCAGGCCCCGCCCCGAAACCCCCGCCTCCCCCGCCTCGCGGCGGCGCGGGAGGGCGCTGGAGCGGTCCTCCACCTCCACCCGCAGCCGGCGCTCCGGGCCGGCCAGGACGCGCAGGGTCACGATCGCGGGGCCGTCGGTGTGCATCAGGGCGTTCACGATCAGCTCGTCCGCGACCAGTTCGATCTCGTCGGCCCGCTCCCGCGCACCCCACGAGTGGACGGCCGCGCCGATCATGTGCCGGGCGGCGACGAGCGCCTCGGGGTCCCCGGGGGCCACGTGCTGCTGGAGCCGTCCGCCGCCGGGCCGGGTGTCCTCGCCCTGGCGGCGCAGCAGGAGCAGGGCCATGTCGTCGTCGCCGCCCCGGTCGTCGACGACCTCGCACAGACGGTCGGCGAGCCGCTGGAGGTCGGCCGGGCCGCCCTTGACCAGGGAGGCCAGCAGGCTGACGCCGTCGTCGAGGTCGGCGCCGGGCTGTTCCACCAGTCCGTCGGTGCACAGCACGAGCGTCTCCCCCGCGTCCAGTTCCACGGTGGTCACCGGATACTCCAGCCGCCCGAACTCCGCCGACAGGCCCAGCGGCATCCCGCCTTCCACCGGCAGTCTGCGGCACTCCCCGTCGCGGGTGCGAAGGAGCGGGTCGATGTGGCCGGCGCGCACCAGCTGGAGGACGCCGGTGGAGAGGTCCGCCTCCACGTAGGTGCAGGTCGCGAAGCGGTCGGTGTCCAGTTCGTGCAGGAACACCGAGGCCCGGGCCATCACCGTGCCCGGGGAGTGCCCCTCGGCGGCGTACGCGCGCAGTACGATGCGCAGCTGGCCCATGACGGCCGCGGCGTGGGTGTCGTGGCCCTGCACGTCGCCGATGACGGCGCCGACCCGGCCGCCGGGCAGCGGGATGACGTCGTACCAGTCCCCGCCGATGTCCTGGCCCATCCGGGCGGACCGGTAGCGCACCGCGATCTGGGCCCCGGGGACGGCCGGGATCCGGCGGGGCAGCATGGCCTGCTGGAGGCCTTCGGCGAGGTCGTGCTCCTGTTCCAGCAGCATGGCGCGCTGCAGGCTCTGGGCGATGCTGCTGCCCAGGGCGACCAGCAGGTTCCGCTCGTCCTGGGTGAAGCCGTCCTTGTCCTGGTAGAGCAGTCCGATCGCGCCGATCGGGCGGGCCTGCGCGATCAGCGGCAGGTACGCGGCGGCCGATATCTTCATGTACGAGATCTTCGACCAGAGGTCGGGGTACCCCTCGGCGAACTCCTCGGCGGAGTCGAGGAAGCGGGGCTGGAGCGAGCGGACGACCTCGCTCATCGGGTACTGCTCGTCGATGCGGGTGTAGCGGGTGCCGGGCACGAAGCTGTCGGCGGGGCCTTCGGCCACCAGGTGGATCCGGCCTGCCTCGACGAGGCCCATCACCATGCCCATGGAGCCGAGCCGCTCCAGGCCGTGGGCGTCGCCGATGACGTCGATGACGTCGCGCACGGTCCGGGCGTGCGCGAGGGCGGCGGTGGTGCTCTCGACCACGGTGGTCTGGCGCCGCCGCTCCTCGTCGAGGCCGAGGCGTTCGGCGGAGTGGCTCAGCTCCTCGGTGGCGTCGCGGACGATGCCGATGATCCGGTACGGGCGGCCGTCCGGGTCGCGCATGACGCGGCCCTGGGTGTGGGTCCAGCGCAGGCCGCCGTCGCGGCAGCGGATGCGGAAGTACGCGCCGTAGGTGTCGACGCCGCTCTTGAGGGCGCTGGAGACGAGGGCGTCCAGCCGGGCGGACTCGGCGGGCGGGACGCGCGGGGAGAGCGATCCCGGCCGTCCGTCGTACTCGTCCGGGGTCGTGTCGAAGACGTCGAGGGCCGCCGCGTCCATGTGCATGAGCCCGGTGACCAGGTCCCAGTCGAAACTGCCCATCCGGTTCAGTGACAGGGAACGGTCCGCGTGTGCGGGCCAGTCCTCCGGCAGCGATACGGTGCTCGGCACCGGTCCACCATGACACAGCGCCGCGTCAGGCGCTCTCCAGGTACGGGGGCTCGTCGGTGGCCTGCTGCCCGTCGGGGAAGCCGTCCGGAGCGGCGGGATCGACCGGGTCCGGGGGCAGGGCCGGGTCGTTGCCGGTGCCCGGCCCGTCGTCCGGGGTGTGGGTCAGGCCCTGGTCGGGCGGGACGTTGCCGGGCACGTCGCGCGGGAGGTCGCCGTTCGCGTCGGGCGGGGTGGCGGCGGGGCCGTCGGACGGGGGCAGGGCGCCGCCGGGCCGGTCCTGGGGGCCGGCGGGCTCGCGCGGCACGGTACCGGCCCCGGACGGGCAGGGGCTGGGCGAGGGGGTGGCGGCGGCCGGCGGGCCGGCGGCGCCGGGGCCGGAGGGCGGTGCCACGTCCACGCCGGGCGGCGGCACCAGGTCCGAGGCGGGGGGCTCCCCCGCGTCCGGGCCGGGGGCCGGCGCCGTGTTCGAGGCGGAGGGCGGTGCCACATCCAGGCCGGGCGGCGGCACGAGATCCGAGGCGGGGGGCTCCCCCGCGTCCGGGCCGGGGGCCGGCGCCGTGTTCGAGGCGGAGGGCGGTGCCACATCCAGGCCGGGCGGCGGCACGAGA
>NZ_JBVIRQ010000014.1:0-87700 GCF_055575955.1 Streptomyces sp. NPDC033966 | reverse complement strand
AGATCCGAGGCGGGGGGCTCCCCCGCAGCCGGGGGGCCGGCCGGCGGGGCCGGCGGGGATGAGGGCGGGGTGGTCCGGGGCCGGTTGCCGGGGTCCGCGCCGGCGCAGGGGTCGGCGGGGTCGTCGGGCGGGGTCGCGGGGGCGTTCGGGATGCCGTCGGCCGGGTCGTAGGGGGGAACCGTCCTCGGGGACTTGTCCTGGGCGCCGTCGTCGCCCGCCTTGCGCTCGATCCAGGTGTTGTCGGCGATGTTGACGATGACCAGCCTCTTGATCACCTGGACGGTCGGCTCGATCACGATGACCTGGGTGGGCTGGTAGCCGTTCCACTGGTCGCCCTTGAGCACCGGGTTGCCCTTGGCGGAGCGCGGCGCGGCGAGGGGGTTGCCGCAGCCGCAGCGCACCCGGGGCATGCCGTGGTCGTCGACGAGTACGGCCGTCCCCGCCTGGAGCACCGACTGGTATCCCTCGGCCCGGCCGTCCCGGAAGCCGTGGTTGGTCACCCGGGTGTCGGCCCGCAGCACCACCGGCGTGAGGGCCCGCAGGAAGTCGGGGATCTTCTCCTGTTCGATCCCGGCTGCCTGGGCGAAGGAGCGGGACTTGGCGTCGTCGGAGGTGAGGGAGGCGACCTGGCGTTCCACGTCGCAGCTGCCGAGCCGGTTGGTCCCCCCGTACAGGCCGGGGGTGGCGGCGCCGACCGTACGGATGCCGCGGCCGCTCGCGTTGGGCAGCGGGGGCTGGACGGGGGCCGACTCGGCGGTGGCGGAGGAGGGGGTGAACGGGTCGGGTCCGGCTGCTCCGACGGGCTGGAGGGTGAGCTCCAGGCTCTCGGGGACCGGGCCCTTGGTCTGTTCGGGGGCGGCACCGGAGCAGCCCGCGGCGATCAGACCGAGGAGCGCCAAGAGGGCCGTACGGACGGGTACGTGACGGCGCGGTGTCTGACGGGGCGGTTCCTGACGGGATGTCGGTGCGGGCACGTCGTTCAGGTCGTTCACACTGCTCTCCCTTTTCGCCCCGGTTGCTCCCTCTTGTCTGACGCATGTCCCGCGGCACCGCAACCGGAGCGCCTCCACCTCGGTATTGAACATGTTCAACAGAACCCTTAGGGTCGGGACCGTTGGTTGAACACGTTCAAAGGAGCGGTCGTGACGGTACTCGTGAACCTGATCGTCACCCTCGGGATGGGCTGGGTCGTCCCCGTGGGCCTGCGCCTGATCGACCCGGCCGGTCTGCGGACCGCCGCCCGGCTGTGGCCCCTGGCCGCCGCTCCGGGGGCCCTGTGCCTGTGGCTGCCGCGCGGCCCGGCGGCCACCGTGCTCGCCGGGCTCTATGCCGCGGCCGCACTGGCCCTGGCCTGCCGGGGCGCCGCCCGGCTGCCGCGCACCCGCCCGCCGGCGCCCGCCGAGGCCGCCGCGTTCACCGCGCTGGCCTCGCCCTCGGTGGCGGCCTGCGCCCTGGTCGCCGAGCGCGCCGGGTACCGGCTGTTCGGCTTCGACCTGGACGTCCTGGCCCTGACCGTCCCGCACTTCCACTTCGCCGGGTTCACGGCCGCCCTGGTCGCCGGTCTGGTCTGCCGGGCGGCGACGGCCGGGCGCTGGGCGCGCTGGGCGGCGTACAGCGTCCCGGCGGGGACCCTGCTCGTCCTGCTCGGCTACTTCGTCGACGACTGGGCCGAGCTGCTGGGCGCGGTGGTGCTGACCGCCGGGATGTGGGCCGTGGCCCTGGTGACCTGGAGGGACGTCCGGCCCCGCGCACGCGACCGGGGCACGGGGGCACTGCTCGCCACCTCGGCCGCGGTGCTGGTGGCGACCATGCTGCTGGCCCTGTGGTGGGCGGCCGGCGAGGCCACCGGGATCGTCCACCCCACCCTGACCTGGATGGCCGCCACCCACGGCCTCGGCAACGCGCTCGGCTTCGCCCTGTGCTCGCTGCTGGCCTGGCGCCGTCTCACCCGGGACCGCACCGCCGCGCCCGCCCCGGACCGCCGGGGCCCGGCTCACGCCGGCCGCCCCCTGACCGCCACCCCGCGCGGCACGGATGACCGCCGCCCGCACCAGCCCGATCGGAGATCCCGCCATGACCCGTCTCATCAACGCCGCCCGGCCCGTCCTCAACTACCCCGACCGCGGCGCGACGCTGCGGCGGCCGCTGCCCGACGGCTACCACCACCTCCACTACCGCACCCGGATCGGGCACGGCCGCGCGGTGTTCGAGGCGGCCGGCGCGGCCGTCACCGCCTTCGGCGCGCACCGGGCGACCGGGGCGAGCGTCCGGGCGGACGGGCCGGCCGTCCCGGGCGCCCGGGTGGAGATCGGCCTCGGCGTCGGCCCGCTGCGGATCACCGTGCCGTGCGAGGTGATCTGGACCCCGGAGGGTCCCGACCGGGCCGGCTTCGCGTACGGGACCCTCACCGGGCATCCCGAATGCGGGGAGGAGTCCTTCCTGGTGGAACTCGCCGCCGACGGGACCGTGTGGTTCGAGGTCACCGCCTTCAGCCGCCCCACCGCCTGGTACACCCGCCTCGCGGGGCCGCTCGTCCCCGTGCTCCAGCGGGGCTACGCCCGGCTGCTCGGCCGCCACCTGCGCGCCCTGGCCGCCCGCGGCTGATACTGGAGGGGATGGACTGGTTCACAGCGCCCGGCTACTGGCTGGGCCGGCTGGTCTTCCAGCGGGCCCTGGCCGGTGTCTACGTCTTCGCCTTCGTCGGGGCCGCCCTGCAGTTCCGGGCCCTGATCGGGGCGCACGGCATGCTGCCCGTCCCGCGCTACGTGCGGTACGTGCCCTTCCGCCGCGCCCCGAGCCTGTTCCAGCTGCGCTACTCCGACCGGCTCTTCGCCTCCTGCGCCTGGGCCGGGGCGGCCGTGGCCGCGGCGCTGGCCGCCGGGGCGGGGGACCTGGTGCCGCTGGGTGCCGCCATGGGGATGTGGGCGCTGCTGTGGCTGCTGTACCTGTCCATCGTCAACGTCGGCCAGACCTGGTACTCCTTCGGCTGGGAGTCCCTGCTGCTGGAGGTCGGTTTCCTCGCCGTCTTCCTCGGCAACGCCCGGGCCGGGCCGCCCGTGCTGGTGCTGTGGCTGCTGCGGTGGGTGCTGTTCCGGGTGGAGTTCGGCGCCGGGCTGATCAAGATGCGGGGCGACGTCTGCTGGCGCCGGCTGACCTGCCTCTACCACCACCACGAGACGCAGCCGATGCCGAACCCGCTGAGCTGGTTCTTCCACCACCTGCCGAAGCGGCTGCACCGGGTGGAGTGCGCGGCGAACCACTTCACCCAACTGGTGGTGCCGGTACTGCTGTTCACCCCGCAGCCGGTGGCCTCGTACGCGGCCGGGATCATGGTGGCCACCCAGCTGTGGCTGGTGCTGTCCGGGAACTTCGCCTGGCTGAACTGGCTGACGATCACGCTCGCCCTCTCGGCGGTGGACTTCAC
This sequence comes from Streptomyces sp. NPDC033966, assembly GCF_055575955.1. NCBI lineage: Bacteria > Bacillati > Actinomycetota > Actinomycetes > Kitasatosporales > Streptomycetaceae > Streptomyces > Streptomyces sp. NPDC033966. Next base: position 84,276 of record NZ_JBVIRQ010000014.1, on the reverse strand, counting down.
GGGGATCGCCGGCCCGCCGCCCGCCGCCGCCTCGCGCGGGGCGCCCGTCTGGTACGCGGTCCTGGTGTGCGCGGTGACCGCGCTGGTGCTGGCGCTGAGCCGGCACCCGGTGGCCAACATGGTCTCGCGCCGCCAGGTGATGAACCGCTCCTTCGACTCCCTGCACCTGGTCAACACCTACGGGGCCTTCGGCACCGTCGGCCGGATCCGCGACGAGGTGGTGGTCGAGGGCACCGCCGACCGCGTCCCCCGCGAGGACGGGGACTGGCGCGAGTACGGCTTCAAGGGCAAGCCGGGCGAACTCCGCCGCATCCCCCGCCAGTTCGCCCCGTACCACCTCAGGCTCGACTGGCTGATGTGGTTCGCGGCCCTCTCCCCCGGCTACGCCCGGGACTGGTTCGGGCCGTTCGTGGAGCGGCTGCTGGCGGGCGACCGGGACACGCTGCGGCTGATCCGCCACAATCCGTTCCCGGACGCCCCGCCGCGCTTCGTACGGGCCAGGCTGTACCGCTACCGGTTCACCACGTGGCGGGAGTTGCGCGAGACGGGCGCCTGGTGGCACCGCCGGCTGCTGCGCGAGTACCTGCCGCCGACCCGCCTCACGGAGGCCGCCTCGTCAGAGCCCGAGTAGGGCCGCCTCCCGTTCCGCGGAGATCCCCTTCCGCGGGCGGTCGGGGCGCTGCGGGGCGACCCCGCCGATCGAGCGGAGCCAGGCCCAGGTGTCGGCGACGGTCTCCTCGACCGGCCGGCAGGTCAGGCCGGCCTCCAGGGCCTTGGTGACGTCACCGCCGAACATGTAGTCGTGCAGTTCGCCCTCGGGGAGCCAGACCGGCAGTTCCGTCCAGGGCTCGATCCCGGCCTCCTGGATCGCGGCCGCGCCGGTCCAGTGCAGCTCGGGCGTGCCGCCGGTGGCGGTGGCGCAGGCGTCCAGGAGGCTGCCCATGGTGGCGTGGCCGGTCGGGGAGACCAGGTTGTAGGCCCCGCCGAGCCCGGCCCCGGCGGCGTCCAGGGTCCAGTCCGCGAGGTCGCGCACGTCGATGTACTGGAGCGGCAGGTCGCGCGGGCCGGGGGCGAGCATCGGGCCGCCGCGGGCGGTGCGGTCCAGCCACCAGGGCAGCCGGCCGACGTTCTCGTAGGGGCCGAGGATCAGCCCGGCGCGCACGAGCAGGGCGCGGTCGCCGAAGGCGTCGAGGGCGGCGAGCTCGGCGCCCCGCTTGTCCTCGGCGTAGGCGGTCTCACCGGCGTCGGGCGAGCCCTCGACCACCGGGGCGTCCTCGGCGTGGCCGGCGGGCGCGGGGTAGGTGTACACCGAACAGCTGGAGATGTACGCGTAGTGCGGGGCCCGGCCCGCGAGCAGGCGGGCGGTGTCGCGCACGGCCGTGGGGGCGCCGCCCCAGGTGTCGACGACGAGGTCCCACTCCCCCTCGGCGAGGGCGGCGAGCCCGCCGGGGGCGGTGCGGTCCCCGTGCAGCGCGGCGGTTCCCGGCGGGGGCGCGTGGTGCCCCCGGTGGAAGACGGTCACTTCCCAGCCCCGGTCCAGGGCGTCCTCGGTGATCGCGCGCCCGACGAATTCGGTCCCACCCAGCATCAGGAGTCTCATGCCCCCGACCCTGCCGGGCACGGTCCGGCTGCGGAAGACGTGATCGCCCACAGCGATGACGCTGACGGCGTAGGTCCTTCGGGAACCGCGGCGGTGCGGTGCGCACGCGCCGCGCCCCCGTCGCCGTGGGGCGCGGGGGCGCGTTCTCGCCGTGGAGCCGGGGCCGGAGCCGGGGGCCGGTGTACGGCCGTCAGTCGATGCCGGGCAGGATGTGCGGCTCCGCCAGGTCATCCTCGTAGCCGGCCAGCCGGATGGGTGCGGAGCGCGCCCAGACCTCAAGGCTGCCGAGTTCGTCGGACCGCGTGGTCGCCCCCCGTCCCGGGAGCTCCAGAGTCGGGTCGGTCTTCTTGGTCTCAGTCACCGCGCACTCCCTTGTGTGGCGTAACCCGGCGGGCGGGACCGCGCGCCGGATAGGGGAATTCAGAGGTTCGTCCGGACGCGGTGGCGCCTTGGTGGAGCGGTGCCCGGGTGGGGCTCCTTGCGCCTTAGGGTACACATATGAGCGGGGGTCCGCTCGATGGAACGGTAAAATCCGCGCTGGACCGCTTGTTTTCGCCCCGAGTTCAGGAAGTCGTACGTCGGCGTGTCCGCCGGGGCTGATCTGCTCGTCGGCGGTGGCGCGTGCGCGCGGACGACGGAGGGAGCCGTTGTGGCTATGTCGGGGTTGCCCACGATCGACAGTGTCGACCAGCTGATGGAACTCCTGCACGCGCACCGGGGCGGCCCGGGGCTCCAGACGGCCGCCCTGCTCCGCCGCTCGCACCCCTTCGACAAGGAGCTCCAAGTGGCCGGGCTGGTCCACTTCCTGGGCCCGCTGCTGTCGGCCCAGGGGGGCGACGCGGCCGAGGCGGTCCGCCCCCTGCTGGGCGACCGGGTGGCCCGCCTGACGAGGCCCGACGGGCCGGACGCGGCCGGGGACGGGGCGGCAGAGGCGCTGCGCCAGGCGGTGCGGTCGGGCGGCACGTCGGGCCTGGACGCCGGGGTGGTGGAGGACTGGCGGCCGCTGCTGGAACTGGTCGCGGCGGGGGCCTGCGGAATCCACGGGACGGTTCGCCCGTACGAGTGAGGGGCCGGCCGTCCCGGCGGGACGGCCGGCCCCTCGTGGGCCGTTTACCAGTTGGCGGGGGCGTAGTCCTTCAGGAAGACCCCGTAGAGGTCCTCGCCCGCCTCGCCCCGGACGACCGGGTCGTAGACGCGGGCGGCGCCGTCGACCAGGTCGAGGGGGGCGTGGAAGCCCTCCTCGGCGAGGCGCAGCTTGTCGAAGTGCGGGCGCTCGTCGGTGATCCAGCCGGTGTCGACGGAGGTCATCAGGATGCGGTCGGTCTGGAACATCTCCTGGCCGCTGGTCCGCGTCACCATGTTCATCGCGGCCTTGGCCGCGTTGGTGTTCGGGTGCCCGGCGCCCTTGTAGCCGCGGCTGAAGACGCCCTCCATCGCCGAGACGTTGACGACGTACGCGCGCCCGCTGGCCGCCTTGCGGGCGGCGTCGGCCATGGCCGGCCGGAGCGCGCTGATCAGGATGAACGGCGACGTGTAGTTGCACAGCTGGGTTTCCAGCAGCTCGACCGGGGAGATCTGGTCGATGGTCTGCACCCAGGTGTTGCTGTCGACGACGTCGGGCAGCAGGCCGCCCGCGTCGATGGCGGTGCCGGCGAGGTGCCGCTCCAGGCTGGCGTTGCCCGCGACCAGGGCGAGGTCCGCGACCTTCTGGGCCTCCAGCCCGCTGACGCCGACGGGCAGCGCCGCCAGACCGTCGACCGCACCCGAGTTGAAGGCGCCGATGACGTGGTGGGCGGGGAGCTCGCCGGCCGGCAGCGGGGCGCTCTCCCCCTCGACGAGCGCGGCGTACGCGGTGGGGAGACGGCGCACGGTCTGCGTCGCGTTGTTGATCAGGATGTCGAGCGGACCGGCCGCGGCCACCTGGTCGGCGAGCGCCACGGACTGGGCCGGGTCGCGCAGGTCGATGCCGACGACCTCCAGGCGGTGCATCCAGTCCGCCGAGTCCTCCATCGCCTTGAAGCGGCGGATGGCGTCCTTGGGGAAGCGGGTGGTGATCGTGGTGTGCGCGCCGTCGCGCAGCAGCCGCAGCGCGATGTACATGCCGATCTTGGCCCGGCCGCCGGTGAGCAGCGCGCGCTTGCCGGAGAGGTCCGCGCGGGCCTCCCGCTTGGCTCGGTTCTCGGCGGCGCAGCCCGGGCAGAGCTGGTGGTAGAAGTAGTCGACCTCGACGTACCGCGTCTTGCAGACGTAGCAGGAGCGCGGGCGCTGGAGTATCCCGGCGATCCGGCCGGCCTCGGTGACGGAGGAGGGCAGGATGCCCTCGGTCTCGTCGTCGATGCGCTCGGCGGAGCCGGTCGCGGTCGCCTCGGTGACGGCCTTGTCGTTGGCGGTCTTGGCGGCGCGGCGCTCCTGGCGGCGGCGCTGCTTCACCGTGCGGTAGATGCCGGCGGTGGCGCGGCGTACGGTGATGGCGTCGGGGTGGTCGACGTCGATCTTGTCGAGCTCGTCGAGCACGCTGAGGCAGACGGCGAGGCGCTCGGGGTCGATGCCCGGCCCGTATGCGTGGTTGTCTTCGGTCACCGTCATGGCCGCTGCCGTTCCTTGTTCGCTCGTCCGCGTCCGCCTGCTGCGGAAGTCCCCAAAACGGAAACTGTACGGATCCGACACGCCCGGGACCAAACCCGTTGCCGCCCGATGCACGGACCGCGAGGGACCTGTCACGGTATGCAGGGGATCAAGGCCCTTCGTCCCCCTCGGGCGGCTTGCGCGTACTCCCGCTGGTGTATGCCAGGAGGATGACTCGGCCCGCGATCAAGGGGCCTGCGGGCGGATGAACGGCGCGCCCCTTTGGGGCATGGTGGATCTCATGAGTGCCCTGGCCCTGTCGGTTCTGCTCTGCCTGGTCTCCGCCGTCGCGTACGCGGGCGGCGCGATCGTCCAGGAACACGTGGCGGCGAGTTCGCCGGACCGCCCCTACGCGCCGCTGCGCCGCGCCGGCTGGTGGGCGGCGGTCGCGCTGAACGGCCTCGGGGCGCTGCTGCACGTGGTGGCGCTGGCGTTCGGGCCGCTGAGCCTGGTGCAGCCGCTGGGTGCGCTGACCATCGTCTTCGCGCTCCCGATGGCGGCCGTGTGCGTGGGGCGCCGGGCGGGCGCGGCCGCGTGGCGCGGGGCGCTGCTGGCGACGGCGGGCCTGGCCGGGCTGCTGGCCCTGACCGGCGGGGAAGGGGCGGGGCGGCAGGCCCTGGCGGGCGGTGAGCGGAGCCTGCTGCTGGCGGTGACGGCGGCCGGGGCGGCGGTGCTGGTCCTGGCGGCGGGGCGGATGCGCCGGGCGGTGCTGCGCAGCGTGCTGCTGGCCGCGGCGGCCGGTACGGCCTTCGGGATGGGCTCGGTGTTCACCAAGTCGGTGGCCGAGGGCTTCTCGCCGGGGGCGCTCGGCGCCCTGTGGCCGGACCTGGTGGCGATCGCCGTACTGGCGGCCGGCGGGCTGCTGCTGTCGCAGGCGGCCTACCGGGGCGCGGGCCTGACCGCGCCGCTGGCCACGGTGACCGTGGTCAACCCGGTGGTCGCGGCCGCGGTCGGGATCTCGCTGTTCGACGAGGGCTTCCGGTACGGGACCGCCGGGGCGGTGGCGGCGCTGGCGAGCGGCGCGCTGGCGGCGGCCGGCCTGGTCCTGCTCACGGCCGTGCCGCCGCACGTGCGGGGGTCAGATTCCGACGCCCTTGTTCCGGAGGTACTTCAGGGGGTCGATGTCGGAGCCGTAGCCGGGGGCGCTGCGCATCTCGAAGTGCAGGTGCGGGCCGCTGGAGTTGCCGGTCGAGCCGGAGCGGCCGATCCGCTGGCCGCCGGAGACCTGCTGGCCGGCCTTGACGCCGAGCGCGGACAGGTGGGCGTACTGGGAGTAGCGGCCGTCGGCGTGCTTGATGACGACCTGGTAGCCGTAGGCCCCGGCCCAGCCGGCCGACTCGATCGTGCCGGGTCCGACGGCCTTGACGCTGGTTCCGGTGGGCACCGGGAAGTCGACGCCGGTGTGGTAGCCGCTGGACCAGGAGGATCCCGCGACGCGGTAGGCGGTGCCGATGCCGGCGTCGACGGGGGCGGTGAAGGCACCGCCGCCCGAGGCGGGCTTCTGCTCCGCTGAGACGGGCTTGCCGGCGGGCTTGGCGGCCGGCTCGGGCTTGGGCTTCTCGGCGGGCTTGGACTGCTCGGGCTGGGGCTTCGGCTTCTCGGCCGGCTTGGACTGCTCCGGCTTGGGAGCGGCCGGTTCCACGGGCTTGACCGGCTCGGCGGTGCGCGGCGGCTTCTCGGGGTTCTGCGCGGGCGGTGCGGTGGTGATCCTGAGGGTGAGCCGCTGGCCCGGGAAGATCAGGTTCGGGTTGCCGCCGACGGTGGACCGGTTCGTCTCGTACAGGGCCTGCCAGCCGCCCTCCACGTGCTGCTCGGAGGCGATCGTCGAGAGGGAGTCCCCGGGGGCGACCACGTACGGGCTGGGCAGGACGGAGGTGCCGGTCGGGCGGGGCATGGTGACGGGCGTCGGGGTGGTGGCCTTGGTCGGCTGGATCAGGTCCTGGTGCGCCTGCCCCGAGGGCTTCGCGGCCGGTGCGGCCGACGGTTTGGCCGAGGGCTTGGCCGAGGGCTTGGCGGCGGGCGCGGCCGCCGGCTTCGCGGGGGCCTTGGCGTCGATGACGGGCGCCGGCCCGCTGCGGCTGAGTCCGGCCTGCGGGCCGCACGCGGGCCAGGCCCGGGGGCCCTGCCCCTTGAGCACCTTCTCGGCGACCGCGATCTGCTGGGCCTTGGTGGCGAGGTCGGCGCGCGGGGCGTAGGCGGTGCCGCCGAATTCGCGCCAGGTGCTCTGGCTGAACTGGAGGCCGCCGTAGTAGCCGTTGCCGTTGTTGATCTGCCAGTTGTTGGTGGATTCGCAGGCGGCGACCTTGTTCCAGGTGTCCACGGAGGCGGCCTGCGCGTCCGTGGCGCCGATGAGGGGGAGCGCGATCCCGGCGCCACCTGCGGTGACGACGAGCGAGGCCCGGTTGATGCTGCTCGGCTGGTACCGGCGGTGCCGGCCCCGTACACCCATGGGAGCCCCCTAAAAGACATCAGGAACCGCACAACCTAACGGCGGCCCGATGAGCTGACAAGGGCGACAACCAGCCGTAGGGCGGCGTGAGTTGACGATCGCACAGTCCTGCGTCCGGGGTCCGGCGAATCCGTGGATCCATGACGGTTTCCCCGTCCGTCACGTCCCCGCGCGCAGCGCCCACGGCACCGACGGGGCCTCGGGGTCACCGGGCGGTACGACGGCTCCCGCCGGTTCTCCGGCCTGCTGCGCACGATCGCCGGCCGGACCAAACACCCGGTCGCGGTGCCCGGCGCGGCCTACGGCGAGGGCATCGTGCTGCACGTCCGCGGCCGGCTGCCGAGGCGCTCGCCGACCTGGAGGCGGCGGTGGGGGCCGCGGACCGCTTCGCACACGAGGGCCACTCCCCGGCCCGGACCGTCCAGCACGACCCGCGCGTCTCGTGCCGTTCGTACGACGCCTCCCCTGGCTCGCCGGCGACGGGGCGACCGTCACCGAGCGGCGCCGGCAGCTGCTCCACCTGACCGCGTACGACAGCCGGCCCTCCGACCGCGCCTTCGCCCTCTACGTGGACGCGGTCCTGGTCGCCCGGGAGGGCGAGGTCGGCACCGCCCTGGCCTGCGGCGGCGAGGGCGCGCGGCCCGCTGCGCCTCCCGGAGGGCCGGGCCCTGACGCACTCGGGCCGCGAGGCGGAGGCATCGCCTGATGCGGTCCGCCCCGGCCCCCCTGCGCCCGCCCCGGACCCGTCTCCGGCTCCCGCCGCACCCGGGGGTGCCGAAGCAGGCCCAGCACCACGCGGGTCTGCGGGAGGAGGCCCGGAGCACGCTGCGCGAGATGCCGGCCGTCGTCGAGCACCGCCGCGAGAGCACGCCTGTCTGAGCCCGGCGCTGCCGTCGGCGCGGCTGCTGCGCGAGCTGCTGGACCGAGGCGCGGCGGCGGTCAGCTCAGCGGCCCCGGCTGCGGGATCGGCGCGGGCCCGGGCGGCGGGGGCACCGGGTCGGGCTCGGGGAAGGGCCCCGGCACCGGGGGCACCGGGCGCGGCACGGGGCCGGGTTCCGGCAGCGGCGGGAACGGATCGGGAGCCGGCCCGGGGTCGGGTACGGGCGGCTGAGTCTGCTCAAGGTTTCGCACCATACCGCCCACCTTCCCCCGATCTCAGCCGGTACGCCCCCCGGCGAGCGCGGCGGCCAGCCCCAGGGCCGGGCTGGCCAGCACGGGCACCCGGGTCCGCGCGAGCCCGACGGCCCCGGCCATGGAGACCTGGGCCAGGACGATGACGTCGGCGTCCGTGACGGCGTCCACCGCCTCGGCCACCACGGCCGAATGGCCGTCGAGGTCACCGGCCGCGAAGCGGTCCCAGGCCCCGGGCACGAGGTGCGCACGGACGGACAGGGGCCGCTCGCCGGCCTCCTCGGCCAGCAGCGCCCCGGTCGGGCCGAAGGTCGACTCCACGGTCGCCAGTACGGCGACCCGCGGACCCGTACGGACGGCCTCGGCCGCCATCGGCCGGTCCACCCGGAGCACCGGGAACGGGAGCTCCGGGGCCAGGTCCTCCGCGACCGCCCCGATGCTGGAGCAGGTGACCAGCACGGGGCCGCCGGCCTCCCGAAGCAGCCCGAGCAGCTCCGGCACCACGGCCTCCGGCCCCAGGGCCCGGGCCCGCTCCAGCAGCTCCGGGACCACCAGGTGGCGCAGTACGACCCCCGGATGCCCCGCGTCCCTCAGGGCGTCGAAGACCGGCACGTGCGCCGCGGAGGTGTGCAGCAGCGTCAGCCCGCTCACCACAGCTCGGCGTCCTGCTCCAGCTGCGCCCGCGCGGCCGCGACCACGTCGCCCGGCGCCTCGGGCGCCAGCTCGGGATGCCTCGTCGCCCAGGCGGCGGCATAAGGACAGAGCGGCACCACGGCCACCCCCTCGTCCCCGGCCATCGCGTAGAACCGTTTCACGAGCTCCCCGCCGATCCCCCGCCCCTCTTGCCCGGGCTCGACGACGGTGTGCACCGCCACCAGGGCGTGGGGCTCCGCGGCGAGCACGAAGTACGCGATGAACCCGACCACCCTGCGGTCCTCGACGGCCAGCAGCCGTCCGGCCTTCCGCTCGTCCACCAGCTCGATCGCCACGGCCACTCCCTCAGCTCAGACAGCCACCGAATGCGGGCTGCGCTCCTGGTCCGTACCCGGCACCGGCGCGGAAGGATCCGCCCCCAGCTCCACGATCCGGTTGTCCCCGTCCACGTGAACCACCCGCGGCTTCAGCGCGCGCGCCTCGGCATCCTCGACCTGCGCGTAGCTGATGAGAATGACCAGGTCCCCGGGATGCACGAGGTGCGCGGCGGCACCGTTGATCCCGATCACCCCGGACCCGCGCTCCCCCTCGATGACGTACGTCTCGAGCCGGGCCCCGTTGGTGATGTCCACGATGTGGACGAGCTCCCCGGGCAGCAGATCGGCGGCGTCGAGCAGGTCGGCATCGATGGTCACGGACCCGACGTAGTGGAGGTCGGCCTGCGTCACGGTGGCCCGGTGGATCTTGGACTTGAACATGGTGCGAAGCATGGAATAACTCCCGGAATGTCTGCTCCCTGCCTGCATTCCGCAGGTCAAGGGCGGTCCCAGTAGCCTACAACGATTCGCATCTTCGGTCAGCTGTCCCCAGGTCTTCCAGGACTCATGCTGACCCGTTGCTGACTTCCCTGAGGCGCCGTCAGGTTGGATCGGAGGGGCCTCACGGTCTCCGAGGCACCGTCGTTACCCGCTGTACCAGGTGAGAACGACTCCGTATGGCTTGAGCAGCCGGTGAGCTCCACCGCCTACGAAGGTCGCGGGCCGTGCTCTGCCGCTTCTGCTGCTGTCGTGGCCTGTGCATCCTGCCGGGAAGTGAGCAGAGCCAGTACCCCGAGCACGATCAGCCCGGGCGCGCCGGATACGGGGTAGAGGATCTGCAGCGGTACGCCAGTGGCGAGCAGGTACCAGCCCAGTTGTGCCGGGAGTCTGCCGGTGTCGCGGACGATGCGCCGGCTCAGGGTGCCTAGGGCAAGCAGGCCGAACCCGGCGAGAAAGAACCACATCTCGTATTCGCGCTGCGGCTTGCCGGGAACGGCGTTCCAGAATCCGTCGGCGGCCAGGTCGTCGAAGGTGCTCGATGCGATCAGGGCGACCGCGAAGTGCGCCGCGGCCAGGCCCATGACGAGCCGGGGAATCAACCGGGTCACTGCTGACCTCGTCTCTTTGTGGATGGTGATGGCGATGGTGGCAGCGGCGGCGGGCAGGCGGCATGGGCCGCGGTCGAGCAGGCGGCCGCCGGCCCTGCGCGCTCTAACCGCCTACGATTCGCTGAACTTCGTGGATTCGATCAGCTAGCGGACCGCCAGACGGTGCCGCGTCGTTCGTACTCGAGCACGGTCTCGGCGAACACCGCACTCTGCGGGCCGAAGAAGCGCTCGACGAGCCAGAGCCCCAGGTCGATTCCTGAGGTGACTCCGCCGCAGGTGACCAGATCACCGTCGTCGACGACCCGGCCGTCGACCACCTTCCCGCCCTACGCCAGCAGGTCCTGCTGGGCGACGTGGCGGGTCGTGCAGGGCCGTCCTGCGGTGATCCCGGCGGCGGACAGCAGCATGGTCCCGGAGCAGACTCCCGCCAGGGTCAGGCCGGGCCTACGGGCGGCGGCCAGTGCCTTGGGCAGGACGCCCCGCCGGATCTGTTCGTCGAGTCCCGAGCCCTCGCCGTAGCCGCCGCCGGGTACGACGAGCAGGTCGGCCGAGCGCGGGGACCAAGGGGCGCGTATCACGATCTCCATGCCGGCCGAGGTGGTCACGGTGCGCGGGCCCTGGGCGGTGACGAAGGTCTGCTCGATCCGGCCGTCGTGGCCGAGGATGCCGAAGACCTCGACCGGGCCGGCGAAGTCCTGCTCCTCCACGCCGTCGTAGAGGACGGTGTGGACCCGCAGCGGTTTGCGGCTGGGTGCGGCGGGCATATCGCCGTACCCCCCCCATCAGAGTCTACGGGCGTGCCCCAGGTAGGTGACGGCCGGTCGGCTGTCAGGCGCGAGGACGAAGTCGACGAGCGGTGCGATCTCCTCGTCGGTGATCTGACCGCGCCGGCGGGCGAGGACAGCCTTGACGAGGTTGCGCGGGTCCTTGGGTCTGAAGTCGCAGATGTCTTCGTTGATCAGGCCATTGCGCTCCAGCATCTCGGCAAGTGCGCGCGGGGTCCGCAGCCGTGCCGCCGCATACCGTCCCGGAGGCATGATCCGGGTCATGGGCAGCGCCTGGAACGCGCCGAGGTAGACCAGCCGGGACAGCAAGGTGCGGTTGACGGTGTCATAGACGAGGATGCCACCAGGCTTGAGCACCCGGGCGGCCTCTCCCAGCACCCACCGAAGGCGCGGAGTGATCTCGAAGGTATCGGCGTAGTATGCGAGGTCGAACTCCGCGTCCTCGAAGCCCAGTTCCTCGGCCGCCGCGGTCTTGTACGTGATGCCGGGCCCCTCGCACCTGTCCGCCTCTTGAGCCATCGCAGTCGCGCTGGGGGACGGATCGACGGCGACGACGTCGAACCCCAGGCGCCCCAGGCCCCGCGCCAGCAGCCCGCGGCCGCTCCCCACAACCAGAGCCCGCCTGCCGCCCGCAGCGGTCAGGCTGTGTCTCTCCAGAGCACCCGTCAGATATTCCATACGTACGCCTTGGAAGGCAACGGCCCTGATCTGGCGGCCATCGACCGCCTCGGGGGACGGTGAGTCGAGCGCGATATGCTGAGCAACCACCAGTTTCTCCCTCCTCCGCTCACCAGAACTGCGACTCGATTTCCCTCAAGGAACGTACCGGGTACAAGTTCCCTTGAGGCGTGGGGCTACGGAGCAGGCCGCGACGCTGCTCCCTTGCGGTGGATCTTGCGCGGCCGCCATGGTTCGTCGGTGTACATGCCGGGGGCGAAGCGCTGGACCGCGGCGACGATGAGGTCGTGGTGCTCACGCCGCCGCCGGGGCCGGAGACCGTTCCCCAGGGCGTAGTAGGGCACGGGCATGGGCCGGTTCAACACGCGGCCCTTCCCCGGAAGAGCGGCACCTGCACGCATGCGTAGCACCAGGACACCCCGGTTCGGCGTGAACTGGACCGCGTCGAGGTCCGCCCAGGAAGTGGTCTCGACGCCGTACCGGTGCACCGTGCTGATGCCTGCCGCGTCAATCCTCAGTGCGGGCTGTCGCCACGCGCCGATGAACACCGGCTACCCCCAGCCGCGTCGCAAGCGCACAGGCAAAGAGCCGGGCTCAGTCACGAACTCCTTCAGCGCGACAGGAAGGTGAAGCCGCAGAGGTGCGACGTGGCACTGCTGTACGTGTCCCGCAACGCCACGGTCCTCGACGTCGACCCGGACCGGCCGGTGCTCCACGGCGGCAGCGCCGGTGGCGGACTGGCCGCCGGGACGGCGCCGCTCGCCCGCGACCGCGGCGGCTCACACCTCGCGCTCCATGCTCCCTACGCGATGCTCGACGACCGGAACACGACCGCGTCCAGCCATGAGATCACCGATACCGGCATCTGGGACTGTGCCGCCAACCTCCGTGACAGGCGGCCCCTGTCGGGCGAGGGCGTCGGCACGGGCCGTCCTGATGTGATCTGCGGCCTCGGCGGGCGGCGACACCGTCAGCGCGCGGCGGCGATGACGCCGTGTACGCGAGTTCCGACGACGACAGGGTCGACGGCCGACCCGGGAAGGACGCATTGAACGGCGGCAGCGGTTCGGACACGCTGAACGGCGGACCCGGCACCGACACCTGCACCACCGTCCGGGGCCACCCCATCCGCAATTGCCCGTGGGGGAGGGTCCGAGGGCCGTGCCACTTCCCGGGCGGGGGCTGCCTGCCGACTCCCGGTGGGCAGCCCCCGAGACATTTCACGCTATGCGGTCACCACTTGTAGGTCCAGACGATGTCGTTGTACGCGTCGGAGCTGTTCACGTGGATCCGGATGCGGGCGGTGTCGTCTTGGAATGTCTGGCCGGGTTTCCAGGTCTGCATGTCCAGCGCGGTGCAGTTCCCGGTGGGTGCGGAGGCTTTCGGGTTGCTCACCACGCGGACCGGCCCGCTGCCGCTGGCAGCCGAGGTGTCGACCTTGTAGATCAGTACGCCGGTGGTGCAGGCGTTGGAGTCGTTGTTGGCGGCCTTGCGGGACTCGGCGACGTAGGCCGTGGTGGCGCTGGTCTTGATCACCGCCAGCTTGTAGCCGCTGCCCCCGTATTCCACCCCGTTCAGGTTGGTGGAGTACGTGCCGTTCGTGGACAGGCAGGAGACCTGGCTGTCGGTGATCCATCCGAGCTTCCACGCGTGCCAGCCGAGGAACTGCGGGGCCGAGCCGCTCACCTTGCCCATGACGTCCCAGCCGCCGACGTACTGGTGCTGTTCGCCGTTGAAGGCGTAGAGGTCGGGCAGACCGAAGGTGTGACCGGTCTCGTGGTCGGCGACCTTGTAGCCCCAGTGCCACATGTCCTGTCCGAAGGTCACCGCCCACTTGATCATCACCCAGGCGTTCGTCGCCTTGTTCCAGACCCAGGTCGGGTTGGCGGGGTCCTGGACCCAGGTGGGGGTGTGGGTGATCGCGGCCGCGGTGCTGGTCGGCACGATGTAGAACATGTCGTAGTTGGCGAGGTTGACGCCTGCGGCGGCGGCACCGGCGAGCGCGTCCTTCAGATATACCCGGTGTGTGTCCCAGGAGAACCCGCGCGCCCAGTTGTAGTCGGTGGAGTTCTTCGGCATGCGCACCCAGTTGCCGTATGGGGCTCGCATGTCCAGCCAGACCTTGCCGTTGGATGCCTTCCACATCCAGTCGGCGGCGCCGGATATTTGGTTGTAGTAACGATCGAGAGGCGTGGTGGTCCCGACGGCGTCGGGGAAGTCCACGTAGATCACGCCCACGCGCTTGGTGCCCTCCGGTTTCTGGAACCGGTTGTAGTCGGTTTGCTGGCCCTCGTCGGTGTAGCCGGTCGTCCCCTGGAGCGCACACGCCGAGGTGCTTCCGTTGGCGGTGCCGGCGGGCACGATGACCAGGGCGAGCAGGGTGAGCAGGGCGGACAGGACGAGTACGGGCGCCGCGACGCGCCGGCGTCGCGACGTGAGTGAGGATCTCATGGTGTGCCTCTGTGCGGAGAGGTACGCCTCGTGGGGAGAGGCGAGCCTCTGTGGGGGAAGCCCGCTTTGGGTGACGCGGACATGACATTCTGTTGCCTGCCGATGAATATGGTTGGGGACAGGATGCGGATGCGGCGGCGGCACCAAAAGCTACTGGATCCCCCGAGCATCCGGCGACCAGGTCCGGGCATCCCCACCAGCTCACTCACACACCGTCAATGACCCTGAACCCAAAGCGTTTGGGATCAATAGTGGCGTGCCGTCAGGTTCTGTCCGGCGGATCTTGTAACTGCCTTCTTGCCTGGTCGTTGGGTCCGGCGTGGGGCGGGGCGATCTGACGAATGCGGAGTGGGTACGGCTGGAACCGCGCCTGCCTGCGGCCAGGCTGCGCGGTGGACGCTGGAGCGATCACCTGCAGGTGGTCAACGGGATCCCGTTCCGGGTGCGGACCGGGATTCCATGGCGAGACCTGCCGGATCGGTACGGCAGCTGGAAGACCGTCTACGAGCGTCACCGGCGCTGGTCGGCCGACGGCACCTGGGATCGGATCTTGCATGCGGTACAGGCCGAAGCCGACCTGGCGGGCAAGCTCGACTGGACCACGGTCGGCGTCGACTCCACCACTTGCCGCGCCCACCAGCACGCCGCCGACGCCCGCAAGACCACTCCGCGAGTCCCGAAAAAAGGACCACGCCTCGGAACCACCGTCCCGACGAGGGGCTCGGCCGGTCCCGGGGCGGCCTGACCTGCAAGATCCACCTCGGCGGCGAGGGCGGCTGCCGCCCCCTGGCCCTGCTGGTCACGCCGGGCCAGTGGGGCGACGCACCCCAGTTCACCGAAGTCCTCGCACGGATCCGCGTCGCCCGGGCCGGCGGCGGGCGCCCCCGCACCCGCCCGGACCACGTCAGCGGCGACAAGACATACAGCTCACGCCGCAACCGCGAACACCTGAGAAGACGGCAGATCAAGCACACGATCCCCGAACCGAAGGATCAGCGAGCCAACCGCAGGCGCCGTGGCAGCAAGGGCGGCCGTCCCACCGGCTTCGACAGCGATCTCTGCAAGCGCCGCAACGAGGTCGAGCGGACGATCGACCGGCTCAAACACCACCGGGCCGTCGCTACCCGTCACGACAAGCGCGCCTATGTCTTCCACGGCACCGTCACACCGCCGCCATCCGACTCTGGCTCCGTGAATGATCCGCCGGGCGAGGGGGGGTTGCCACCCGCCGACGGAGAACGTAGTGCGGAGCGGGTGCGGACGCTGTGCGTGTGCCCTCTCCATCCACAGACAGGGGGGCACACGTCACAGGCATGAAGCCTCAGCTGCTGCTGCAGGTGGCAGCGGGAGCCAGTACCCCAGCCAAACCGGTGCAGAGGTTGCCGTTGTTGGCGAGGTTGAGGAGGCCGTTCTGATTCTGCATGTTGCTCTTCCAACTCCAACTCCATTCGCCCGGAGCGGGACTTTCGTCGGCCATGGCTGGCGTGGCGAGTGAGACGGCGGCTCCGACGAGGAGGACGGCAGTGAAAGCGCGCTTCGCGATGTTCATGTTGTGAGCAACGACGCCGACTCTACGAAGACACCTTGATCCGTCGGACAGGCCCTAACCGGAGCTTGCTGCAGGCATCCGTCCCCGCAGCCTGGAGACCTGCAGGTGATCCAATCACGCGGCGTCGCGACACGCTGCGGATCCTCGACCAGTCTCCGTTCAACCGGCTTCAGCGCAGGCTCGGTCGACACCCCGCCAGGAGAGACGGGAGGCACGATCAGGCGTGGGGGCGGCGGTGGCTCGTCAGGACCTTGCGCCGTCTGAAACGGCAGAATGGTCTCGCAGTTCGGTCACTGCGAAGCCGGGGCCGCCCACGGCAAGGCTGCCGTCGGGTGCGGCCGTCGGGTCCGATGCTGACCGTTTGCTGACCTAATCCCGGCCACCATGCCGCTGAACTGCGGAAATGCCCAGATGCTAGTGCCGGATCAGGCAACGTTTGCCCTGTTGATCGTGTGCCGTGACGCCTGAGCGGGGGTGACAGCGCTCAGGCGTCGGCGGTGTGGAAGGCTGGGCCGGTGACTGCGACCCTCCGTCCTCTGGACGCCGAACACTTCCCTGCCTGGCTCGAACGTAGTCGAGCCGAGTACGCCAAGGAGCTCGTTGCTCTGGGGCAGACGTCCGAGGACGCCTACCGGCAGGCGGACGAGACCATGGCGCTCTCCTTTCCGTCCGGGCCACCGACCCCGGATCACGCGGTCTTCGATGTGGTCGACGATGCCGGGGTAGCCGTCGGCTACCTCTGGATCGGACCGGACAGGAGTGACGACGCCGGTGCCTGGTGGGTCTGGGACATTGTGATCGACGCCGACAAGCGTGGTCAGGGCCTGGGCCGAATGGCCATGCTCCTCGGCGAGGAATACGCCCGGGCGCGGGGCGCTCATACTCTGGGTCTCAGCGTCGCCGGGTTCAACACCGGCGCACATGGCCTTTACGAGTCGCTCGGCTACGAGACGACCTCGGTGAAGATGCGCAAGAAAATCGGCTGAGCCTCAGGCGACGTTTGCCCTGCCGACGACGGCGCGTAGGCGCCAGTCGTCGGCGTGACGGTTCCGCCAGATGATGTAGCGGCGGATCATGCTGCCCTGTTCCTTGTGGTCGGCGTGGTCGGTGCCGTCGAGGGTGAAGTAGCGCAGGGCCGTGAACTGGGCCTCGATGCGGTTAAGCCAGGAGCTGTTGGTCGGGGTGCAGGCCATCTCGACGTTGTTCGCCTCCGCCCAGGTGCCGACGCGCTGGCACTTCTTCGTGGTCAGGTGCGGGGAGAAGTTGTCACTGACGATCGCGATCCGGACCTCGGGCGTTAGAGGCTGCGCAGGTAGCGGCAGAACTCCAGGAACTGGGTCCGCCTCTTGATCGGCTTGATGTGGCCGTAGAGCTTGTCCTTGGCCAGGTCCAGGGCGGCGAACAGGTGCCGCACTCCGCCGTAGCGGTTGTAGGTCGCCCGGCGCCGTCGGCGGGGTTCACGGTCGGGGTCCCTGTGCTTGCCGCCGCGTTCGGCCCACTGGCGGCCCGGGTGGGGCACCAGGTTGAGGGGACCGAACTCGTCCATGCAGAAGATGACTTCGGGCTCGCCGTCCTCGGGTATTGACCTCGCCGTCGGCGATCGCGTAGAGGTGCTCGACGCGGGCCTTCTTGGCCGCGTAGTCCGGATCACGGGAGGTCTTCCAGGTGTTCAGCCGTTGAAAGGAGACGCCTTCCTCGCGGAGCAGGATGCGCAGGCCCTCGTGGCTGATGTCGTCGACCACCCCCTCGGCGACCAGGAAGTCCGCCAGCTTGGTCAGACTCCAGGTCGAGAACGGCAGGTCATGCTCGGTGGGCTTGGACTTTGCGATCTTCTTGATCTCGCGGCGTTCGGGCAGCGTGAAGGTCCTGGGCCGGCCGCCCTTGTACTTCGGATACAGCGAGTCGAAGCCGCCGGTGTTGAAGTTGTGGATCACATCCCGGACCCGGTCGCCGCTGGTGAACGACACCTCGGCGATCCTGGCCACGGGCATGCCCTGCGCGGACAGCAGCACCATCTGGGCCCGCCTCCAGGTCACCACCGACCCGGTGCCCCGACGGATGATCCGCAGCAGCAGCCGCCCCTCGGCGTCATCGATCTCACGGACCTGCACTCGTATCGCCACCCGGACAGGGTGACCGTCGCCCGCCGCCCGGCACAGCACCCGGACGGCGCGTCACATCACGACAGGGCAAACGTTGCCTGACGCGGCACTAGGTATCGGACTTGAACATGGTGCGAAGCATGAAATAACTCCCGGTTTGTCTGCTCCCTGCCTGCTTACCGCAGGTCAAGGGCGTGCTCCGGAGCCTACAACGATTCGCATCTTCGGTCAGCTCTCCCCAGGTCTTTCAGGACTCATGCTGACCGTTTGCCGACTTTTCCGACGCGCCGTCAGGCCGGTAGGGTAGCTCTCCAGCACCCTCCGACCCGCTGCCGAACGACGACCAGTCGAGACACTCGCGGCTGCGCGCCGAGTCCGAGATCCTCTCCTTCCTCGACGCCCTCCTCGGACGCCTGCACGAGACCTTCGCCATGGACTCCGCGACGCTCCTGGAACGCAGCACATATCCTCGTCGGCGCCCAGGCGGCAATCGTGCGCGCCAACCTGGACCGGGCCGACTGGCGGGATGCCGGATCGGTGGGGGCGGGGGTCGCGATCACAGCGGCCGCCGCGCTCACGGCCAGCAAGCTCGGCCGGTTGACAGAGCGGTGCACGGCCGACGCTCCGGGGCCGACCGGGGCCCGGCCTGCCATGGGCATACCCGACGGGGAACGCCTCGCCTGACTCGAACCACTGGCTCGACCTGACCGCCGCACTCGCCGGCCTGATCGCCGCAGCCGCCGCACTGGCAGCGGCGGTCGGCCTCACCGGCGCGCAATGGGCACACTGATCGCCCCCTTCGCGCTCCTCTCCGTCCTGACCATGGGCCGCTCCGCCGGGCTCGAGGCGGCACGCACCTTGCCGACGGCAGCGCTCGACTAAGGCGATCCGCGCGGCAGCGCCGTACCGCGCAATGTCGTGGTCGGATATCTGCGGCGGGTGCGCGCCGCCGCCGCGGATCCGGAACGGATCGTGATCTACTCCGGCTACGCGAAGGGCCTCGGCCGCAGCCTCGACGGGCCTGTCCGCGATCCCCGTGCCCGTAGACGTGCCACCAGGACCGCAGCTGCAAGGCTCCTTGGCGTGGCGAAATGTGAATTGCCTGTACGTGGCAGGGGTGACTCGGCGCCATTCGCGAAGGAGGTTTTCCCGACAGCGAATGGCGGGCCAGAGGATCACGGATCCCCCCTCGCCACCCGACAGGCAGGTGACGTACGACGACGCCAATGCCGTGCCTGCGGAGGCGTCCTTGCTCCATGGCACGCACGGGCCTCGAGGTGGCGGAGGCCGGATCTGGGAGCCATGAGCAGCAAGCTGCTGGATGCAGTCGATTCCATCCATTTTCAGTGCGTGTCACGGCGGTGATCGATCAACTATGGGTCCAGATCGATCAACGGAGCTTTTCGCTCCAGTCAAGGCCACCTGGCGTACCCGAACTGACTATGCTCGCCCCGCGTGTTGCGCTGCACTCACCGCGAGTCGAACGTCGCATTGCGCGCAGACTAAGCCTGGCCGCAGAGAGGCGTGACCACCGATGCGATCTCGAACCGGCCCGTCGGGCACACCCATTGGAACATCTTTGCCCGGCCGAGCGAAGTCCCGACCGTTCTTGTCGTCGCACCGCATCACGCCCAGTCCACTAATTCCAGACTGTTTAGGGACCCTTCGATGGTTCGTGCAGGTTCAACCCCTAGAGCGCTGCCACGTGCAACTGCTCCAGCATGGCTAATCCCCCCTGGTGTCCTGGCTGGGGCCTGCGTCGTGGTGCTGATCTGTGTTTCCGCGCAGATACGCACGCCGGTTGCCTGGTGCGGCCTCGTCGCGGTCGTCCTGACGGCCATCACTTCAACTGAGACGACGCGCCGGACGCGCTCGGCAGAGGCGGCCCGCTACGCGCGGGCGAATGCCGAGGTACAGCGGTACTACGCGCAACGCGAGACCGTGCTGCTCGCGCGCTTGTCCGATCAGCGGGCCACCACTGTATGGCTCGCCGAAGAGCTCCTCCCCGCGGCTGTCGCCCGCCTGCAGCAGGGTGAGCCCGTTTCGGAGATCCTTCAGTCCGTCCCGTTCGGGGAACATCTCGACAGCGAGTTCGCCGAAGCGCTCCGGGCAGCTCTGCGGACGCTCCTGGAAGCCGTGGATGCCGAGGAACGCACACGGGACTCGTCGCAGCGGGCACTGGTGGCGATCGCCCGGCGGGTCCAGGCGATCGTGCATCAGCTCGCCAAGGACCTGCGCGACATGCAGATCCTGCATGGTACGGATGTAGTGGTCTCCCATGGCCTGCAGGACATCGACCATCGCAATGCCCTGATCGGGCGCCTTGCGGCCAGCATCGCGGTACTGGGTGACGCCCGGCCCGGTCGTCAGTGGTCGAAGGCGATCCCGCTGTACGACGTCGTGCGAGGAGCCATGTCCCGCATCGTGGACTACCCCCGCGTGAAGCTGCAGTCGGTGACAGAGGTGGCTGTGATCGGCCCGGGAGCCGAGCCGCTGATCCACCTGCTCGCCGAGTTGCTCGACAACGCCACGACCTTCTCACCGCCGCACGCCCCGGTCGAGGTGACCGCGAGCGAGGTGCCCTCCGGTGTCGCGATCGAGATCGAGGACCGTGGGGTCGGGCTCACCGAAGAGGCCCGCCAGCGCATCGACCGCGTGATGGCTCAGGCATCCTCCGGCATGGATCTGGCCGACCTGGGCGAGGCGACGCAGCTCGGCCTGCCCGTCGTCAGCAGGCTGGCCCGCGAGCACGGCCTCGACGTCGACTTGCGCACCTCCGCGTACGGAGGCGTGCGGGCCGTCGTGCTCGTTCCGCGGCGCCTGATCACCACAGTTCAGCAGCCTGCCCCGAAAGTCCAACAGGTCACGCCGAGGCCCACGGGCGCACCGGCCGTGCCGAGGCCGACGATGACGCGCGATGCCGCAGCAGATTCCGTCGAGGCCGAAAAGACGGTGAACGGACTGCCGCAGCGGCGACGCGAGTCACCCGTCCTGACACCGGTCGTCCGCACGTCCCCCCATCCCCCGGCCGCTCCGGCCGCCACCCCGGGAACGGCCGGCGCACCTCGGCAGCCAGGCCTGATGTGGGAGGCGTTCAGCGGCGAAAAGAGACCGAGTACGGGCCCTTCCATTCGAACCATCGAGCCATCAGACGAGGGTGAGTAACCGTGCCGCCACTGCCCAACATGGACTGGATGCTCAAGGAGCTCGCAGCCAGCGTCCCGTACGTGCGACACGTGGTCGTGTTGTCGTCGGACGGTCTGTGCATCGGTCAAGCGAACACGGAGCCCGACACCGCTGACGCGATCGCCGCTGCCTGCTCGGGCATCCAAAGCCTGGCGAAGGCCATCGCACAGAAGTTCCCGCACGGAGACGGCTCGACCCACATGGTCGGGATCGAAGTCGACGGCGGATACTTCTCCCTCATGGCGGCCGGACCCGGGGCCTATCTCGCGGTGCTGGCCGATGCGGAGGTGGACGCGGGGTTGCTGGGCGACCGCATGCGTACGCTGGTGGTCCGGATCGGCCAGCACATGACCAGCCCGCCTCGTGAGGACGTCGGGCAGGCGATGTGACGTCACAGAACCAGGACGCATGGGACGAAGGCAGTCCCGTGCCGCTTTATGTCATCTCCGGTGGCCCAGGTTCCTCAGCCAAAGCCTTCAACCTGGTCACCCTCGTCGCATCGAGGTCCGCACCCGAACCTGGTATGCAGCCCGAGCAGGCAGCCATCCTCACCATGTGCCAATACCCGCTGTCGGTGGCCGAGATTTCCGCGTATCTCAGCCTGCCGTTCAGCGTCATCACGGTGCTGCTCTCCAAGCTCGTGGACAACGAGCGAGTTCAGGCTACTGCTCCCGTACCTGTCGCGGCGGTCCCCGAACTTGGCCTTCTGGAGGCGGTGATCCATGGACTACGTAGGCTCTGATGCACCCGCCGCCCGCCCCCGCCGCTCGGACGTGCTGCTGCCGCACGGCGCCAGGGGAGTCAAGGTCGTGATTGTTGGCGGCTTCGGGGTGGGCAAGACGACCATGGTCGGGGCGGTGAGCGAGATCCCGCCCCTGACCACCGAAGAAACCATGACTCAGGCCGGCGTCGGGATCGACCACAATCCCGGTGCGGAAGGTAAGAACACCACGACCGTTGCTATGGACTTCGGCCGCATCAGCATCAACGAGGAGCTGATCCTCTATCTCTTCGGGACGCCGGGACAGGAGCGCTTCTGGTTCTTGTGGAACGGCATCTTCGAAGGCGCGCTCGGTGCCGTGGTCCTCGTCGACACCCGGAGGATCGAAGTCTGTTTCGAGATCATCACCCGTCTGGAAGACCGCCGCGTCCCCTTCGTCGTGGCTGTCAACACCTTCCCCGAGGCGCCGCAGCACCCGGTACCAGCCCTGCGTACTGCTCTGGCGCTCAACGAATCGGTGCCCATCATCACCTGTGACGCACGCGACCGGTCGTCCAGCCGCGACGCCCTGCTCTCGCTGATGGGCTACCTGTGCACCCTCGCCGCCGCTCAGGAGACCGTATGACCGTCCCACCCACTGACCACACCACCACGGAACCAGGGCTCACCCCGCCCCCGGGTTGCCCGGCCCACACCGCCACGGGACTCGACGCAGCGACCCCGCTCTGGGGCGCCGCTGCCGAGACCGACCCCATGGGCCTGTACGAAAAGTTGCGTGCCGCCCATGGTCCGGTGGCGCCCGTCCTGCTCGACGGAGATGTACGGGCCTGGCTCGTCCTGGGATACCTCGAGAACCGTGATGTGGCCAGCCGCTCCACCCAGTTCTCCCGCGACCCCCGCACCTGGCACGGCTGGAAGAGCGGCGAGATCGACGCCACCACCTCGCCGCTGGTGCCGATGATCGGCTGGCGACCCGACTGCGTATGTGCGGACGGCGAAGAGCACCAGCGCCTGCGCGGCGCGGTCACGGCCGGCCTCAACCAGTTCGACCAACGCGGAATCCGCCGCCACATCACCCGCTTCGCGCACCAGCTGGTCGATGAGTTCTGCGAAACGGGCAACGCGGAGCTGGTCGGTCAGTTCACCGAGCACCTGCCCATGCTCGTTCTCACCCACCTGCTCGGAATGCCGGACGAGTACGGCCCCAAGCTCGTGCACGCCGCCCGGGACCTCTTCAAGGGCACCGAAACGTCGCTCGCGAGCAACGCCTACGTGCTGGAGACCCTCGAGCAGCTTGTCGTCGCCAAGCGCGCCCTGCCCGGGCAGGACATCGCATCCGTACTGATGGCCCACCCGGCCGGCCTCACGGACGAGGAGGTTCAGCACCACCTGCGCCTCATCCTGCTCGCGGGCTATGAGACGACCGCCAATCTCATGTCCAACGTGCTCCGAATGGTGGTCACCGACCCGCGGTTCCGCGGGTCGTTGGCCGGCGGCCAGATGACCTTGCCGGAAGCAGTGGAGCAAGTGCTCTGGGACGAGCCACCGCTGATGGTGTGCCCGGGCCGCTGGGCCACCGGTGACACCTCTCTCGGAGGACAGGAGATCAAGGCGGGAGACATGCTCCTGCTGGGCCTGGCCGCCGGAAACGTCGATCAGGTGGTCCGCCCGGACCCCTCGACCCGCGTGCACCACAACCGCGCGCACCTGTCCTTCAGCGCCGGCGCCCATGAGTGCCCGGGCCAGGACATCGGCCGTGTCATCGCCGATACCGGCATCGACATCCTGCTCACCCGGCTTCCCGACATCAGCCTGGCGGTGCCCGAGGAAGAGCTCACCTGGCGCTCCTCCACCTGGTCCCGGCATCTGACGGCGCTGCCCGTGAAGTTCGCGTCCCGCAGTCGGGAAGCCCATGATGTACTGACACCGCTGCCGGCCGCGCCCCCGCCGAGCAGCAGTATTCCGACGGCGTCCCAATGGCCGGTATCCGAGCCCGAGTTGTCGCGCCCAACCGAACCCCGCACCTCGTGGGGGGCGCGGCTGAGGCGGTTTCTGCGGAGGCTGTAGGCCTCGCAGCTCGCATCAGAGCCGAGCACCACAGCCTAGGAGACTGCCCGACGGCGTGGGTCGGCAGCCTCCTCCGAGCTGGGCGAGCACCAACCAAATGCTCGTACCGTCGGGCGCGGCTCCTGAGTCGAAAGCGGCTGTGCGGGAACAGCAGGTCGTCCACAGCTCCCCGGCCCAGGCGTTCGGCGTCTGCGGCCGGGCGGGACTCTCTCCGCGGTGCAGCGCCCGGTGGGCAGCGCTCGCCCGGTCGTAGTTGCCGCGTATCCAGTGCGGACAGGTGGACCACGATGAACCACTCGGCGCCCACGTCGCGCTCGTCGTACGGCGCCCTTCACGCGTGCGTCGACGTTGTGAGGCCTGATGACGCTGAGACATACCGCTCGCCGGTGGGCGCAGCGGCGGTGGAAGTCCGTTGCTCTTGGAACGGACCGTCTGCCGGAACGTAGCGAGGCGCCCCGGTGTACCACGCATGGAGGCCGGACAGGAAACTGCAGGCTCCCCGGAGCCACGCCTCCAGCTCGATCCGTTCGCCGTGGTTCAACCCGGCTCGCTGGACGACCGGGGGCAGTTCGCTCCGTATGAGGTGCTCGAAGTGGCGTAGTCGGGCGGTCACCAGATCGGCGGCCGCACGCATCGCCTCCTGGACGGTGATGCGCAGGGATGTTTGGAGGACTATGACGAGGTTGTTGACGTCGTGTTCGTCATGGACTTCCCGCTGATAGGAGGCAATGTCGTTCGCCATTCCCATGTAGTCCATGAAGGCGTCGAGCAATGCGCAGAAGGCTCGGCTGTGCCGGATCTGCTCAGGGATCCGTGCGCCAGTGGAGAGTTCGACGGAGTAGGGGGCGGTATAGGCGGCAAAGCTTTCACGGCGGAACTGGGCATACTCGATGAGGTCCGGGACACGGCCGGCGCGGCTGTTGGCCAGTTCCTGAACTCCCGCGTCGATGTACCGTGCCAGGGCACGGTTGAGCCCCTGCTGCCAGTGCGCCATTCTCGGGGGGAACAGCCGTTGCTGGAGGTAGGCCATGCCCCTTTCGACGGCATTGGTCGGCTCCGGCAACCGGGCGCCCGGCTCCGGCGACAGGAAGGCATGGAGGCGGGCGGTGAAGGCTTGTGCGCCTGTGAGGTCGCCCGTCCGTTTGAAGGCGGAGGCGAAGTAGTCGTCCCAGGCCAGAGCCCAGAGGTTGAGCCGGTGATTGAGCCGGAGGTCGGTGAGTGAGGCGTCAGGAAGAGCCCAGGCGGTCAGCTGGTCAACGGTCATGGCGTGGAACTGGTTCAGGGTCCAGATTGCCCGGCGGGCCGACGGTGCTTCGCCGCTGTCCAGCATGCCCATCTCTCGCGCCCACGTCTCGGTCTCCTCGCGCAGGGCCAGCAGGTACGGATTCACCCGCACCGGGTACGGCATCCGCAGTATGGGCAGCTTGATGGCCTGCACTGTCATGAGATCCCTGCTTCCCTTCCGGCGCGCATGTCCTGGTCACGCGGCGGCGTCTGCGTGACCAGGACATGCAGGTGCTGCGCGAGCACGACGAGCAGACCGCCGGAGTCCCGGCACCGCAGCGATACGAACCGGTGACGCCCCGTCACGAGCTCGAGATCATCCCGTGGCGGGTCTCTGGCGCGTCCGGGTCATGCCCCTTGATCGGGGACTGGACGAGGATCGCGAATGTCAGTTCCTGGGACATGGTTTCTCCCTCCGAGACGGCCCATAGGCTCACGATTCACTGCTGCCACGGGGACGGACGCCGAACCGTTCCCACCCTTTGGTGCTCCAAAACGTGCGCCCACCCCGGCCAATCCGCAACCCCGCGTAGCCGTCCTCGGCCCGCAATTAAGGCCGGTTTGCGGGGAATGAAACGATCCTTCTGGGTCAACTTGGCTCAAATTCGATCCCGAAGCTAGCCATGATCAACCAATGATCGTCAGTCGGCATGCGCGCGCGGTCCCGATATGGTCCGCGCGAGATGGAAGCAGCTCCGGGTCGACTCTGCGTTCCCATCGGACAGCAAGTCGTTTATCGCGTACGCATGCGGGCGGCGCATCAGCTTGGCACACTCGCAGAGCTTGAAGAACCAGCCCATGCCACGGCGAGCTGGCGGGCCATGTGGGGGTATTCCGGTACGGGCTGGAGAGGCCGCGCTGTCACGCTTGTAGGTCAGCATCGGCGCAACACAGTCCGGTCTCGTCCTGAGTGATTGCTGACCTGGGACCCCGCAACACCCCTGCAACCTGCACGTATGTCCAGATACTAGGTGTTGGACTTGAACATTGTACGCATCATCGAGGTACTCCTGGGCATAGGCTCCCTGCCTGCGTTTTTGCAGGTCAAGGGCGGTTTCCCTACCTTACAACGAGTCGCATGTCCGGTCAGCTTTCACCAGGTTTTCGAGGACTGATGCTGACCAATTGCCGACTTTTCTGACGCACCGTCAGGCAGGTTTCGAGGGGCTCAGCCGGCTCACTCGCACCCCCACCGCGACGACGACGCCAGCCTACGCAACGACCGTCGGCAGTCGTCCAGGACCACCTTCACTGTGAGCGGATCCACGGCGGCGAGCCGACGGTCGGCACGCGCCAGCGCCTGCACACGGATCAACCCGCCCAGGCTGCGGCACCTACTCCGACGCCCTCGGCGGCGCCGCTCGCGGCTCGCCACGGGCAACGGCACATCGAGGCGGGCGCGGAACATAGCGGCAAAAGCCCGGTCAGCGAAACCGGGGATTCTCGTGACCATTGGGGTTGTCCGCGCGACAGCACCTGGCGGTGCCACTCGGCGGGCACGCACCGATGCCTCGACTTCCTGCCAGACCGCGTGCCGCCCGCCTTCGGGATCGGCACGGCCAGCCCCAAAGGAGCACCATTGACCACAGGCCCGCAAACGCCCCCCGAAAGGACGAGCTCTGGAACCGGCTCGCCCCACGGGAGCCGCCCGGTCGAACCCGTGCTCATGGACTCGACCGAGGTTGCGACGATGCTCAATATGTCCAGGAGCCGGGTCTACAAGGAAGCCTCGAAGCTCGGCCTGAAGGGGTACAAACTCGGCCGAGGCAGGAATGCCAAGGTCCTCTACAAGAAGACCGAGGTCTTCAAGTGGCTGGAGCAGCAGAAGATCCATCAGTGGCGATCGCCAACGACGCCGGGCATCGCCGCGAAACCGCTGCACGCCGGTGCACGGAATGACACCATTCAGGAAATGATGACGCACCCGTTCCAGGACGTGACGCACACCCCGGAGATCGAGCCTCTGCTGGACCGACTGGGCACGGTGTTCCAGAGGTTCGACGATCAAGACTCCGGCTGCACCTCGTACGGGTTGCTGGCGTCGGGACAGCGCTGGTTCGTTAAGACCGCATCGACGCCCGAAACCGTCGCCTCGCTGCACCGGGCAATCTCGGTCCACCGCGCCGTCGCGCATTCGGCGATCGTGCCCCTGGTGCATTCCTTCGCCACGGCCGTCAGTCCTGTGCTTGTCTACCCGTGGATGGGCGGCGAGGTTCTCTACCATCCGACCCGGTCACGGCATGGCGGACGGGCCGCTCCCGGCAGCCCTATGGCACGGTTCAGGGCCCAGCCGCTCGCTCAAATCAATGACGCCTTGGAATCGCTTATCGGCGCCCACCTGGCTGTAGAAGATGCTGGGTACGTGGCCGTCGACCTCTACGACGGCTGCATGCTCTACGACTTCGACCAGCAGCGAATGAGGCTCTGCGATCTGGACGAGTACCGCCCCGGACCGTTCACGCTGGAAGCCGACCGTCTCCCCGGCTCCAGCCGCTATATGGCACCCGAGGAGTTCGTCCGCGGCTCGCTCATCGACATCCGCACCACGGTCTTCAACCTCGGCCGGGCGCTGCGCCTCCTCCTCGACGCCGGTGACGAGGAGACGCAGTGGCGCGGAACCCCTGCACAGCTGACTGTCATCACAAAGGCGACCGCAGTGGAGCCTGATAAGCGCCTGCCTAACGTGAGCGCCCTCGCCGACGCCTGGCATGCAGCAAGGAATCCGCGAACCAGCTGACAGCACGGACGGGAGGCCCACCAAAGACACGGTTGTCACCAGTGCCGTTGGACATCGAGATGTCAGTGGGGTTGGACACCGGAGGTCACAGGGTTGGTCATCGGGGGTGTCAGTACCGCAGTGGCGGCGCGGAGGGGGATCCGGTGCCTTCCGGTAGCGGTTCGGAGAGCATCCACAGGCTGTACGCGACGTTGTCGTGGAGCTGGTCGACGATGTCGCCGCGGGTGACCACGTCGGCGGCGGCGAGGTCCCGGTGGGCGACCGGGACGGGGTCGGCGAGCGCGGTGGTGATCGCGGCGACCAGCGGTACGGGGGTGCCGGTGGAGGCGGTGGCGTACCAGCGGGGGCCCTTGGGGCCGCCTTCCATGCACCAGCGGGCCGAAGTGTGGTGAGTTCGTCCTGCGGGTCGAGGCGGCCGGTGGTGTACTCCAGGGCAGCCATGCTGTCGGGGGCCAGGAGGGCGAGTGCGGAGCCGTAGCCGGTGTACTGCCTCCAGCCTTCGTTCAAGAGCGGAGCAATGGCGTCGTACCGGTCCTGGTCTGCGCCGTTGTGGAGGTAGGCGTTGAGACCCGACTCATACGCGGCGGCGAGCGCGGTGGTGAGGGCGGTGACCAGTTCGGTGGGCGCTGAGTCGTTGAAGCAGACGCCCCAGGCGGGGGCGTCGAAGGGGTCCTGGTAGGCGGTGATGCGCCACATTCCGTCGTCGTCGCCTTCGGGGAGGAAGCCGAGTCGGAGCTTGCGGTCCGGGGCGGTGCGGTAGACGTTGCCGTACTCGTCGTGGTGGCGGTCGAAGCCGAGGTCGAACAGCGGCTTCAAGGCGGGTGTGGAGGTCTGGGGCGCTGCCGGCGAGGTAGCGGGGGGGTTACCCAGACGTCGCCGTCGATGTCGGGGGTGTCGGTCAAGGTGCTCCAGGTCAGGTAGCGGGGGCGACGACCAGGACGACGGAGCGGCTGGCCGGCTGGCGTAGCGGGTGGGGGTCGTTCACGAGGCGGGGTCCTTGGCTGCGGGGGTGGCGCGGTGGGTGGCTTCGAGGAGGACGTGCATGTCGGTGGCGAGGCCGCCGGGCGCCCTGGCGCCCGAGGTCGTCAAGGTGTGGTGAGAGGGCAATGGAATTTCGGTGGCGTTACTATTTCTCGGACCGGTCCAAGCATCTCGATAATGCTTCAAATTTCAGCGGCAAATTACAAGAAAGCAGTATCTATTGCGGGGCTACATGCCGTAAAGCAGCCAGGCCACGAGCCAGTCGAAGGAGTCATCGTATGGCCGCGAGGTGGCCGGATAGGCCACCGCAAGAGGGGCCGCCGCGGGCTGTTGATGCCACTGTTCCGTGGTGTCTGCGGCGCGCCTGACTCGTACGGGTATTCGTACCGGGCGTCTGGCAGCCTGTGGCTTCAGACTCCGTTCGGCGTCGTAGGCGGAGCGCCGCAGGGGATCGTGCAGCGTCTGGTAGGCGTCGATGACTTCGGCGAGGTCCGCCTCGGCCCGCGGCTCGCTAGGGCGGGTATCAGGGTGGAGGGTGCGGATCCGCGTGCGGTAGGCGCTGGTGATCTGCTCCGGCGACGCCTCCGCCCGGAGTCCGAGCACGGCGTAGTGGTCGCGCGAGGGGCCCGAGCCGCTCATTTGTCCCACCTCCGGAAAGACCGAGGCACTCTCCCCTTTCAATCCGTCATAAAACCTGACGGAGGCGTTGTCAAGGCGCCGTGGTGGGTATATCGATGGTGCAGGACCAGGCGGCCGTCGAAGGGAGGCGACGGACATGATCACCGAGATTGCATTGGAAAGGGCGGAATTCACCTGCGGGCAGTGCTGGTACGACTGGAGCGTCGACTACGACGTGCAGCAGTACAGCGATGAGGGGGGCACCTGGGAGTACTTCTCCCGCGACGGCATTCCCGTGCCCTCCCCGTACACACCTTCCGGCGCCTCGCCGTGCCCGCTGTGCGGCCGACACTGGGTGGGCCGCCTTCTGGCGCGCAGGCTGATTCCAGCGGCACCCGGAGCAGCCGGCACCCCGCGGGAGAAAGTCGCCGACGCGGCTGGTCACCGGCCGGAACGGCGCGGTGCGCCCCTGCTGGGCTCCACCACCCACACCCAGCCTGAGCGGCGTGGTCCGCGGATCTCCTGACGCGGCTCATTCCTGTTCGGTGGTGGTCTCGGTGCCGGCCGGCTGTGAGGGGCCGGGAGGTTCACTCACCGTGACCTGGGCCGGGCGCAGAAGGTGTTGTCCGACGCGGTAGCCGGGTCTGAGCACGGTGGTGCAGGTGGGTTGGTCGACGTCATCGGACCGCTGGTAGGAGATCGCTTCGTGGCGGGTGGGGTCGAAGGGCTCTCCCGGGGTGCCGACTTCCTGGAGGCCGAGCGTGGCGAGCTGGGTTTCCAGCGCGGTCGCGACTGCTTGCAGGCCTGGGTCGGTGTCGCCGTACGTGCGGGCCTGGTCGATCGCGTCCAGGACGGGCAGGAGCCCGCTCAGGACGTTGGCGACGGCGATTTCCCGTATCGCGAGGCGGTCACGCTGGACCCGCTTGCGGTAGTTGTCGTATTCCGCCTTCAGGCGCTGCAAGTCGGCTGTTCGTTCGGCGAGCCGGCTCTGCTCGGCTGACTTGTCGGCAACAGCAGGGGCGGTGACGCGGGTTCCGCGTCCGGCGCCGCTGTGCTCGGTGTTCTCGGGACTGGTGCTGTCGGCTGCTCTGAGCTCCAGGGTGACGGGGTCGATGCGTCGTTTGTCCCTGATCACGACGGGGGGTGGCTGCTTTCGCGGCCCGTTGGAAGACTCCGGCGGGGTCATCGCACGTCTCCCTTCGGGCTCTCGTCGTCGACGATCTCCGCGTCGACGACTTCTTCATCCGTGCGGGACGATCCGGCGTCCGAATCCGGCCCTCCACCGTCTGCGGCAGCTCCTTGGGCGGCCTCGTAGAGGGCGGTGCCGATCTTCTGGGCGGCCGCGCCGGCGTGCTCGGTCGCGGTGCGGATGGCGGCCGTGTCCTGGCCCTTGAGCTTCTCCTTCAGGTCTGCGATCGCGGTTTCGGTCTCGGTCTTGAGGTCGGCCGGGATCTTGGACTCGTTGTCCCGCAGCAGTTTCCCGGTCTGGTAGACGAGCTGTTCGGCGCTGTTGCGGATTTCTGCCTCCTCCTTGCGGCGGCGGTCCTCCTCGGCGTGCTGCTCGGCTTCGCGGATCATGCGGTCGATGTCCTGGCGGGGCAGGGAGGAGCCGCCGGTGACGGTCATCTTCTGCTCCTTGCCCGTGCCGAGGTCCTTGGCGGTGACGTGCATGATGCCGTTCGCGTCGATGTCGAAGGAGACCTCGATCTGCGGGATACCACGGGGTGCCGGGGGCAGGCCGGTCAGCTCGAACATGCCGAGCTTCTTGTTGTACGCCGCGATCTCGCGCTCGCCCTGATAGACCTGGATCTGCACGGACGGCTGGTTGTCCTCGGCCGTCGTGAAGATCTCCGACCGCTTGGTCGGGATCGTGGTGTTGCGCTCGATGAGCTTGGTCATGATGCCGCCCTTGGTCTCGATACCCAGGGACAGCGGGGTCACGTCGAGGAGCAGGACGTCCTTGACCTCACCCTTGAGAACGCCCGCCTGGAGGGTCGCGCCGATGGCGACGACCTCGTCCGGGTTGACGCCCTTGTGCGGATCCTTACCGGTCAGCTCCCGCACCAGCTCCGTCACGGCCGGCATGCGAGTGGAGCCACCGACCAGGATGACGTGGTCGATGTCCGAGACCTTGATCTTCGCGTCCTTGACCGCGTTGTGGAACGGCGCCTTGCAGCGCTCCAGGAGGTCGGAGGTCAGCTGCTCGAACTGCGAGCGCGTGAGCTTCTCGTCCAAGTGCAACGGGCCCTCGGCGGATGCGGAGATGTAGGGCAGGTTGATCGCCGTCTCCGTCGTGGCGGACAGCTCGATCTTCGCCTTCTCGGCGGCCTCGCGCAGCCGCTGCAGTGCCATCTTGTCCTGGGACAGGTCGATGCCGTAGGCGTGCCGGAACTGCTTCACGAGGTGATCGACGATCTTCTGGTCCCAGTCGTCGCCGCCGAGGTGGGTGTCGCCGTTCGTGGACTTGACCTCCACCAGTCCCTCGCCGATCTCCAGGAGCGACACGTCGAAGGTGCCGCCACCGAGGTCGAAGACGAGGATCGTCTGGTCGTTCTCCTTGTCCAGTCCGTAGGCGAGGGCGGCGGACGTCGGCTCGTTGATGATCCGCAGGACCTTCAGCCCCGCGATCTCGCCCGCCTCCTTCGTGGCGGTGCGCTGCGAGTCGTTGAAGTACGCCGGAACGGTGATCACGGCGTCCGTGACGTCCTCGCCGAGATAGGCCTCGGCGTCGCGCTTGAGTTTCTGCAGGACACGTGCCGAGATCTCCTGGGCCGTGTACCGCTTGCCGTCGATGTCGCCGGCATCCGGGAAGTGCCAGTCCGCCTCGCCGATGTGGCGCTTGACCGAGCGTGCGGTGCGGTCGACGTTCGTCACGGCCTGCCGCTTGGCGATCTCTCCGACCAGGACCTCTCCGCCCTTGGCGAAGGCCACCACGGAAGGCGTGGTCCTGTTTCCTTCGGTGTTGGTGATGACCGTGGGCTCCCCGCCCTCCAGAACGGCAACGACGGAGTTGGTCGTGCCCAGGTCGATCCCGACTGCGCGTGCCATCATCCGCTCCTCTCGGATCCCTGAACTTCTCGACTGCGGACCTCGCCGGGCGGCCCGAGCAGGGCCTCCGCGGTACCGGTCCGGTGCAGGAGACGCCACACCAGGGGTGACGTGACGCTTACCAGGCGAAGAGCGGCGCCTTGTGCGGTGGCCCGGCGGCGGGCTGCCAGCAGGCTGCCGAGTCCGCAGCAGTCGCAGAACTCGACTCCGCGGAGCTGCGGCGCGCTCAGGACGTCGATCTCTCCCGAAACGGCGATCTTGCGGTGCCCATCGGCACGCTGTTGGATCGCGGCCGCGAGAGGCGCTGTTCCGGCCATGACCGTAACCTCGCTTTCGTCCCGGCTGATTTCGACAGCTGCGGACCGGGCCGGAAGGGCCCGGGGAGAAGCCCGTGTCCCTCCGCGCTCCTGCCGTGCGTCCGTCAGGCGTTGATCTCCTTGCGTGAGCCGTCCGCAGACCTGATTTCGACCTTCCGGGGCTTCGCCTCCTCTGCGACCGGAATGCTCAGACGCAGCACGCCGCCCTCATAAGAGGCTTCGACGCTGTCGGTGTCCAGCGTTTCACCAAGGAACAGCTGGCGGCTGAAGGTGCCGGAAGGGCGCTCCGCGATCAGCACCTGGCCGTCGTCTCCGGAGGCGGTGGTCCGCCGCTCCGCCCTGATGGTGAGGACGTTCTGTTCAACAGACAGGTCGATGGAACCTGGGTCGATGCCGGGCAGGTCCAGCTCGACGACGAAGGCATCGCCCTCGCGGAAGGCGTCCATGGGCATGGCCGCCGGCCGGGCCGGAGTTCCCAGAACCTGTCGGGTCAGCACGTCCAGTTCACGGAAAGGATCAGTCCTCATGAGCATCATCGTTCACTCCTCTCTCAAATCGTCACAGATGCACATGGCGACACCTCCTATATAACTCGCCGCAATAAACTTGACAAGGGTTGACTCAAGATGACCTGGCCGGCTGTCCACTCGTGGCATCGCTGGGCAGGCGGACGGCGAGTCGAGGACGGCGATTCCTCGATGAGCTCCTGGCCGGCCCTGCCCGGAGGGTGGGGACGTCCTCGCGGGCAAGTGCGGCGGCGTGCCGGCGCAGCCGTTCGAGTCCTGCGTCCAGGTGCTCACCCGGTCGCTCGACGAGGCCGTCGGTGTACAGCACGTGCGGTTCGACGCCGAGCAGGAGGCCGTGGCCGCCGGTCAGGTACCGGGCGTCGCCGTCGGGAGTGATCAGCAGGGGCAGCTCGAATACGCCGACGCCGGGGCACCCCCCGGCCATGCGCCGTCTGGGCCGGCGGCGAGACGGGCGTAGACGGCGGTGGCCGTCCGGCCGCCGTAGAGGGTGTCGGCGGCGAGGTCCAGCCGGCGCAGGATGTCACCGGGCGGGTCCCGGCGATCACAGGCCCGGTGACATCGCCGATGATCAGCGCCGTGGAACCACAGTCCCTGGACGCGCTGGAGGGCTTGGACGAGGAGTCCAGCGCCTGGAAGGACCTGCTGTTCTTCCGCCCGAGCCGGACCACGCGCTACGAGCACATCGACGCGCTGCTCGGCGAGGTGGGCCGCAACGTCATCGACTGGAGCCTGATCGAGACCCACTGCAAGGACCTCATGCGGGTCACGGTCTCGGTCATCGAGGGCACCATCTCTGGTGATCTTCCACAACACCCTGGACATCGCGCACGTGGTCCGCGAGCTGCAGGCTGAGGGCGAGGTCATCGACCCGCTCGACCTGGCCCAGATCGCCCCGTACCCGACCGAGCACATCATGCGTTTCGGCGAGTACTCCACCCACGAACTCGGCATCGCCCCGGACGACTACGACGCCCACCTCGACGTCGACTTCAGTGCGCTCGGCAAAGACGTGGCGGAGGCCGCCCGCTGAGCCGGGCTCAGACATCCCGTCGCCGCACGACCGTCACAGCAACGGCCACCGAGACGAGCGCCCATGCCGCGAGCGCGGTCCAGGAGCCCGCGATCGTGGCCGGATATTCGCCCAGGCTGGTGTAGCCGTCGGGGTTCAGCGACAGCCGGGCTTGCGCGGCCAGCGGCAGGTGGTTGCCGATCTCCTTCAAGAGCCGGTACCTCTCGCCACCGAAGAGCATGGGCAGGATGAAGAGCATCCCCACGACGGCGACGATCGAGGCCGTGGCGTGTCTCAGGACGGCGCCGAGCGCCATGCCGATGAGCGCGCAGACCGGGATGACCAGCGCGTATGCCGTGACGGCCCGCAGGCAGCCGGGGTCATGGATGGAGAGTCCGACGTGGCGGGAGGCGAGCATCGCGTTGGTGGTGAAGAACGACGTCACGGAGACGATCACACCAAGGACGAGAGTGATCGCCGTGACGAGGGCCACCTTGGCCGTGATCACCGCGCGCCGGTCGGGGGTGGCGGCGAGCGTGGTGCGGATCATTCCGGTGGCGTACTCGCCGAAGACCGTGATGGCGCCGAAGCTGGCCGCGGCCAGTGCCATGACGTCGGCGGCGATGCTGCCCAGGCCGTGGAACAGCGGGTCGTACTTGTAGGGCGGGAGGCCGGGTAGTGGGGGATGCGGCTGGTCGATGTACGTCAGGTCGGAGTGGACAGCGTTCACGTTGATCGCGACGGCGACGACGGCGCTGAGGGCGAGCACCCAATAGGTCGACCGCAGGGACCGCATCTTGATCCACTCAGCGGAGAGCAGGTCGACGAACCTGGCCACCGGTTCGGCGGCGCTCTCGGACGGCCGGGTGCCGGAGAACATCGTGGTGCTCATCGGGCTTCTCCTGCGAGGTATTCGATGCTGTCGGCGGTGAGGGACATGAATGCCGACTCCAGGGACGAGGTGTGGGTGGCGAGCTCGTGCAGCACGATGCGGTGCCGGTGGGCGAGGTCGCCGATCCGGGCTGCGGTCAGGCCGGTGACCTGGCCCGACTGGTCGCTCTCGCGGCGGACCGACGCGCCCTCGGCGATCAGCAGGGCCTCCAGGGCCGCCAGGTCGGGCGTGTGCACGGTCACGCCCAGGGAGGCGTTGTGGGCTGAGAAGTCCTCCAGGCTCTCGTCGGCGATCAGCCGGCCCTGGCCGATGACGATGAGCCGGTCGGCTGTGTGCTCCATCTCGGCCATCATGTGGCTTGAGACGAACACGGTGCGGCCCTCGGACGCCAGACGGCGGAACAGGCCGCGCACCCACAGCACTCCCTCGGGGTCCAGACCGTTCAGGGGCTCGTCGAACAGCAGCACCGGCGGATCGCCGAGCAGGGCGCCCGCGATGCCGAGACGCTGCTTCATCCCGAGGGAGAACCCTCCGATCCGGCGCCGCGCCGCCTTGGCCAGCCCGACCTCCTGGAGGACCTCGTCCACGCGAGCCAGCGGGATGCGGTTGCTGCGGGCCAGAGCGGACAGGTGCGCCTGTGCGCTGCGTCCGCCGTGGACATCCTGGGCGTCCAACAGCGCGCCGACGTGACGCAGTCCGCGCGGGCGGTGCGAGAAGGGAACCCCGTCCACGGTGACGGCCCCGCTGGTGGGGGCGTTCAGGCCCAGGATCATCCGCAGTGTGGTGGACTTGCCGGCGCCGTTCGGGCCGAGGAAGCCGGTGACCTTGCCCGGTTCCACAGTGAAGGTCAGGTTGTCGACGGCGACGGTTTCGCCGTACTGCTTGGTCAGCCGGGTGGATTCGATCATGGGTCAAAGCTGCCGGGGAGGGCAAAGAGCCGGCATCGGCTGGTGGTTCACACTTGTGAGCCCTGCTGGTAGCCCGGGGGATTAAGCCCGTGGGCCAATGCCCCGGTGGGAGCGCGTCGATAGGATCGACCGATGATCGCCACTCCCCATCCACCCCTGCTCAAACGCGTGCCACCGGGTGTGTGGGTGGCGGCCTTCTGGTCGACCCTCATCCTGGTACGCACGTTCCAGCGGCCGGACGAACTGCAGCATCTGCTCCGGTACAACGGCAACACCGAGGACGCACCGCTCCTGGTCACCGCCGTCGTCACAACCCTGGGCGCGCTGCTCCTGCTCCGCGCGCCGCTGGCGGCCGTGGCCATCGCGCTCGCGGGCGCCGTGTTCTCGCTCGGGATGCCGGTGCGGGCGACGCCGGTCGTGCTCTTCCTGCTGGCCGACGCGGCCGTGGGCTACACCGCGGCGACCCGCTCACGGCGGGTCTCGGTCCTCGCCGCCGTGCTCCCGGTCGGAATGCTGGCCGCGTACACGGTCTGGCGTCTGGGACGCGGGTACTTCTTCAACCTCTCGGTGCCGGCCGCCCTCGCGTCGACCGTCGTCATCGCCTGGCTGATCGGCAACACGATCCATCAGAACCGGGTACACGCGGACACAGTACGCGCCCAAGCCACGCAGCAGGCGGTCACGGCCGAGCGGCTGCGGATCGCCCGGGAGCTGCACGACATGGTCGCCCACAACATCGGCATCATCGCCATCCAGGCCGGCGTGGGTAGTCTGGTCATGGACACCCAGCCCACCGAGACGCGCAACGCGCTGGATGCCATCGAGGCCACCAGCAGAGAGACCCTCGCCGGCCTGCGGCGGATGCTCGGCGCCCTGCGCCGGAATGACCCGGAGTCCGCGCCGCTGGATCCGCTCCCTGGTCTGGCCGCCATCGATCAGCTAGTCGGGAAGACCGCGGCCGCCGGGGTCCGGGTCGACGTCCTGTGGCGGGGGGAACGTCGCGACCTGCCCTCCGACGTCGACCTGGCAGCCTTCCGCATCGTCCAGGAGGCGGTCACCAACGTCGTGCGGCATTCCGGCACCCGGGACTGCAGCGTCACGGTCGACTACCGCCCCGACGAACTGGCCGTCGATATCGTCGACCTCGGCTCGGGCGGTACCCTCGCAGAATCTGGATACGGCATCGCCGGGATGCGCGAACGCGTCAGTCTGCTGCACGGCGAGTTCAGCGCCGGGCCGCGTCCGGAAGGCGGCTTCCGCGTGGCAGCTCGGCTTCCGGTGCCTGTGGAGGCAGGCCGATGATCCGTGTCGTTCTGGTCGACGACCAGCCCCTGATCCGTTCCGGCCTGCGCGTCCTCATCGCCGACACCCCCGACCTGGAGGTAGCAGGGGAGGCCGGGAACGGTGCCGAGGCGGTGGAACTGGTCCAACGGCTACGGCCGGACGTCGCCATCATGGACATCCGCATGCCCGGCATGGACGGCATCGAGGCCACCCGCCGGATCAACGCGGATCCGGAGTCGAAGACCCGCGTCCTCGTCCTCACCACTTTCGACGACGACGAGTACGTCTATGGCGCGCTTCGTGCCGGAGCGAGCGGCTTCCTCGTCAAGGACATGCCGCTGAAGACCATCCTCGACGGGATCAGGGTCGTCGCCGCCGGAGATGCCCTCATAGCTCCGAGCGTCACCCGCCGTCTCATCGAGGAGTTCGCGGCACGGCCCGAACCCGCCGCCACTACCCGCCGGGCCGTGGTCGACGGCATCACCGACCGGGAACGCGAGGTCCTGACCCTCGTCGGCCGCGGCCTGTCCAACACCGAGATCGCCGAAGAGCTCACCATCAGTGTGGCCACCGCCAAAGCCCACCTCGCACGGCTCTTCACCAAACTCGACGCACGCGACCGGGTCCACCTCGTCATCCTCGCCTACGAAATCGGCCTGGTCGCACCCCCACGGTGAGGTGCACCGGCGGATGACCAGGCCGCCGACGGACCACCCCACAGCAGCAATGAAGATCGCGATAGCAGCTGGCTTCGCTCTCCACGCTGCAGAAAACCATCGTTTACTGAAGATTGCCGGGCGGGCCACCAAGATGCCTCCAGAGCCTTCAAAAACGAACGCCGCGCTCGCGGATCCGGGCCACCGCGTCATCGGCGTCGTCGACCGCGAAGTACGGCGTCCACGCGACCGGAACGGCGAACCGGCCGGCCACGGCGGCGACCCCCGCCAGCGGGTACCCGCCCGCTTCCGCTACGGAGTACGCCCGGCCCTCCGGGGCGAACCCGAACTCCGTGGCGGGCGGTCCTTGCAGGAGGCCCGACCGTCTTGTCCGGGGCACGTCGGGCGCGGAGACTCGGTCCTGACGGATCGTCTGCTGTAGGGGGACAGGATGAAACCGTTAGAAGGCGCCGACCCGGTGGCGGTCGGCAAGTACCGGACGATCGCGGAACTTGGCCGGGGTGGGATGGGCCGAGTCCTGCTGAGCAGCGCCCCGGACGGCCGGTTGGTCGCGCTGAAGCAGGTGCGCTCGCAGTTCGTCGAAGACGACGGGTTCCGGGCCCGGTTCCGCCGGGAGGTGGAAGCCTCCCGTAAGGTCTCCGGAGCGTATACGTCCGCGATCATCGACGCGGACGCCGATGCCCCCGAACCATGGCTGACTTCGGAGTTCGTCCCCGGACCGTCGCTCCAGCACGCCGTGGCGACCGTCGGGGCGCTGCCCGAGGAGTCGGTACTGCGCATGACCGCGGGACTGGCCTCGGCCCTGAGCGACATCCACCGGGTCGGCCTGGTGCACCGGGACCTGAAACCGTCCAACGTGCTCCTCGCCGACGACGGGCCCCGCGTGATCGACTTCGGCATCGCCCGAGCCGCCGACAGCGAGGAGGGCAGCGAGCTGACGACCACGGGCTGGCTGGTCGGCTCACCCGGGTTCATGTCCCCGGAGCAGGCCCAGGGCGCGCCGCTCGACTCGGCCAGCGACATCTTCTCCCTCGGGACGGTGCTGGTCATGGCGTGCACCGGCGCGTGCCCGTTCACCGGGCCCTCCCTGCCGCAGACCCTGTACAACGTCGTGCACACCGAACCCGACCTCAGCGGGCTGCCGGCGAAGATCCGCCCGATCGTGGCCCGCTGCCTCGCCAAGGACCCCGCCGCCCGGCCGAGCGCGGCCCAACTGCGGGAGTCCCTCGGGAGCCTGGCGCCCTCGCCGCGTCCCTGGCCGCAGGAGATTCACGAGTTGATCGCGGAGCAGCAGGCCGAGATCGAGCGGCTCCGGGTCGAGCTGAGGAAACGGCCTGCCGTCCCGGAGTCCGTGGCGCCGGTCCTCGACAAGCCCGCACCGCCGTACCCAGGGTCCCCGCCCGCTTCGGCCCGGCGCGGCTTCGCCGTCGGCGCGGGCATCGCCGCCGGCCTCGCGATCGCCGCGACCGTGCTCGCCCTGGTGCCCGGCCGCGACGGCGGCACCGGCACCGTCGCCGACCCC
Organism: Streptomyces sp. NPDC033966; assembly: GCF_055575955.1. Lineage (NCBI taxonomy): Bacteria > Bacillati > Actinomycetota > Actinomycetes > Kitasatosporales > Streptomycetaceae > Streptomyces > Streptomyces sp. NPDC033966. The sequence goes on along the minus strand of NZ_JBVIRQ010000014.1, from coordinate 45,048 downwards.
GAGGCGACCGTCACGGCGTCCGGACAGCCGACCGGAGACCCGACCCCTCCGGGGTCCGCGCAGCCGACCCCCGACCCCACCACCGAGGCGCCCCGCACGCCGACCGTGGAGCCGACCCCGCCCGCGGCCGAGCCCTCAGCCGCACCGGAGCCCTCGGAGCAGGCGCCGACGACGGTCACCACACGGTCGAGCACGCGGCCCGCCTCGATCGTGAGCTGCTTCGGGGAGTACCTGGAGGAACCCGAATCGGTCCTGCTCCACTGCGGAGACGGGAATGGCATGCTCAGGGGCCTGACCTGGTCGGACTGGGGTCTGTCCACCGCCCACGCCAGTGGGCAGGAGTGGATGGTGATTTGCCGCCCCAGCTGCGCGAATGGCAGCGAGGTCCACTACCCGGCCACCGTGACCCTCACGGGCCTGGTCGGCGGGCGTTACACGACGATGCAGATCAGAACCCCGCAGTCGCCCTACGGCCCCGTCTCCCGCTACAGGCTCGACTCGAACGGGCCGACGCAAACGGACTGACGGGGCCCGGAGCCGGGCGGGCGCTCACACTCCCCACGCGGTGAACGCGGCCCAGTGGACCGGCGAGGCGAAGGGACGCTCGCCGGTCGTCGCCCGGGAGGTGTATCGCTCGGTCAGGGCCGCCAAGTGGGGCCGGGAGGCGGTATACCGGGCGAGCTCCTCCCAGGTGAGCCGGCGCAACCAGATACGGGCCCGGCGCAGGGCGGCCACCGGGGGCAACCCGCCGGGCCCGTGAGCGGGAGCGAGCAGCTCGTAGAACCGCGCCATCAGCACCGCGGTCACCATGTCGTCCACCAGCCACAGCCCGGCCACCGCGCACGCCGCCCCAGCCTGGAGGAATCCCGCCGCGAGCCCGCGGAACTCGTCCGGAGCCCGGACGACCTCGTAGTGGCCGGACTGGCAGGCGCTGACCACCGCGAGCCGGCAGGCGGGGAGCCGGTGTTGGACCAGGGTGTCCATGTCGAGGCGGCCGTCGGCCAGGGCCAGGGAGCCGCCCTGACCGTTGAACTCGCCGCTGCCGTGGCAGATGATGTGGAGGTACGAGGTTTCGGCGAGCTGGCCGAGCAGCCAGTCCACGGTGGCTTCGGGCCCCACCGCGCAGCGGGCCTCACCGTGCGACTCGAACAGCTGCCGGATGTGGGCGAGTTCACCGCGTCCACCGGGGAGCGAACCGTCAGGGTCGGTGACCCCCACCAGGCGTGGCACAGGCTCCGGCGGCCGGGCGGCCGCGACGCGGGAGGCCGCGTACACGGCCGCGGAGGGGGAGACGATCACGGTGCCGATGTCGTCGAGCACTTCTCCCGCCCCCGGCCCGAGCGGCACGGCGTGCAGGGGGACCAGGCCCAGCAGACCGGTCGGGACGACGACGGCCTCCTGCTCCGGGTCCTCCGCGAGGACTCTCGCGACCGGGCGCAGAAGCGGTCCAAGGGCGGCGAGCCGGTCCAGGGCCTGCGGGAGCAGACGCCTGCGCCGGAGCGCTCCGGCCTCCTGGGCGAGGAGCAGGCCCAGGGCGCCGTCGGCCGGGTCCAGCACCAAGAGGTCTGTGACGGTCTCGCTGCTCACCCCCGGAACGGGAACGGCCCGTACAGCGGGCGACTCGCCCGAGCTGCGGGGGAGCACGAGGGCGTAGCTGCCCCAGGGCGCGTTCACCAGGTAGACGAGCGGACGCCCGCCCGCCGCGCGGACGATGTCCGCCAGCCCGTCGGTGCGGAGGAAGCGCTCGAAGCCCGGGATCGCGCGGATCTCCGCGATCGCCGCACGCACGCCGCGTTCGGCGGCGGCCTCCCCGCTCGCCGTAGAGCCAGCGACGGTGGGGCCGCCGGACGCCGCCGCGAACGCCTCGCCGACCGAGGACCGGTACCGGGCCTGTGCCAGCCGGTAGCCGTGGGCGGCGGCGGGGTCGATCCGTCCCAGTGCCTCCAGGTCGGCCGCCCCTCGCCCGGCCACCACCGAGAGCTCACAGGCCACTCCGCCCTCGATCGCCTCGACTGCCCGCTCCGGACACCCTGCCCGGGCCAGCAGGAACGCGGCCCAGCGGGCGATCCGGTTCACCTGGGCGAGGACGCTCTGGCGGCCGGTCCCGGTGACCTGGGCGTCGTAGAGCACGGTCACAGCGGTCAGCATGCCGGACGCGACATCGGCCGCCTCGCTCCAGCGTTCCGCCGAGGCGTGCGCGCTGAGCAGTTCCCGGCCGATGTTGAGGTGCAGGGATGGCGACACCGTGGCCGGCGTGGCCCCCAGGGCCGCCTGGCGCAGCCGGAGGCCGTCTGCGCTGCCCGGGCCGTCGATGTGGTCCATGGCCCGGGCCAGCAGCCAGGCGATGCGGCCCGTGTCCAGGAGGCCGGGGCGCGCGGTGGACAAGGCGAGCGCTGCCTTCGCCGCCTCCCGGGCGCCGCGCGCGTCGACGGGATCCCGGGACAGCAGCAGGTCGCCCAGATTGCACTGGATCCGGGACCACAGAGCCGGGTCGTCACCGGCGCCGAGGTGGCTCAGGGCGTCCCGGTAGCACTGCTCCGCCTCCCTGAGGTCTTCCGCCCCGGCGCGCCGGTACAGCAGCAGGCCGAGGTTGACCATCGAGTAGGCCCAGGCGACCCTGTCCCGCTCGGGGGCCCGCTCCTCCAGCCCCGCCCTGATGTGCTCGATGCCGAGGGTGAGGTCCTCGGGGCCACCGCCGGGCCGCTCCGAGAGGAGCAGGCCGTAGTTGGTCTGGACCCGCGCCCAGTACTCGGGATGCTCGCCCCGGTCCAGCGCGGTCGCGCGCGCCAGCAGGTCGCGGGCGGCTTCCCAGATCTCCAACCGGTCGCCGTCGTCCCGCAGGTGGTGGGCGCTGGCCAGGTTGTTCGCCACCTCCACCCACTGGAGAGTCCCCTCGCGCAGCCTGCTCAGGGCGCGTTCGAGGACCCGGACGGCCTCGGACGGATCGGCGCCGAGCCCGGCGTGCACAGCGAGCACCAGGCGTTCGCCGAGCCGCGCGGCCAGCTCGGTCTCCATGCCCTCCTCGCCCAGGCCGGCGGCGAGCTCCAGCGCCTCGCGGGCGAGCGGGATGCCTTCGGGCCCGTCGGTGTCGCGGGCCTCCAGGTACATCGCGTGCAGCCGGGCCCGCAGACCGGCGTCGAAGCGCCCCAGGGACTCGAAGTAGCGGCGCATGGCGGTGTCCGGAGTGGTCCGGCCGTCGCACAGTTCGTCCAGGAGCCGCTGCCGTATGCGCAGCACCTCTTTGAGGGGGGTCTCGGCCGCCCTGCGCAGCTCCTCGCGGCCCGCGTCGCGCACCCGGGTGCCGTCCGTCAGCTCCGGGTGTCTACGGACGAGTTCCGCGAGGGCGTCCGGCAGGCCGAGCAGCATCGCGGTGAGCAGCTCCCCGACCAGGGAGCTGGCGCGCGCCTCCCCCAGGTACTCCAGGAAGATCCGGTAGTTCGCGACCGTCGGCGCCCCCTCGGGCTCCAGCTCCCGGCATGCCGACTCGGGATCCGCCAGGTCCCGTTCGAGGTCGCGGGCCAGGACGTGGGGGAGCAGCCTGCGCGGCAGCGGGATCGCCTCCCCGGGGAAGACGCCGCCGAGGAAGGCCCCGGCCCGCGCGGCCTCCGCCAGAAGGGGCTCCCCGGAGGGCGGCGGACCGCCCCCGAGCTCCGCGACGGAGACCGCTAGCAGCAGGGGCGCTGCCGCGCCCGGGCGCAGGACCAGCAGCGGCGCCTCGATGTGCGTCCTGTGTCCCGCAGACGGGGCAGTCCACCCAGGAGACGCCCGGGACGCCGGGGACGGGTGCCGCCAGCACGTCGGCCCGCTCCCGCGCGTCGATGACGCGCCAGACCGGAGCCCCCCGCTCCTGGACACATTGCTCGCAGTGCCACGCGTAGGGCGCCCTCACCGAGACCGTCATCGCGAACCCCTCCCGGTCCGCCGGCTACTTGCCGCTGGTGATCTGCGAGAGCAGGGCCGTCAGGACCCGGCCGAGGGAGGAGTCCCGCAGGGCCCGCTTGTGGATGGTCAGGCTCCACCTCCCGCGCGGATCCCGCTTCAGGACCACCTCGGTCTGCAGGAGCGTGACGGCGAGCGCCGCGACCGGCAGCGTGACGGGGTCGAGCCGTTCCATGGGCGAGCGTGCGTAGGCGACGGCCTCGCCGACCGTGTCCGCCAGGTCCTCGCGCAGCGCCGCCGCGTACTCCAGTAAGCGGCGCGCCAACTCACCGTCGGAAAACTCAGGTTGGTCCGCCCCCACGTACCGCTCCAGCTCCACGGCGGCCACCTCCGCCCGCAGCTCAGCGCCGCCCTCGGACAGCTGCCGCGCGGCGGGGAGCAGCCCGTGCTCCTCCGCCAGCGCCGTCAGCGCGCGGACGGCCTCGTCGTCGGCGAGGGTGCGGATGCCCTGTTCCAGATCACCTTGGTTCAACATGCTCGCAATTCTGTCTCTCGCGGCGCATGTTCGTGCCTGAATGAGGGAGTTGGGCGTGTGACGGGCGTCGATCGCGGTGCGGCGATATCGGGGTCGGAGAACGACGCCCTCCGAGCGGTGCGAAGCCCTTCGAGGTTGGCTCCGCCGACGCCGAGTACCGGCTGAGGACCTCCGTCGAGCGCTCGGTGAAGGTCGCAGGGCCAGCCCGATGGCGTCCCTCGCACCTTACGAACGTTCACAAGAGGCCGGTGTCGACGTGGGGGGCGAAGTGGCGCACCGCAGTGACGAGGCGCTGCCGCTCCAAGGAGCCTCGAACGCCGCCGCCGGGTACAGTCAGGTCGACCCGGGTCGCGGTGTGCTGTGCCAGGCCGCGTTGCCGCCGTGGTAAGGGCCGCCCCTGCTTGAGGTGCACACGGATGGTCCAGGTCCCGGGGCCCACGGAGCTCAGGGCGGAGACGTCGCCCCAGGGAACGACCTGGGTCCCTGCTGTGAACGAGGCACCCGTACCGAGGCTGTGGACGGTGATGCCGTCCGCGTCGAAGGCGGCGGTCTGGGCGAAGAACAGCGCCTGTACCAGCCGCATCAGGCATGTGATCGCGCCGAGCCCGGGCGCGATGACGAGGATGGCGTCCCAGCCGTCCTGTGGCCCGTCACCCTGCGTTTGGAGGTGGATCCACCACGCACAGCCCGCAGCCACTGCCAGCCAGGCGATGGCTGCGGTCTTGCGGTGGGAGAGCGGTACGGCGAGTTCGAGGCGTGCGGGCAGGTCTCTCCTGGCAGTCGGCCAGTTCCGTCGGCGGCGGGACAGGGTCCGGGGGGCGAAGTGCCGTACGGCTTCCAGGGTTGTCTCTGTGAGGGCATCGGGGTCGGGGCGCTGCGGCGGGCCGAGACCGCCGGCGGGGTCCGTCCAGGTCACCTTCCTGGGGAGCGGCACGTCGAGTGCAGTGGCCTGCCAGGCATCGGGGTCGAGATCGAAGGGCAGCGGGGCGTCGTCGGCGAAGGTGAGGCGCAGAAGGGGCATGCGCCGAGGCCCAAAGGGGATGACGTCAACACCTGCGAGGTGCTGCCAGGCGATCTGGGCCCCCCGTCTGCCCTGCAGGGTCTGTTTGCCGACGGTCAGCCCAGAGCCGTCCATCCGCAGGGCGGCCGGCTGCCAGGCCATGACGGCCGCGAAGAGGGGGGCACACAGCCAGGGAAGGAGAACGAGCACTGTCGCGGTGGTGTCGTACATATGGAGGAGCAAGGCGGGAGTGGAGCAGGCGCCGGTCATGGCGACCCATGCCAGGGCGACGGCAACGCGGTTCCTGTGAGGCGTGGTGAACGTGACCGATCGCGATCCGGAGCCGTCGGGAAGGGCCTCAGGCCGCCGGCGGTCGATCGAGGTTACGGGGAGCGTGACCGGAGGCGGGACGGGGCGGGCCGTGGTGGCATCCTCTTCACGCCCATCTGCGACGACCCCCGCGCCGGTCGCCGTCGGCGGTTTCTCCGCCGGCACGTGTGCCGCCGGGGCGAGGATCTCCAGCAGCCCCGCAGGAACGGGCCGGCCGGCCGGATCCTTCGCAAGGCATGCCGCAACCAGTGGGCGCAGCGGTTCGGGCACGGCCGAGAGGTCCGGCTCGTCGTGCACGGCCCGGTACATCAAGCCCAGTTGGCTACCCTCCCCGAACACCCGCCCACCCGCGGCGTGCACCAGCACGGCCCCGAGCGCGAACACGTCACAGGCCGGCCCGATCACGCCCCCGCTGATCTGCTCAGGAGCAAGGAATCCCGCAGTACCCACCACGACGCTCGTCTGCGTCAGCCGCGTCGCGTCCCATGCGCGCGCGATACCGAAATCCACCACACGCGGCCCGTCGGCCGACATGATGATGTTCGACGGCTTCAGGTCCCTGTGCACGAGACCGCAGGCGTGAATCGCGCCCAACGCCTCCGCCAGCGCGGCTGCCAGCGCCCGCAGCCCTTCCTCGTCCATGGGCCCGTCCTGGGCGATCACCGCATCGAGTGTTCGACCCTGGACGAACGCCGTGACCATCCACGGCGGGTCCGCGTCGGGGTCGGCATCGATGACCTGTGCCGTGTGGAATCCGCCCACGCGGCGCGCCGCTTCGACCTCACTGCGGAAACGTAATCGGAAGGCCGCATCGGCGCCGAGATCACGCCTGGCCACCTTCACGGCAACCAAGCGTCCCCCCGGAGAACGGCCCTGGTAGACCCTGCCCATTCCCCCCTCGCCCAGGCGACCCGTCAGCACGTACGGGCCGACCGCGGCCGGATCGTCCGGATCCAACCCCCGCATGACATGTGCCCCCTCTGAAACAGCACAGCACTGCCCGCCCTCGCCCGACGGCCTCGGCAGTCCACACAGTAGAACTGTCCCCCGGGTCCGCAAAGACCAGCTGTCTCGCTGCCGGGCCCGTTCGGAGGCTGCGCCGGCGTGCCGGTCGCGCCGGCCGAGCCGGGCACATACTCGGCTGAAGCACACCCCACCAGTTCAACGACTGGCCGTCCGGTGCGCGGGGTGGGCACCTACTGGTAGCCCCAACCGCTGGAAGCATCCAGACGGCCGCCCGGCTGCTGGGCACGGCCGCCGCGACGCGCGACGCGGTCGGCACACCGCTGCCCGCCGCCGTACGCGGTGACGTCGACCGCATCACCAGGGCAGTCCGCCGGGCGCCGAATCCGGCCTCCTTCGACGAGGCCTTCGAGCAGGGCCGGCGCCGGACAAGCCGGCCCACCGAACTGACGTTCCTCGTACTCCAGTTCAGCCCGCCGGATGTTTCTACTTAGGTAGACGCCCCGCCTTCTACCTAAGTAGATTGCCGCCATGCCGGACGTGAAGCTGACGTTGCATACCCAGACCCTGCTGCGCACCCTCCTCGGCCAGGGCGTGGACACCGGGCAGCGCTCGGTGGTCCTCGCCGACGGGTTGTACGGGCTGGAACTGTCCCGGCGTACCGACCTGCCCAACGGCACGCTGTTCCCCATCCTCGAACGGCTGCGCCAGGCGGGCTGGGTGGAGCGGTACTGGGAACAGGACGCCATCGCCGAGGCCGAGGGCCGCCCCCGCCGCCGCTTCTACCGCATCAGCCCCAAGGGCGCCGCCCTCGCCCCGCAGGCCCTCGCCCAGGCGAGCGCCGCGGCGCCGGCGACGTCGCGGCCGGGCCACGCCCGCCCCGGACTGGCCGGAGGCACCGGTGAATGACCGCATCGGCGCCGCGAGCGCCGCACGGCCCGGCGGGCGGGTGGCGCCGGTCTTCCTCTCGGCCGCCTGCGCCGGCTACGCGGCGGGTTCCGCCTGGGGCTGGGGCCCTCGGCAACTCGCCCTCGTCATGGGTGATTTCACGCTGAGCGCCGTCGCCGCGACCGCTGCCGCCGCCTGCCTCCGCCAGGGACTGGGCCGTGCCGGCCGTTCCCGGTCCGCCTGGCTGCTGTTCGCGCTGTCGTTCACGATGGCGGCCCTCGGCCACCTGGTCTCGGGCTGGTACGCGACCGCGCCGGGCGGCGGCACGCCGGAGCCGGGCCCGGCCGGCCCGTTCTTCCTGTGCTTCGTACCGCCCGCCGCCGCGGGGCTCCTCCTGCTGGCCAAACGGCCCTTGAGCAGGGCCGGCCGCATCTGCCTGGCACTCGACGTGGGGCTGATCGGCGGCTCCCTGTTCACGCTGTACCGGAGCCTGTCCCCGGACGGCGCCGTCCAGCACGCCGTGCTCTTCCCCGCCCGTCCGCTGCTGGATGTCGCCCTCGTGGTGATGGCGCTGGTCCTGCACCTGCGCCCTGGCGGGGCCGGCCGCCCGGCCGTCGGCACGGTCGCTGCCGCACTGGCGTCCGTCGGGGTGGGTGATCTGCTCATCGCGTCGCACGTCCACGAAGCCGCCTGGTTCGGCGGTCCGCTCTTCCTCGCCTACGCACTCCGGGGCTCCCGGCGGACGGACGCGTCCGAGGTTCCTCCCACGCTGCCCGGTGTCCGTGCGGACAGCCGCCCGCTCGGGGCATCCCTGCCCGCGCTCGCGCCGTACCTCGCCGCGGCCGCCTGCGTCCTCGCGATCCTCTACGCCGCCCTCGACAGCGGCCGCCTCGACGGCGCGGTCCTCCTCACCGGCGGCACCGTCGTCTTCGGCTTCGTGGCCCGGCAGGGGATCATGCTCCTCGACAACATGGCCCTCACACGGGAACTGGCCCAGAAGGAGCAGCATTTCCGTGCCCTGATCCAGGGCTCCAGCGACGTCATCATGATCGCCGCGCCGAGTGGCGTGCTCCAGTACGTCAGCCCGGCCTCCAGCGGGGTCTACGGCCGTGCCGCCGAGGAGCTCGTGGGGCAGGAACTGGCCACGCTCGTCCACCCCGAGGACCTCGGCCTCCTGGTGCACGAGGTCCGCCGGATCCTCGGCGCCGGCCCATCGGAGGAGCCCACCACGCGCGTGGAGTACCGCTTCCTGTCCGGTGACGGCAGCTGGCTCGACGTGGAATCGACCCTCAGACGCCACCACGGCGGACTGATCCTCAACAGCCGGACCCCCCGCGTCCGGTTCCCGGCTCGCCTCGGCCGGCAGGCCGAGGCGGATCTCCCGCCCCCCGCGCCCGGGTTCGCGGCCGCCGACCCCCCGAGCAGGGAAGGCGACGGCAGCGAGCCGTCGGACGCCGACGCCCCCCAGGACGACCTGGTGCCCGCGGGGGCCGGGAGGCGTGCGAACGGCCCGGGACAGCCGGGCGGCCGGGTGCTCCAGCTCGGAGCCCTGCTGCTGCCCACGGAGGAGCGGGCCGAATGGCTGGAGGAACAGTCCGGCTACCTGGCCGACCTCCCGGGGCGCGGCGAGCGGTGGAGATGGATCGTCGAGCAGCTCTTCGCCATGCCCAGATACGCCTATACCGTCCGCAGCGGCCGCGAAAAGGAATCGGTATGACCACTCCGCCCCCGCCCCCGCCTCCTCCCCTTCCGCCTCCCCCGCTCCCCCGTCCGGAGCCGGTCGCGCAGCCCGCCCCCGCCCCGCCCGCGCCGCCTCCCGACACCGAGCCCCTGGTGAGCCAGCGGACGGCGCTGGTGCTGCTGACGGCGGCCTTCATCGGCACGGTCGTCGGCGCTCTCACCGCCCTGTCCACGGGCAATGCCGCCGGGGGCCTGCTCGCCGCCCTGACCGGCTTCGGGGCGGCCACCCTGGGTCTGCACAAGCTGATCGGCCGCTGACGGCGCTCACCGCCCCTCCGGTTCGTGGCGGTCCACGACGAGGAGGGCCACGTCGTCGCCCAGGCGGCTGTGCGTGTGGCGCAGGAGCGCTTGGCGCACGGCGTCCAGGAAGGCGTGGCGGGGGTGGTGGCGCAGGGCCGACATGGTCGCGGCCAGGTCGAAGAAGGCGCTGTCGCGGTCGCGGGCCTCGATGGCGCCGTCGGTGTGCAGCAGGAGGCGGTCCCCCGGGCTGAAGGGGTAGCTCTCCGTGCCCGCCGGGGGCCCGGTGATGAACTCCTCCAGGCCGAGCGGCGGCAGGGGGGTGGCGGGCGCCAGGGGGTGGACCGTGCCGTCGTGGAGCAGCAGCGGCGGGGGGTGTCCGCGGTTGACCATCTCGATGCGGGGGCCGTCGGGGATCTGGGCGACGAGTGCCGTGACGAAGCCCTCCAGGACGGCGTCCGCGCCGTCGGCCGGATCCGTCTCGGCGTTGGCGCTCGTGCTCGCGAGGGCGGCGTCGCGCCGCAGGGCCGCCGCGCAGTGGTTGACGACCTCGACCAGGTCGTCCTCGTAGTGCACGGACTCCCGGAAGGCGCCCAGGACCACCGCCGCGGCCCTTACCGCAGGGAGGCCTTTGCCCCGGACGTCCCCGACGATCATGCGGACCCCGTACCGGGTCTGGACGGCGTCGTACAGGTCGCCGCCGATCTGCGCGCCCGTCTCGGCGGCCATGTACATGCTGGCGGCGCGTACGGGGCCCAGCCGGTCCGGCACCGGCCGCAGCAGCACTTCCTGGGCGGCCGCGGCGATCCGGCGGACCTGGTTGAGCTGGCTCTCCCGGCGCGTGCGGGCGGCGCGGCTCGTCGTGAAGCTCGCGGCCGTGACCAGGGACAGCGCGAGGAAGTTGGTGTAGACCTGTTGACCGCCCCAGGCATGGTTGTGGGTGGCGGTGATCACGCTGACGACGACGGCCAGACCCGCGGCCGCGAGCGTGCCCCTGGGGCCCGTCGTCACCGCCGCCAGGGCGGGTGTGGCGACCAGCAGGGGCCCCGTGTAGACGACGTGCGCGGGCGTGAGCTCGATCAGGAGCACCAGCAGGGCGATCGCGAAGGGAATGCCCTGCGCGAGGACGAAAAGGACCTGGTGATGACCGCCGGCTCCCGGTCCCGGGGGCGAGCGCACGGGCGCTCTCATGAGTACAGCCTGCCCCTCCCGGACGCGCGGACGCCACCCCGTGGCCCCCGGTGCGCCGACGGGTGGCACCGCGGCCACCCGAAGGGGCCACGCCGGGAACCCGTCTGCCCCGCTCCGCACGACACCGCCGCCCGCGTAGGGAAACGTCGTGGGGAGCGTACGGAAGCCCCCGGAAGCCCCCCTTCGTGAAGAGGCACGCATGGACGAGGTCGAGCGGTACGAGCGATACGTCGGCGGCAGCCCGGAGACCGAGCGGCTGGCCTTCGAGCGGCTGGCGAAGGAGCTCCTGCGGGTACAGCTCAAGGTGAAGCGGCGCAGCGGCGCGGCCGCCCTGGAGCGGACCTTCCACGCCAAGGCGGTCCTCGGCGTGGAGAACGGGCGCCTGCGGTTCCGCGACGACCTCCCCGAGCCCCTGCGGACCGGGTTCGCCCGGCCCGGCGCCGAGTACCCGGTGACGGTCCGGCTGTCCAACGCCAGCGGGGTCCGGCGGCCCGATTCCGCGCCCGATCTGCGCGGGGCGGCGCTGCGCGTCGAGGTGGGGCCCGAGGAGACCCACGATCTGCTGATGACCAGCTTCCCGGTCTCCCACGCCCGCGACGCGCGCGAGTTCGTGGCCTTCGCCAAGGCCATGGCGGGCGCCGAGTCGCGGCTCGCCCAGGGGTTCGCCCTGTTCGTGAAGCTGCCCCTGGCGGTCGGCTGGTCCACGGCGGGCCGGATGCGGCGCAACGTGATCGCGGGAACCAGGCGCACCGTGTCCAGCCTGGCGCTGGAGACGTACTGGAGCCGGGGCGCGATCCTGTGGGGCGGCGCGGGGCCGGTGCGCTACCAGCTGCGGCCCGCTCCGGGCACCGCCCCGGCCCCGGCGGGGCCGCCGGCCGGTCCCGACGGCCTGCGGCACGAGCTCGCGCGGAGGCTGGGTGCGGGGGACGTCGTCTTCGAGCTGTGCGTGCAGCGCTACGTGGACCCGCGGCGCACCCCGGTCGAGGACGGCGCGGCCGAGTGGAGCGAGCGGGACGCGCCCGTCGTGCCCGTGGCCACGCTGACCGTTCCGCGCCAGGACGTCCACACGGCCGAGGCGCGCGCCGCCGAGGCCCGGGTCGACCTGCTGGCCTTCAACCCCTGGCACACCGCGGAGGCCTTCCGGCCGCTGGGGAACCTGAACCGTGCCCGCAAGCTCGCCTACGAGGCGAGCAGCGCGCACCGCCTGGGCCGCCGCTTCGTGACCGTGGAGCCGCGCCGCAACGCCCTCCTCGGGATCCCGCTGCGGGCCGCCTTCCGCTCCGTGAACCGGGTCGTCCCGTGGCACCGGCTGCCCACCCCGGTCGCGCTGCTGAACCTGATGGCGTTCCGGCAGACGCTGCGCCGGCACAACCTGATCGACACCGAGGTGCATGAGGCCCCGCCGAAGGCGGGCCCGGTGGGGCCGCCCGTGGACGAGGAGCTGCTGATCAGGCGCAGTTACGACGGCAGCCACAACGACCTGTCCGCGCCGCGGATGGGCGCCGTCGGCGCGGCCTTCGGGCGCTCCATGCCGCCGGACTACCGGCCGGACCGGTTCGACACCCCGAACCCGGTCGTCGTCAGCAGGGAGCTGCTGCGGCGCGAGGCCTTCATCCCGGCGAAGTCGCTGAACGTGATCGCGGCCGCCTGGATCCAGTTCCAGGTGCACGACTGGGTCAACCACAAGCGGTTCCCGGTGGGCACCAGGAGCGTCGAGGTGCCGATGCCGCCCGGCACGGACTGGCAGAACACCCCGGGCGGGCCGCGCGAGACGGTGATGCGCTTCGGTGACGACGAGCCGCTGGACGCGGACGGGAGCGGGCGGCCGCCGATCGTGTTCGCCGGCGGGGTGTCGCACTGGTGGGACGGTTCGGAGGTGTACGGCGGCGACCAGGCCGTCGCCACGTCCCTGCGCGAGCCGGGCGGCGGCGCCGGGCTGCGGCTGGAGCAGGGGCACCTGCCGACGAGCGCGGACGGGCTGCCGGTCACCGGGTTCAGCGACAACTGGTGGCTGGGCCTGAGCGCCGTGCACACCCTCTTCGCCCGCGAGCACAACGCGGTGTGCACGGCCCTGCGGAGCGAGTACCCGCACCTGGACGAGGACCGGATCTACCACACGGCGCGGCTGGTCGTCTCCGCCCTCATCGCCAAGATCCACACGGTGGAGTGGACCCCCGCGATCCTGGCCACCAAGACGCTCGACATCGGGATGCGGACGAACTGGGAGGGGCCGCCGAAGAACTGGCTCGACCAGCTGGGCGTCTGGCTGCTGGAGGCGAACGGCAAGGGCGGCATCCCCAGGACCCTGCCCGACCACCACGGGGCGCCGTACGCCCTCACGGAGGAGTTCGTCACCGTCTACCGGATGCACCCGCTGATCCCCGACGACTACGAGTTCGTCGACCACCGCTTCGGCCGCCGGCTCGACACCCTGGGCTTCGCGGACCTGCAGGGCGCCGCGGCGGAGCCGCTCATCCGCAAGACCGGCCTGGTGAACTCCCTGTACTCGCTGGGCATCGCCAACCCGGGAGCCATCACCCTGCACAACTTCCCGCGTTCCCTGCAGGCGTTCCGGCGCGACGGGGAGGTGATCGACCTGTCCGTGGTGGACCTGGTGCGCACCCGGCGCCGCGGCGTCCCCCGCTACAACGACTTCCGGGCCGGGCTGCACAAGCCGCGGATCCGGCGGTTCGAGGACCTCTCCCGGGATCCGGAGACGGTCGCGCGGCTGCGGGACGTCTACCGTTCGGTGGACGACGTCGACACGGTGGTGGGGCTCTTCGCCGAGAACCCGCCCGCGGGGTTCGGCTTCAGCGACACCGCCTTCCGCGTCTTCATCCTGATGGCGAGCCGGCGGCTGCAGAGCGACCGCTTCCTCACCGTCGACTTCCGGCCCGAGATCTACACGCCGCTCGGCATGGACTGGATCGCCCGCAACGGCATGACGAGCGTCATCCTGCGGCACTGCCCCGAGCTGGCGGGCGTCCTGCCCCGGGGGGCGAGCGCCTTCGCGCCCTGGCGCCCGGTCCAGCCGGTCCGCAACCACGACGGCCGCGGCTGAACGGGGAGGGGTCATGTCCACGACCGAAGGCCCCGGCCGCCGCCACCCCGGTCTGGAGGAGCTGCTCGCCCGGCCGCTGCTGCAGACGGTCTTCGGCCGGCGCACCCACCGGGTCAGCCGGGGCGCCTCCGTACCCGCCGGGTCGATGAGCTACAGCTCCCCCCACCGGCCGCGGCCGCTGGACGAGCTGGAGGAGGCGGTGCTGATCGCCCTCACCGGCTCCTCGGGGCTCACCATGCCCGACCGGCCCTTCGAGGACCCGCGCGACCACAAACCGATCATGGCGAAGCCGAACCTGAACATGACCGGGCGTACCGCCGGCAGCCCCGACAACGCGCAGGCCACCCACTTCTTCATGATCAACGACAGTGGCACGTACTACCTGCGCAAACTGCCGCCCGCCCCGGAGTCCGCCTTCGACCCGGACACCCTGGTGGAGCGGGCCCGCCGGGCCAAGGTACGGGTACTGGACCACCGGCTGGACGTCGCCGAGGGGATGCGCGACTTCCCCGCCTACCTCGACTCCAACCGGTTCCTGTCCAACCTGCCGGGCACCACCCTGTTCCTGCCGGTGGTCGACCTCTCCCACCAGTACGTCAACGCCCTGATGTACCTGCTCACCCAGCCCGACGGAGCCCGGCCCACCCTCGTCGACGACCGCAACTTCTACCGCCCGGCCGGGGTGCGCAAGTGGGTCGCGAACGGCTTCCTCAATCCCGGCATCAAGATGCCGCTCGGCGCCCTGGGGCCGATGCGCACCCAGATCGAGGCCGATCTGCTGCTGCAGAACATGATGCTGGTCGCGGACGCGATGGGGCTCGGCGCCTGGATCCACGCCACGATCAGCCCGCAGATCATGCTCGGCGACCCCAAGTTCTCCCGCACCTACGGCCGGATGCTGGGCTTCGACTTCGTCACCCCGAGGTTCCGCCCCCTCGACGTCCTGCGCTGGCAGGTGCCGCTGCCGAAGTACGCGGCCCTGCGCGCCCACCCGGTGGGACTGCGGGCCGGCGGCGAGCACCTCATCAAGGCGGCCTGCCCGCCCCACTACCCGTCGATGGCGGAAGCCGTCGACTCCGTCGTCCGGTCCAAGTTCGGCAAGGACGGCATCTACGCGGACAAGGAGCTCTTCGGCCGCGTCTACAAGGACGACTACGCGCAGCGCTACCTCGCGGAGGCGAGCGAGTACGACCGGCAGGTCATCGAGTGCGCACGGGACATCTGCGTGTACATCCACGAGACCCACGGCCGCTTCCCCGCGCACACCGACGCCATCCACGTGCCCGGCGTCTGGCTGCAGGCGCACCACGTCGAATCCGAGTACTACGACCGGTTCTTCCGGGGCGGCCTGACCGACGCGCACCGCCGGCACGCCGCGCACTGGGACGCGTAGGGAACGGGGAAGGGCGATGAGGACATGAGGGTCTACGAGGCCATCGTCAAGGGGCTGGAGGGCATCGGGGTGCGGGCCGCCTTCGGCGGAGCCGGGGAGAACGCGGCCGGCCTGATGCTGGCGCTGAAGCACTCGCGGCTGATCCGGCCCGTCATCACGCGTCACGAGCAGGCCGCCTCGTTCATGGCCTGCGGCTACGCCATGTACACCAACAGGCTCGGCTTCTGCTTCGCGACGGCCGGTCCGGGCGCGTTCAACCTGTTCTCGGGGCTGGCCGTGGCCATGTCGGACTCCTATCCCGTCCTCGCCGTCTCGGGGTACGCCTCGATGGAATGGCGCGGCTGGGGCTCGCTCAACGAGACCTCGGGGCTGAGCCGCACGCCCGATTCCCAGGCCATGTTCGCCGCCACGACCAAGAAGTCCTTCCTGCTCACCGACGCCGCCGACACCTGCGACGTCCTGGAGGAGGCGGTGAACACCGCCTTCGAGGGCAGGCCCGGGCCCGTGCACATCCACGTGCCCGAGAACCTCACCCACCGGGGGGTGGAGGTACGGAACTTCCGGCCGGTCGAACTCGACGTGGCGCCGGTGCTGCCCGATCCCGCGCGGGTCGAGGAGATCGCGGACGTACTGGCGGACGCCCTCGCACGGGGCCGGCGGATCGTCGCGCTCGTCGGCTTCGGCGCGGTGCGCAGCGGGGCGGGGCCCGAGGTCAAGCGGCTGATCGAACGCTTCCGGATCCCGCTGCTCACCACCCTGGACGGCAAGGGCATCGTCTCCGAGGGGCATCCGCTCGCGGTCGGCGTCTTCGCCGACAGCGGCCACTCCAGTGCGTGGAAGGCCTTCCGCGAGGCGGACGTGGTGCTGTGCGTCGGCAACTCCCTCAACCAGCACGCGACGTTCAACTACCGCCCGGACCTGTTCGAGGGCAAGGTGCTCATCCACGTGAACATCTCCGAGGGCGAGTTCCACAAGGCCTACCCGCCCGACCACGCGCTGCTGTCCGACGCGCGGCCGGCGGTGGCCGCGCTGACCGACGCGCTGGAGCGGAGGGTCGGCGAGGTCCCGCCGGTGGAGGTCGACGGGCGGGACTACGAGGCCCGGCACATCACCCACCTGACGGGAGGGATCCACCCGGGGCAGCTCGCGCAGTCGATCGGCCGGATGCTGCCGCCGCGGGGGGTGCTGCTCGCCGACGCGGGGGCCCATCTGGCGTGGCTCGGGTACTACGTGGAGCTGGAGGAGGGGCAGAACTTCCGCAAGGCCGGCTCCTTCGGGCCGATGGCCGGACACGTCAACGGGGCCATCGGCCTGAAGGTCGCCCATCCGGACCGGACGGTGGTCGTCGGCTGCGGCGACGGGTGCTACTCGCTGTCCGGCTTCGAGCTGATGACGGCCGTGGAGAACGAGATCCCGGTCATCTGGGTCATCTTCAACGACGGGCAGTTCAAGCTGATCAAGCTGTTCCAGCTGGTCACGTACGGGGAGTCCGCGCTGGTGGAGTTCCGGAACCCGGACTTCGCCGCGTACGCGCGGGCGTGCGGGGCGGAGGGCTACCGGGTGGAGACGCTGGCCGAGTTCGAGGAGGCCTTCCGCGCGGCCCTGGCCTCAGGCCGGCCCGCGCTGATCGACGCCCGGATCACGCGGTGGGCGGTGCCGCACTACAGCCCGTCGCCGGACGGGGTGATCGCAGGGCTGGTGGAGACGGTGGAGGAGCGGTTGCGGGACGCGTTGGACTGAGCGGCCGGGCCTACTTCGGCCGGGAGTCGCTGCCGGCCAGGCTGCGCCACACGCCCACGACGATCGCCAGCTGTGCGGCGAGGTAGGCGACCTGAGTGGACAGGCCGCGCAGCTGGTAGACGGACAGGAGCAACGCGACGCGGCTGGGCCAGAACTTCATCTCCTCGCTGAAGGTCGCCATGTCCATCCAGATGCTGGTGAGCGTCAGGACCAGCAGCATGAGCGCGACGTGCAGGAAGACGTACCCGAGTTCCGTGTCGGTGATCTGGACGATCACGGCACCGACGCAGATGGGGATGGCGTAGGCGGCGGTCAGGCTCAGTGCGCGCACCGGACTGCGGCGCCCCGGCAACTGGCGCCACAGGGCCCCCAGGACGAGGCCCGCGCCGGCCCATGCGACCTGCCACGCGCCGAACTTCGCCGCGATCTCCATCAACCCGTTGGGACTCTGGAACGTCGCCATCCGGATCCGGGCGTCCCCCAGGTAGGCCACCCAGACCAGGGCGGCACTGGCCGGGAGTCCGAAGCAGAAGGCCAGCCGCGCGGCATGCCGGGCGTTGTCCCACCAGTCCTGACCGGGTCCCCAGCTGAGAGCCGCGTCCAGTACCGAGATCTGGGCCGGCGGACGGCCCTTGCCCCAACCGTCGAACAGCCATTGGTGGAGCCCGTCCAGTTTCGCCTCCAGCTCCTCCCGTTTCAGACCGCTTTCCCCGCGGCCGCGGTCCAAGGAGTAGATCTGGTGGTGCAGATTGCGGAATTCATGGGCCTTCACGAGCAACTGGTTCCGGCGCCGCCTCGTACCCAGCCTGCGCATGCAGAACTGCTCCCCCGTCCGCCCCAGCACGGACACCCGCCGGCCCGCCGCCACCACGGCGTGGAGAGAGGCGATCATCATCAGGATCCAGAGACCGAACAGCACGTTGGAGCCGGCGAACTCGACCTGCCTCAGCCCCACCGCCAGGGCGAAGATCGCAACCGTCAGGAAGAGATCGACGCCGGCCGGCCCGAGGGAGACCCCCTGGTTCGCGTCGTCGGACCGGGCCCTGCGGGCCTTGACACGCAGATGCAGCAGCGCGACGAGCGCGATGCCCGCCAGCAGCCAGGCGTAGGCGTAGACCCATACGAGCCCGACGTAGGCGAACTCCTGCATGAACCGGAGCCGCTGTTCGGCGCGATCGGTCCCGGACGGATCGATGAGCCAGTAGGCGCGCCGCCACTGGCGCTCGCGCGTCCACCAGCTGGAGGCGAAGAGGGCCACCACGGCCGCCGCCAGCAGGCTCCCCACCACGGCGGTGCAGCGAACCGGAGCCTTGTCCCACGCGGCGTTCCAGGACCGCGGGACCAACTCCCCCTCCCGCGCGAAGCGCCACGCCCATGCCGCCATGGCGGCGAACCACAGCCACAGCGTCGCCAGCGACAGCAGCGCGTACCCGACGAGGTGGGGAGTAGTGGCCGTGGACGGTCGCAGGACCACGACCAGCAGGAAGCAGAACAGCGCCGTGATCGACGCGGCGACGGTCACGGCACAGACCTGACGGCGTTCGCCGCCACCGCCCCCGGGGCTCCGGTCGGCTCCGGGCTGCCGCACGGCGGGGACGGACTCGATGTGGCACCAGGGCTGGGCCACGAGGACCAGGACCAGACCCAGTGCGATGGTGACGGCGTAGCGCCAGGACGTACCGGGCGCGGCCGGGTGCGACATCGCCAGGTGCAGCCCCACGGCCACCGCCGCGCTCAGTGCGACCCAGAGCACGACCACCCGTGCGAGGACGCTCCGTCCCCTCGGCCCGGACGCGACGGACGGTTCCGTCCTCACGGTGTGGTGGACGGCCAGCACGATCAACGCCCAGGTGAACACCCACCAGGAGGCGACGCCCGCCCATCCCAGCGACCACCACCTCTCACCCACGTTGAAGGAACGCTGCCAGGGCGGATCCACGAAGACCTGCACCCTGACGGGATCCGGATCGAACCACACGAGGCGGTCCGAATCGGCGGACGCCACCTTGGGAACGATGTCGTGGGCCTCGAGACCGTTCAGCTTGACCTCGACCTGCCCCCACTTGGCATTGCCCAAGGCCCTGGGCGGCTTGAGACGAACGGACCATTCCTCACCCGCCGGATCGACGCCGATGATCCAGGGGCCCAGCCGGAACCCATGATTCTGTTCGATCCACGCGGTCGCCTCGTAGTCCACGGTGACCACGTCACCCCGTACCGTCACCCGCGGCTCACGGTAGCGCCATTCGCGGTTCCGCGGTCCGTCCTCGTCGTCACGCAGCAGGCAGCGCATGACCGTCTGATATTCATCGGATCCCTCACTGCTCGCCAGAAACAGCGCAGGGGGCCATTCGTCCGCCGAGACACTGACGGTCAGGTTCGAGGTCACCTGGGCGTAGATGCGGTCGTGGTACTCGAAGTCGACACTGGCGGACACGTTGCGGGCCTTCAGGCGCTCTCCTTCGCAGGGGTCGGCGACCGCTCCGTGCGCCTGCGCCGCTCCTCCCCCACCCATTAGCACGGCCGTCAACAATAGAAAAAGCAACCACCACCGGGTTTTCACGATCGCGCCCCGTCCGCACCACCTCGTCCAGCACCCCGTCCTCGGAGCCTTAACACGGGGCACGACCGGCCGCACCGGGACACGCGGCCGCAGGTCCCGGCACTCACCCCGGCGGCCGCCGCCAACCGGATTGCACGGGCCCGGCGGGCGATCGATGATGGCATCGGGGATCCTCCGACACCCCATGGGACATGTCATGATCCATTCCAAGGAATCCACCATCGCGAGGAAGCCGCTCCCCCGCTTCGAGGAAGCGGAAGGGCTGGGACCCTCGGACGCGGCTTTCGTACAGGACCTGGTCGACGTGCTCGAAAAGCACGGGAACCTGGACCGCTTCGGGCTGTGCCTGCTCCATGACCACTTCCCGCTCGCCGCGGACGAGGTCATGGTGGAGACGAACGACTCCGCGACGCGCACCCTGCACGCCCATGTGGAGAAGACGGGCCGGACCCGGCACGTCAAGCCCTCCCAGTGGCGGTTCGCACCCCACGGCACGGATCGCGCGCAGGGCCCCTACCAGGTCGTCATGCTGTGCGACCCGCTCGACCTGTGCCCTGGCCGTGAGGGCCGTAACGGTTGACCGGTGCCGCCGACCGGATGGCCTTTCCGGGCCGTCCGGTCGGCGTACCGCGCCGCGGGGTAGGACCGGTACGTGCTGCTTCTGCCTGCCGACCACCGCGGCCTGCGCGAGCGCTTCGCCGCCCAGGGCTACGTACCGCTCCCCGGGCTCGTCCCGCCCGACCGGCTCGTGCCGCTGCGGCGCGAGATCCGGCGCCTCGAATCGATGGCGGCCCACCTGGAACGGGGGGCGCCGCGCCCCATGACCACCCTCGGCGGGCACCTGATCGCCGAGGAGTCGGAGCTGATCCCGCGCGTCTACCACGACCCCGCGCTGATCGAGCTGGTGCGCGCGGTCTCCGAGCTGGATGCCGTCACCGTCGCCGATCCGCGGGAACGGCACGTGATCGACATCCTGCACCCGCAGGACGACACCCACGGCGAGCACACCCACGGCCATCCGCTGGCCCTCGTGGTCTTCTCCGAGGCACCCGGCTCCGCCCGGGACGGCGGGCTGCTCCAGTACGGGCCCAGGGGCACGGCCCTGCCCGCAGCGGCGGACGAGGTCGCGCGCCGGGCCCACCACCGGCCCGGCGACGGCTATCTGCTGCGCGCCGACACCACCGCCCACCAGGTGACCGCGCTGCGCCGGCCCGGGCTGCGGCGGGTCGCGCTGAACTTCGCGTACACCACGCCCGACCGGCAGACCGCGGCAAGATAGCAGCCCTCCGAGGGCTCGCCCGGATGTTTATCCGATGGTGATGGTCCTTCCGCAGCGGCCCCGCACGGGGCACTAGCGTCCCGTGGCACCCCAGGAGTTCGGGTGCGCACCGCAGGGCGCCTGCCGCCGCTGCCGCCCCGCTCCTGCCGGCCCACGGAGCGAGGAGGCACTGTGCTGTCATTGCGACGGCGATCCGTCAGCGGCTTGTCGGTGGCCACGAGATACACGATCGGGAGCGGCCTGGTCATCACCGCCCTGGCCGTCACGCTCATAGCGCTGCTGATCCCCGTGTCGAAGTTCGGCGACCGCGCCTCGGCCGCCGCGGCGGGAACGGCCGCGAAACCGGGTACCGAGGACGACGGCGCAGGGACCATGAGCACGGCCTACGGCCCCCTGTCCGCCGCCGACCGGGACTTCGTCCGCAAGGTACGGCTGGCCGGGCTGTGGGAGCTGCCCGCGGGACGGCAGGCGCAGCAGCGCGGGACCCGGCCCTCGGTGCGCACCGCCGGGACGCACCTGGTGGAGGGGCACACCGAGCTGGACCGGCAGGTGCTCCAGGTCGGCCAGGCCCTCGGCGTGGACCTGCCCGAACGGCCGAGCGCCCAGCAGCAGGACTGGCTGAACCAGCTGACGAACGCCTCCGACGCCGAGTACGAGCGGCTGTTCATCCAGCTGCTGCGGCGCGCGCACGGCAAGGTGTTCGCCCTGCTGGCGCAGATCCGGGCGCAGACCCGCAACTCGATGGTGCGCTCCCTCGCCACCTCGGCCAACGCCACCGTGCTGGACCACATCACGGTCCTGGAGGAGAGCGGGCTGGTCGACTTCGACTCCGTCTCCGACGCGAGCCCGGCGCCCGCCTCCCCCGCCCCGGTCCACCACCAGGGGGCCGCGCCCCCTCAGATGTCCGACCGACGAAACGAAGTGAAGTGATCGCATGAGTCACAAGGGCCACAGGCGCCCCCGGTTCAAGCTCCTCGCGGTGGTCTCCGCCCTGGTGCTGGGCGGTGGCGGGGTCGCCGTCGTCGCCGGCAACGCGAGTGCCGGGCAGGACGGCCGTACGGGGCAGGTGACGGCCACCATCGACTGCCCGGACGTGGGCGACCGGCTCACCTCGGTCCCCGACCAGGCCAGGGGCGAGGTCGACGAGAACCTCGCCCAGCTGGACGTCCAGGTGGCCGACGCCTACCGTCAGCTCGCCTCCGGACAGGTGGAGGGCAAGACGCAGAAGGACGCCCTCCTCGGCCGGCTCCGGGACCAGCGCGCGACGACCATCACGCGGGTGTCCGACGCGATAGGCCGCTCCTCCGGGCGGCCGGAGGGGCTGGACAAGCTCAGCGGATGCGAGATGAAGGAGGCGCCGGCGGCGCAGGACGAGGCCGCTCCCGACGCCGCCGCGGCCGCGGCCTCGGGTCCGGACGCCGCCGCCCGGAGCATCGGGCAGAAGGGCGGGCCGGCGAGGAGCGACTTCGTCGACATCACCAAGGTGAAACCGAACGTACGCACCCCCGCGCCCTCGGGGGGCGCGTCCAAGGGCTCCTTCAGCTCCGAGTGCGGCCGCAACGAGAACGGCCACTTCAACCCCGACAACGTCATCGTCGCGCCGGGCGTCTCCAACGGCGCGCACCACATGCACGACTACGTGGGCAACAAGACCACCGACGCCTTCTCCACCAACGACAGCCTCGCCGCCTCCGGGACCACCTGCGGCAACGGCGACCAGTCGACGTACTACTGGCCGGTGCTGCGGCTGCGCGACGGCAGGGCGGAGAAGGACGCCAAGGCCCCGGGCGGCGGGCAGGACGCCAACGTGGGCACGATCCTGCGGCCCAAGCAGGTGACGATCAGCTTCAAGGGCAGTCCCGTGGGCCAGGTCAAGGCGATGCCCCGGTTCCTGCGGATCATCACGGGTGACGCCAAGGCCTTCAGCAACGGCACGGCCAACGCCAACGCCTCCTGGAGCTGCACCGGCTTCGAGGACCGCCAGCTGAAGGACAAGTACCCCGTCTGCCCGAAGGGCAGCGACGTGGTGCGCACCTTCACCTTCCAGAGCTGCTGGGACGGCCGCAACACGGACAGCGCCAACCACCGTACGCACGTGGCCTTCGCGGACAAGAACGGCCGTTGCAAGAAGGGCTTCACCGCCATCCCGCAGCTGGTGCAGCGGATCACGTACGGCGTGGCGCCGGGGGCGCGCATCGCCGTGGACAGCTTCCCCGAGCAGCTGCACAAGCCGGTCACCGACCACGGCGACTTCATCAACGTCATGTCGAACGCTCTGATGGCCAAGGCCGTGGGCTGCATCAACGGCGGGCGCACCTGCCGCTGAGCCGGCCCGGTGCCCGTCGGGGCGGACAGGGCGGTGGCCCGGAGCCGAAAGGGCTCCGGGCCACCGCCCTTCGCGTGCTCGCGGGGGAGGGAGCGCGCGGCTCACAGTCCGTTGACGCGGGCCATCCGTCCGACGACCAGGGGGGTGAAGTCGGCGGTGACCACCCGTCCGTTCCTGCGGCCGGTGCGCGAGTGCTGGCGCCGCACCTGGGCCATCAGCCGGCGGCTGCGCAGGGCCATCTCCAGTTCGAAGCGGGTCCGGGGGTCGCGCAGTCCCGGCCCGAAGAGCTTCTCCAGCTGGCGCATCCGGTAGCGCACCGTCTGCGGGTGCACGCTCAGGGCCTTGGCCGCCTCCGGGGCGCCGCCGCCCTCCAGCCAGGCGAGCAACGTGACCTCCAGCCGCTCGCTCTGACGGGGTGTGAGGTCGGCGAGGGGCTTGAGCCAGCGGGCGGCCAGGGCGTGGGCGAGGGGTTCGTCCTGGAGCAGCATGAGGGTCGAGAGGTGGTCGTCGACGAAGACGGCCCGGGTGTCCAGGCCGCCGCGGTTGGGCGTCAGGGTCAGCAGGCGCAGCGCCCAGCGCAGCGAGGAGGCCGTGTCGCGCGGGGCGACGGCGTGGCCGACGGCCGCGAACCTGCCGCGGAGGGGGAGTTCGAGGGCGGTGCGGGCGTCGGGGTCCGGGCTGGGGAGCAGCAGGCAGGGCCGGCCGGCGAACATGCCGGCGAGGGCGTCGTCGAGTACGGCCGCCAGCTGCTGCGTTTCGCCGGGGGTGGCCAGGGCGACGGCCCGTACGGCGGGCGGGAGGGGCCAGTGGGCGGCCTCGGCGAGTTCGGCGAGGGAGCCCTCGCACGCGGTCCGGTCGTCGGTGAGGGCCCTGAAGAGCTCCTGCCGGGCCCGGTCCGGCGGGGCGGCGGGGACCTGGCCGAGCGGGTGGCCCGCGCCGTGGCCGCCGTCGGTGCGCTCGTGTTCGCGCGCGGGTTCGCGTACGCATTCCCTTACGTCGCCCCGCGGTTCCTCGACGCGCCCGTCGTGCCGGTCCTCGTCCTGCGCGGGCCCGGTGCGGCGGGCCCGGGCTTCCGGGGCGGTGCCGGTCATGTCCTCGGCGGGGTCCTCCACAGGTTCCCCGCATCGCGGGTCGCGGTCGCCGCCGTCGTGGTAGCCGAGAGCGGAGAGAAGGGCCTCTTCCACCCTCAGCCTGAGCAGATCGTCATCGATGGCATCGTTGTCATCGACAAGGGCGGAAAATTCCGGAATTCCATGCAGAAGCTCCTCCACTATCTCCGCGGCCAGCGCGGGGAGTTCCCTGCGCAGTACGCGGGTCCACTCTCCGCGCGGGCGGGACCAGATGCGGTTCAGAAGTTCGCACATCGTTTCCTCGTTCTTGCCGGGGTGAGGCCTGTCCGGTGCAGGGGTGACAGGCCCGCCAGGGTTGTCTGTTTCACCAACAGCCCTGTCTGCCAAGAGAGTTGCAGCCATCGCGTCCCCTTCTGGAGGGTTCCGGCCACTTTCGGCCCCGCGGGTTTGCCTTGTTTTTGCCGCCGGGGGCGCATGGATGGCCGACGAGGCGGTGGCCTGTCGCAACCTCCACTGGAGGGGAATCTTCCGGGGTTGTTCGATGCGCTGTAGACGCGGTGCGAGAAATTATCACGTTTCGATAAATCCTGTGGAGATGCTGCGTAGCTCCACGATGCTGCTGCACTCCGGCCCCCGACCCCCTCGGCCGGCGCGGGAATTCGCAGCGCTGCCGACCGTCACCGTCCCCCAACCCCCGGGTGCCGAGCGCGAGGTGGACCGCTCGGAGCCCGGGTGCACAGGAGAACCGCATGCCCCTGCCCCAGCCGCACATACCCCGCTCCCACAGGGCACGACGCAGGAGTCGCCACGCGGCGGAGGCCGCCGCGGCTCCGGCCGCCGGGCGGCGGGCCGTCCGGCGGCCCTCACTGCTGCCCGCCGCCGGAAGACTCCGCCCCAGCGCGCTGTGCGCCGCCGGCGCGGCCCTCGTCTCGCTCCTCGTGGCGGCCCGCGCGGGCGCCCTGACCCGTCTGTGGGAGTTCCTCGACTTCGGCGCGGGCGTGCTCTCGCTCGTCTGTCTGACCTCCACCGTCCTGTGGGGGCTGGTGGCCACCGACCGGGTGCTGCTCGGGTCGGGCCACCGGCTGCTGGCCCAGGGCGTGCACCGGGGCCTCGCCGTGGCGGGGCTGGGCTTCCTCGGCCTGCACATCTGGGTCAAGGTGGCCGGGAAGCAGGCCGACGCCGCTGCCGCCGCGGTGCCGTTCGCGGACACGGACCGACCCGTCGTCATCGGCCTGGGCACCCTGGCCGGATATCTCTTCGTGGCCGTGGCGGTCTCCGGCGCCCTGCGTAGTGTGTTCGCCACCAAGAGCCGCTCCCTGTGGTGGCGGGCCCTGCACATCGGCGCGTACCCGGCGTGGGGCGCGTCGCTGCTGCACGGGCTGAAGGCCGGCCGCGCCGCCGACACCTGGGTGACGGCGGCCTACGGGCTGTGCCTGGCCGGCGTCATCGGCCTGCTCGCCTTCCGGGTCAGGGCCCGCGGGCTCGGCGCCGCCTGGCAGCCGTCCGTCCCGCAGAACACCGGCGCCGGGGACGCGCCCGCCCAACCCCCGCGCGTACGCCCGTTTTTCATCCAGGACGTGCCGCTGGCCGACCTGCTCGTACGGCCGCGCAGGAGCACGCCTTCCGGACCTGCGGCGGGGCCGCCGCGGCCCGACCGCGCCCCCTACGCGGCCGCCGCGGCGGGCCGGGGCGCCGACCGGCGGTCCGGGGGCCGCGGCGACGGGGAGCGGTGGTCGTGAGCGGACCCGCGCGCCCCGGCCTCGGCTGCGTGGGCACCCCCCGGCTGCTGGCCGGGCTCGACCGGGACCCGCGGCTCGACCGCGAGGCCCATCTGACGGCGCACGGCCCGCTGCCGCGCTACGCCGCGGACGAACTCGTCGGCCTGGCCGCCGACATCGACCTGCGGGGGCGCGGCGGGGCCGGCTTCCCCTTCGCCCGGAAGCTGCGCGCCGTCATCGGCTCCGCCCGGGAGCGGGAGGGTCCGACGGCCGTGGTGGTCAACGGCAGTGAGGGGGAGCCCAGTTGCCTCAAGGACACCGCCCTGCTGCTGCACTCCCCGCACCTGGTGCTCGACGGCGCCCTGCTGGCCGCCGCCGCGGTCGCCGCGGAGGAGGTGGTCGTGGCCGTCACCCGGGCGGACGTGGAGCGCTCGGTCCGGGACGCCGTGGCGGAACGCGGGCCGGGCGGGCGCCGGGTGCGCGTCTCGCGGCTGCCCGAGCGCTTCGTGACGGGTGAGGGAACGGCCCTGGTGGGCGGGCTGAACGGGGGCGCGGCGCTGCCGTCCGGCCGGCGGGTGCGGACCAGCGAGCGGGGGCTGGGCGGGGTGCCGACGCTGCTGTCGAACACCGAGACCTACGCGCAGCTCGCCGTCGCCGCCCGGATGGGCGCCCCCGACTACCGGGCGGCCGGTCTGCCCTCCGAGCCCGGCACCGTGCTGCTGACCGTCGCCGGCCACACGGTGGTCGAGACCCCGACGGGGACCTCGCTGGCCTACATCCTCGACCTGTGCGGCACCCGTACCGGGCAGGGCGTGCTGGTCGGCGGGTACCACGGCCGCTGGCTGGATCCCGGGGCGGCCCGCTCGGCGGACGTGTCGCGGGGGTCGCTGTCCGCCTTCGGCGCGGTGCTGGGGGCGGGGGCGGTACTGCCGCTGCCCGAGGACACCTGTCCGGCGGGCGAGGTCGCGCGGGTGACGCGCTGGATGGCGAAGGAGTCGGCCGGGCAGTGCGGGCCCTGCGTACGGGGCCTGCCCGCGCTGGCCGACGTACTGGAGGACGCCGTGCGGGGCGGGGGCCGCGGCGCCCTCGACGCGGTGGAGGCACGGCTGAGGGCCGTCCGGGGCCGGGGTGCGTGCAGCCATCCCGACGGCACCTCGCACTTCGTGGCCTCGGCGCTCGCCGCGTTCCCCGACGAGTTCCGCGACCACGCCCTCGGCAGCGGCTGCGGGCGGCGGATCGTGGGGGCGCTGCCGCTGCCGCAGGACGAGAGCCCGCCGGAGCGGCTGGTGGTGGACTGGACCCTGTGCAAGGGGCACGGACTGTGCGTGGACGTCCTGCCCGATGTCGTACGGCTCGACGCGGACGGCTACCCGGCCGAGGCGTCCATGCCGGTGCCGGGCCACCTGCGGCCCAAGGCGCTGCGGGCGGTCCGCCGCTGCCCCGCCCTCGCGCTGCGCATCCAGGAATGAGCGGGTGCACGTGTGCGGGACGCCTTCGAGTTCATTCTTGGCGCGATCTGACAAATTCCCGTGGATATCCGCTCCGGCCGCCGTTCTCCCCGTATCAATGACCGCAGGCAAAGAGCACGACGGCACCGAGTCCCAAGGAGAGATCGTGAAGACAATGCGCCGGGAGATAATCGCCGGGTCGGCGGTCGCGGTATTGCTGCTGACGGCCGGTTGCGGTGCCGCCGAAAAACCTTCCTCGAAGGCGGACGCGGTCCAGCAGGCGGGCTCCGGAAAGCAGCTCGGCGCATATGGCTCCGACGGGGGTTCGGGATACGGGGCGGGCTCCGGATCGGGTTACGGCGAGGGCTCCGGCGCAGCGCCGGCGGGTGGCGCGGGGCAGAGCGGGCCGGCCGGGAAGCTCCAGGTGCGGGAGATGGCGAACGTGGGCTCCGGGGTCGCCGACGGCGACGGGTTCACGCTCTACCGCTTCGACAAGGACACCGCGAAGCCGCCCAAGTCCAACTGTGAGGGCGACTGCGCCAAGGCCTGGCCGGTGGTCCCGGCGGACGAGGCCTCGGCCGGGGCGGGCATCGACGCGGCCCTGCTCGGTTCGGTCACCCGGGCCGACGGCAGCAAGCAGCTGACGGTCGGGGGCTGGCCGGTGTACCGCTACGCCAAGGACACCAAGGCGGGCGACGCCCTCGGCGAGGGCGTCGGCGGCACCTGGCACGTCCTGGGACCCGACGGGAAACCGGCCGGCGCCGGAAAGGGAACGGGCGCCGGAAAGGGAACGGGCGCGGGAACGGGAACGGGAATGCCGGGACACGGAATGGAACAGGAGGGAGGAGCGAAGGAAGGGACGCAGGGAGCCGCTGAGGTCGCGCTTTCGGTACGGCAGAACGCCCAGCTCGGCAATATCGTCCAGAACGCGGAGGGCTGGACCCTCTACCGGTTCGACAAGGACAGTGCCTGGCCGATGAAGATCGGCTGTGTGGATTCCTGCACGGACACCTGGAAGCCTGCCCCGCCCGTCGACAAAACAAAGGTGTCGGGAATCGACGCCACATTGGTCGGGTCGGTGAAAAGGCCCGACGGGACGGAGCAGTTGACGATCGACTGCTGGCCGGTCTACACGTTCACCGGTGACAAGGCGCCCGGCGACGTCAACGGGCAGGGCAAGCAGAACCTCTGGTGGGCCGTCACCGACAAGGGGAAGAAGGCGAAGGCGGCCGGCTGAGCCGGCCGGGACACCCATGAGCCGTGGTGCCCGGCCCCCTCCCCTCCCCGCCGGGCACCACACCCCCCTCCCGCCGATCCCCTCCAGTGAGGCCGCCATGCCCCCGTCCGACCGCCGGACCCGCCGCCTCCTCGCGGCCGGTGCCGCGCTGTGCGGCACCCTGCTGACCGCCGGCTGCGCCACCGAACCGGCCGAACACCCCGGTGCGGCTGCCCACGCGGCACACGCGGGCGGGAGCCCGGCCGGGCGGACCGCCACGGTGGAGGAGCTCGCCTCCGCCCTGGGCTGCACCGCCGAGTTGAGCACCGAGGCCGACGAGCTGCGCCAGGGGGCCTGCGCCACCGGGCAGGGCGCCTACCGCCTGACCACCTTCGCCGCCGAGGAGGGCCTGCGCGCCTGGCTGGCGGAGACCCGGGTGTACGGCGGGGTCTACCTGGTGGGGAACCGCTGGGTGGTCACCGCCCAGTCGCCCGAAGCCCTGACCGCGCTCCGCGAACGCCTCGGCGGCACGCTGGAGACCGGCACCGGGCACACCGGGCACTGAGTCCGGGGCCGCGGCTCCCGTCTCTCCAACAGGGACGGCGCGTCGGCCAGTTGTCCGGAATTTACCTCATTCGCGAGTTGCACGAAGGAGTACGAGAGCCGCCCTGGGGGATGATTCGCCCCACCGCCCGCGTCCTCCAAGGTGAGCACGGAACCGCCCCTCTCCGAAAGGAACGGCACTTCGTGCGCATGAAACGCCTCGCACCCCTGCTCGCCACCGTCGGTCTCCTCGCGACCTCCGTTCCGCTGCTCTCCGCCACGCAGGCGGCGGCCGCCCCCGCAGCCGGCGACTACCAGCCCCAGCAGCCCTCCTGGCACCGCTGCAGCCCGGACCAGCCGGCCGCGTACGAGTGCGCGACCGTCAAGGTGCCGCTCGACTACCAGCGGCCCCGCGGCAGGACCATCGACCTCGCCATATCCCGGATCAAGAGCCAGGACCCGGCCAAACGGCACGGGATCATGCTCCTGAACCCCGGCGGCCCCGGCGGCCCGGGGCTCGACCTGCCTCTGATGATGGAGGAGGTCATGCCGAAGGAGGTCAGGGAGCAGTACGACCTGATCGGCTTCGACCCGCGCGGAGTCGGGAACAGCAGCCCGATCAGCTGCGGACTCGACGAGGCCGAGCAGAACATCGACCGCCCGTACCGCCCCGAGACCTTCCCCTCCGACGTCGCCTGGGCGCGCACCGTCGCGGACAAGTGCCGGGAGAAGGCCGGTTCGGTCCTCCCGTACATCACCACCCGGAACACGGCCCGCGACATGGACGCGATCCGCGCGGCCCTGGGCGAGCGGAAGATCTCCTACGTGGGCTACTCGTACGGGACCTACCTCGGCACGGTCTACACCCAGATGTTCCCTTCCCGCACCGACCGCTTCGTGCTCGACAGCGGGGTCGACCCGCAGCTGCTGTGGCGCGGGATGTTCCAGGCGTGGGCCACCGAGGCCGAGCCGGCCTTCGCCCGGTGGACGCGGTGGACGGCGGAGCGCGACGGCGAGTACCGGCTCGGTGCGACGCCGCAGGCGGTGTCGGCGACGTTCTGGGGGCTGGTGGCCCGGGCCGACCGCGAGCCGATCGAAATCCAGGGGATGAAGCTGACGGGCGATGACATCCGCACCGCACGTCCCCTGTTCTTCTACCCGCAGCAGGCAGCGCCCCTCGTCGCCGCGCTGAAGGCGGCCGCCGAGGGCGCCCCGCAGCCCGCCGGCCCGGGCGTGCCGGACGTGAAGAAGCTGCTGCGCCCCGCGGCTCCGGCCTCCGACAACAGCACGGCCGTGTTGTGGTCCGTGCTGTGCGGGGACACCGATGCCTGGCCGCGCGATCCCGGCCAGTACGCGCGGGACGCGGCGCGGGACAAGGCCAGGTACCCCCTCTACGGGGACTTCGCCTCCAACATCAAGCCCTGCGCCTTCTGGCAGCGGCCCGTCGAGGCGGCCACCCCGGTGAAGACCCGGGCGAACGTGCTGACCGTGCAGAACGAGTGGGACTCGCAGACCCCGCTGGTGAGCGGACAGGGACTGCACCGGTCCCTGAAGGGCTCGCGGATGGTGCTCGCGATGGGCGGGGAGGGCCACGGCGTGTACCTGGTCGACCCCAACTCCTGCGCCAACGCCCCGGTCAGCTCCTACCTGGCCACGGGCCGGCTGCCCGCCCGGGACGTGACCTGCCGGGCGGCTCCGGCACCGGCCCAGCGGCAGGACGTGCTGCCGACGCCGAAGCCGCTGCCGTTCCCGGCCGGTCCCCCGCGGTTCTGACGCCGCCGGGTCAGCCGAGCAGGGCGTAGACCGTGGAGGCCTTCGCCGCCGGCTCCGAGGCCCCTTCGGGGGTCATGGTGACGTCGGCGAAGGCCATGCGCTTGCCCAGCTTGGTGAGGCGTACGTCGATCAGCACGTCGGTGCCGGTCACCGGACGCTGGAAGCTCGTCGACTGCTGGACGGTGGTCATCGGGCCGTACGCCCCGCGCGCGGCGGAGACCGCGATGACGGTGGCGGTGTCGGCTGCGGCCATCAGGGCCTGGCCGGACAGGCCGCCCCCGTCGCGGGCCAGGGAGTCCGACCAGGGCAGCCGCAGGACGGCGTGCCGCTCGCCGGTCTCCTCGACGGTGAGGCCGAGGGCCAGCACCCAGGGGGCGAAGTTGTCGGTGAGGATCTTGTCCGCGTCTGCCGGTGTCAACGTCACCCGGTGATTGTGGCGGCCCGGAGCGGGCCGCCACAACTCCTCAGAGGGAGGACGCCAGTTCCGTGCCCTGGCGGATGGCGCGCTTGGCGTCGAGTTCGGCGGCGACGTCGGCGCCGCCGATCAGGTGCGCCTCGACGCCCTCGGCGCGCAGCGCCTCGTACAGGTCGCGGCGCGGCTCCTGGCCGGTGCACAGGACGACCGTGTCGGCGGGCACGAGGTGCGGTTCGCCGCCCACGGTGATGTGCAGGCCCTCGTCGTCGATCCGCTCGTACGTGGCACCGGCGACCGAGACGACCCCGCGGTGCTTGAGCTCCGCACGGTGGATCCAGCCGGTGGTGGTGCCGAGTCCGGCGCCGACCTTGGTGGTCTTGCGCTGGAGCAGGGTGACCTGCCGGGGGGCCGCCGGCCGCTCGGGGGCGGTGAGGCCGCCGGGGCCGGTGTACGCGGTGTCGACGCCCCAGTGCCGGAAGTAGACCTCGGGGTCCTGGGCGGCGCCCTCGCCGCTGTCGGTGAGGTACTCGGCGACGTCGAAGCCGATGCCGCCGGCGCCGAGGACGGCCACCCGCTGCCCGACGGGGGCGCCGTCGCGCAGTACGTCGAGGTAGCTGACGACGTTGTCCCGGTCCACGCCCTCGATGTCGGGGGTGCGGGGGGTGACGCCGGTGGCGACGACGACCTCGTCGTAGCCGCGCAGGGTGTCCACGTCGGCGCGGGTGCCGAGGCGGACGTCGACGTCGCGGGCGGTGAGCTGGGTGCCGAAGTAGCGGATGGTCTCCTCGAACTCCTCCTTGCCCGGGATGCGCCGGGCCACGTCGAGCTGGCCGCCGATGTGGCCGGAGGCCTCGAAGAGGGTGACGGCGTGGCCGCGTTCGGCGGCGGTGACCGCGCAGGCGAGGCCCGCCGGGCCGGCGCCGACGACGGCGACGCGCTTCTTCGTCCGGGTGGGGGAGAGCACGAGCTCGGTCTCGTGGCAGGCGCGCGGGTTGACCAGGCAGCTGGTGATCTTGCCGCTGAAGGTGTGGTCGAGGCAGGCCTGGTTGCAGCCGATGCAGGTGTTGATGGTCTCGGAGCGCCCGGCGGCGGCCTTGGCGACGAAGTCGGCGTCGGCGAGGAAGGGGCGGGCGAGGGAGACCAGGTCGGCGCGCCCGTCGGCGAGGATCTCCTCGGCCTTCTCGGGGGTGTTGATGCGGTTGCTGGTGACGAGCGGGACGCCGACCGCGCCCATCAGCCGCTTGGTGACCCAGGTGTAGGCGCCGCGCGGGACGGAGGTGGCGATGGTGGGGATGCGGGCCTCGTGCCAGCCGATGCCGGTGTTGATGATGGTGGCGCCGGCCGCCTCGATCTCCTTGGCGAGGTGGACGACCTCGTCGAGGGTGGAGCCGCCGGGGATCAGGTCCAGCATCGAGAGCCGGTAGATCAGGATGAAGTCGTCGCCGACGGCCGCGCGGGTGCGCCGGACGATCTCCAGCGGGAAGCGCACGCGGTTCTCGTACGCGCCGCCCCAGCGGTCGGTGCGCTTGTTGGTGGCGGCGGCGATGAACTCGTTGACCAGGTAGCCCTCGGAGCCCATGATCTCGACGCCGTCGTAGCCGGCGAGCTTGGCGAGGCGGGCCGCGCGGACGAAGTCCTCGATGGTGCCCTCGACCTCGGCGTCGGTGAGCTCGTTCGGGACGAAGGGGCTGATGGGGGCCTGGATCGCGCTGGGGGCGACGAGGTCCTTGTGGTAGGCGTAGCGGCCGAAGTGGAGGATCTGCATCGCGATCTTCCCGCCCTCGGCGTGCACCGCATCGGTGATCACCCGGTGCTCGGCGGCCTCCTCCTCGGTGGTGAGGCGGGAGCCGCCCTCGAAGGGGCGTCCGGCGTCGTTGGGCGATATGCCGCCGGTGACGATCAGGCCGGCGCCGCCGCGGGCGCGCTCGGCGTAGAAGGCGGCCAGGCGCTCGAAGCCGTGCGCGTGCTCTTCGAGGCCGGTGTGCATCGACCCCATGATCACGCGGTTCGGCAACGTGGTGAAGCCGAGGTCCAGGGGGCTCAGCAGGTGCGGGTACCGGCTCTGGGAACTCATGAGGGGGCGCCTCCTCGCGCGGGGGTGATGAACCTGTTCTAGCGAGGAGGGCCGGGTTTTGCAACTAAGTGCATAACCGGCTGCGCGCCCCCGGGGCCGGGAATCCCCGGCCCGGGGGCGCGCGCCCCCGGGGGTGTGGCGCAGTTCACGCCGCTGACGGGTGCCGGCTCCCGCCGGGACCCGTCAGTGGATGACCCTGAAGCTGCGCCAGGGCAGGCTGTGCGGGGCGGTCACGTTCGAGAGCTTGGTGGCCACGTAGACGCCCTCGGCGCCCTCGGCCCCTTCGGCCTCGGCCTTGCCGCAGTTCTCCGTCCGGTACAGGACGATGTCCACGAGGGTGTTGTTCTCGACGTGGGTGGCCCCCTTCGGGATGCGGATCTTGTGGCAGCCCTTGACCGGGGTGTTGGAGTAGCTCAGCTCGGCCGGTGAGTCGTGGCCGCGGAACGTGAGCATGCCCACGGTGCTCCGGCCCAGGCCGGAGCAGGCGGAGGCGGTCAGCAGCAGTGCCGCGACCCCCACGATGGTGCTGATCCGTCGGCTGTGGGACATGGGGCGGTCCTCGTCTGTGTGGTGGCGTTCCTCCCCACAGCCTTGCCCGGCGGAGCCCCGGTGGCCTGCGCTGCTCGGCCGACCGGATGAACGCGGCGGAGCCGGGCCGCCGGGCCGCCGGGCCGGCCCGGCCCGGCCCGGCCCTGATCCGTCAGACACCCCCTAGGGGGCTCACCCGCGCCGGAGGCGGACCGTGACGATCTGGAACGGCCGCAGGGTGAGGGCGACCCCGCCGTCGGGGGCGGGGGCGCCGACCGCCGAGCCCGGCAGCGGGCGCTCCAGGAGGTCGCTCTCGACCGCCTCCGTGACCGCGAACCCGGGCCTCAGCACGGCCCTCGCCCGGCCGCCCCGGGACTCGTACAGCCGGACGACCACGTCCCCGGAGCGGTCCTCCGCGAGCTTGACCGCCTCCACCACCACCGCGTCGTGGTCGACGGCCAGCAGCGGGGCCACCGGCCCCGCGCCCCGCAGGACCCGCTCGGGCAGGTTGAACGCGTGCCCCTCGCGCACCGCGTCCCCGATCCCGGCGCCGGGCGCGAGGGAGAAGCGCAGGCTGTGGCGTCCCTGGTCGGTCTCCGGGTCCGGGTAGCGGGGGGCGCGCAGCAGGGAGAGCCGGACGGTGGTGGTCTGGCCGCCGTCCGCCCGGATGTGCCGGGTGACGTCGTGCCCGTACGTGGAGTCGTTGAGCAGCGCCACGCCCCAGCCGGGCTCCTCCGCGTGGATCCAGCGGTGGGCGCAGATCTCGAACTTGGCGGCCTCCCAGGAGGTGTTGGTGTGGGTGGCCCGGTACACGTGCCCGAACTGCGTCTCGGAGGCGGTCCGTTCGGCCTTGACGTCGAGCGGGAAGGCGGCTTTGAGGAACTTCTCCGTCTCGTGCCAGTCCACGTCCGTGGCGATGTCCACCGTCTTGGCCCCGGCCCGCAGGGTGACGGCCTGGGTGACGGTGGAGGAGCCGAAGGAGCGGGTGACCGTGACGGTGCCGGAGTCCGGCTCCCGCCCGGTGACCTCCAGGGAGTCGAGGGCGGTGAGGTCGGTGACCTTGTTGCGGTAGAAGGCGTCGATGTCCCAGGCGTCCCACATGTTCGGGAAGTCGGGGTGGATCTGGAGCAGGTTCGCGGCACTGCCCGGGGCGAGCGCCTCGCGGCCCTCCTCCAGGTCGTACGCGGAGACGATCAGCCCCCGCCCGTCGATCTCCACCAGCAGCCGCCCGTTGGCCAGGACGTGCCCGCCGCCGTGCCGCTCCTCCACCGTGACCGGCTGCTCGGCCGCGCGCGCCCGGCCCGCGCCGCCGGCCGGGACGCCGCGGCGCTCGTGCGGGGCGCAGTTGAAGACCAGTTCCTCCTCGCCCGCGCCCGCGAGGGCGGTCTGTGCCGCGAGGGTGATCGCTTCCAGCTCCTCGCGCACCTTCTCGTAAGTGGCGCGGGCCTCGCGGTGCACCCAGGCGATGGAGGAGCCGGGCAGGATGTCGTGGAACTGGTGGAGCAGGACGGTCTTCCAGACGCGCTCCAGGTCCTCGTACGGGTAGCGGAAGCCCGGTACGCGGACGGCGGCCGTCGCCGCCCACAGTTCGGCCTCGCGCAGCAGCGACTCGCTGCGCCGGTTGCCCTGCTTGGTCCGGGCCTGCGAGGTGTAGGTGCCGCGGTGGAGCTCCAGGTAGAGCTCGCCGGCCCAGACGGGGGCGTCCTCGTACTCGGCGCGGGCCTTCTCGAAGAAGGCGTCGGGCCGCTCGATCTCCACGCGCGGGGAGCCTTCGAGGTCGC
This sequence comes from Streptomyces sp. NPDC033966, assembly GCF_055575955.1. Taxonomy (NCBI): domain Bacteria; kingdom Bacillati; phylum Actinomycetota; class Actinomycetes; order Kitasatosporales; family Streptomycetaceae; genus Streptomyces; species Streptomyces sp. NPDC033966. Next base: position 9,357 of record NZ_JBVIRQ010000014.1, on the reverse strand, counting down.
GCTGGCGCCGGGCCCTGGCCAGCATCTCGCGGGTGGGGCCGCCGCCGCCGTCGCCCCAGCCGAAGGGCACCAGGGAGCGCGTGCCCCGGCCCTTCTCCTGGTAGTTGCGGGCGGCGTGGGCCAGCTGGGCGCCGCCGAGGTCGCTGTTGTAGGTGTCGACGGGCGGGAAGTGCGTGAAGACGCGGGTGCCGTCGATGCCCTCCCACCAGAAGGTGTGGTGCGGGAACTTGTTGACCTGGGACCAGCAGATCTTCTGGGTCAGGAACCACTGCGCGCCGGAGAGCCTGACGAGCTGCGGCATCGCCGCGGTGTAGCCGAAGGAGTCGGGCAGCCAGACGTTGCGGGTCTCGATGCCGAACTCGTCCAGGAAGAACTTCTTACCGTAGAGGAACTGGCGGGCCATGGCCTCGCCGCCGACCATGTTGGTGTCGGACTCCACCCACATGCCTCCGACGGGTACGAACTGACCGTCGGCGATCTTCTTCTTGACCCGCTCGAAGAGTTCGGGCCGGTGGGTCTTGACCCAGTCGAGCTGCTGGGCCTGCGACATGGCGAAGACGAACTCCGGGTGCTCGTCCATCAGGGCGACCATGTTGGAGGTGGTGCGCGACACCTTGCGCACGGTCTCGCGCAACGGCCAGAGCCAGGCCGAGTCGATGTGGGAGTGGCCGACCGCGCTGATCCGGTGCGCGGAGGCGTTCGCCGGGGCGGCCAGCACCCCGGTCAGGCGTGCGCGGGCGGCGGCGGCCGTACCGGCGACGTCGCCGAGGTCGACCTCGTCGAGGGCGGAGTCCACGGCGCGCAGGATCTCGTAGCGCCGTGCGTCGTCCCCGCCGAGCTGGGCCATCAGTTCGGCGAGGACGTCGAGGTCCTGTACGAGTTCCCAGACCTCGGCCTCGAAGACGGTGAGGTCCATCCGGGCCAGCCGGTAGAGCGGCCGGTCCCCGCTGGTCAGCCGGTCCCCCTCGGAGGTGGGGGCGTGCTCGACCAGGACGGGGTTGGAGGCGGCCTCGACGTACCACTCGACCCGCTCGCCGCCCGCGGCGGCGTCGGCCACCCGCACCCAGTCGTTGTACGGGTTGAGGGCCTTGACCTCGGTGCCGTCGGCCCGGTGGACCAGTCCCTCGCACTGGAAGCCGGGCATCATCCGGTCGAAGCCGAGGTCGAGGACGGCTTCGACGGTACGGCCCGCCCAGCCGGCGGGCACTTCGCCGGTGACCTTGAACCAGGTGGTGCCCCAGGCCGGCCCCCAGGCGTCGCCGGCCGCGCAGGGCACGTACGGGGCGGCCAGCGCCTCGGCGACCGGGACGGGTTCGCCCGGGGCCTCCCAGCGCTCGACGGTGAGGGGGACGGGGCGGGAGTGGACGGCGGGCCGGATGCGCTCCTTGAGGACCCGGCGGAGGCGGTGTTCGGTGATGCTGCGGTCGTCGTGCACGAGGCGGCTCCAGGAGGTCGTCGGGGGACGTGGACGGGCGGCGGACGGGCGGCGGACGGGCGGCGGACGGGCGGGGGCCGGACGGGGGTGCGGTGGTCAGGTCTTGACTGCCCCCTCGCCCACTCCCTTGAAGAAGAAACGCTGGAGGAGGAGGAAGAGCAGCACCATCGGGACGAGGGCGGTCATCGCGCCCGCCGCGACGATCCGCTGATCGCTGGTCGTGGTGGCCCCGGCCAGGGTCTTCAGGCCGAGCTGGAGGGTGTAGTGGTCGCTGTCGGTGAGGACCAGCAGGGGCCACAGGAAGTCGTCCCAGGCGCCCATGAAGCTGGTGACGCAGACGACGGCCAGGGCGCCCCGGGCACCCGGGAGGAACACCCGGGTGAACCGGGACCACTCCCCCGCACCGTCCAGGACCGCGGCCTCCTCGATCTCCCGGGGGACGGCGAGGAACGCCGCCCGCATGATCATGATGTTGAGGACGGACACGGCGCCGGGCAGCCACACCCCGACGAGGGTGTCGACCAGGCCCATCTCGCGGACCGTGAGGAACATCGAGATCATCACGGACTCGAAGGGGAACATCAGGGTCGCCACGAGGACCGTGAAGACGGCCCTGCGGCCCTTCCAACCGGCCCGGGAGAGGGCGTAGCCGCCCATCGCCGCGAACAGCGTGTTGGAGGCGACCGCGAGCAGCGCCACCACCAGGGTGTTGCCCACGTACTGGGCGAGCGGGAAGGACTCCGCGACGCGCAGGTAGTTGTCGAAGGTGGGCCGCGAGGGCAGCAGCCCGTCGTACACGTTCTCGGTGCGGCCGCGGACCGAGGTCAGGAACTGCCAGACGATGGGCCCGAGCATCAGCACGAGCATGAGCACGAGCACGGCGTAGCGGACGGCCAGGCCGCTGCGGCGGCGCCCGCGGCCGGTCCCGGCGGCGCTCAACTCTCGTCCCCCTTCGACAGGCGGTGGCCCAGCAGGCTGAAGGCCAGGGTCAGCAGGAACAGCAGCAGGGAGATGGCGCAGGCGTAGCCGGTCTCCCCGGCGAAGCCGAGGCCGACCTGCCGGATGAGGAAGGGCAGGGTGCGGGCGCCGCCGCCGGGGCCGCCGCTCTCGCCGCCGAGGATGTAGATCTCGGTGAAGACGCGCAGCGCGGAGACCGCGGAGAGGGTGCCGACGAGCAGCATCATCGGCTTCACCTGGGGGATCGTGATGCTGAAGAAGCAGCGTACGGGGCCGGCGCCGTCGAGGGCGGCCGCCTCGTGGAGGGAGGCGGGGACGTTCCCGAGGGCGGCCAGGTAGAAGACCATGTAGTAGCCGAGGCCCTTCCACACGGTCACGAGCATGGCGGAGAACAGCAGCATGGTGCTGTCGGTGAGGAAGGGGATCGGCTCGGAGACGACGCCGAGCGCCTCGAAGACGGTGTTGACCAGTCCGTCGCTGCGCAGCACCCACTGCCAGATCAGGCCGACGACGACGGCCGAGGCGATCACCGGGGTGTAGAAGGCGCTGCGGAAGAGGCCGATGCCGGGGACCTTCGCCTGGACGAGGACGGCGAGGGCCAGCGGCAGCAGGACCAGGCAGGGGACGACGACCAGCAGGTACAGCACGCTGTTGCGGGTGGCGGTCCAGAAGTCGGGATCGGTGAGGGCGCGGGTGTAGTTGTCGGGGCCGACGAAGGAGCCGCCGCTCAGGATGCGGGCGTCGGTGAAGGACAGCACGACGGTGTTGAGGAACGGCCAGAGGCTGAACAGGGCCACCATCACCAGGCCCGGGGCGAGGAAGAGGTAGGGGGTCCACCATTTGCGGTGGACGAGGCCCGGGTCGGTCCCCATGCCGCGTTCCGCCCGGCGCCGGGCCTTCCCGTCGTGCCGGTCCCGCACCGGAGCGGCGGCCGCCGGGGCGGGAGCGGTCACTTGCGCGTCCCGGCGGCCAGCAGCCGGTTGGCCTCCTCCTGGGCCCTGCGCACCGCCGTCCGGGCGTCCTGCTCGCCCTGGATGGCCCTCTGCACCTCCCGCACCACCGCGTCGCCGACCTGGTTGGTCCACTGGACGGGGGTGTTGGCGTCGAGGCCGGCCGTCTTCAGCTGCTCCGCGCCGACGGCCCGGGCCAGGGTCTCGGCGTCCTTGCCGTCGCCCCGGTCGGCGAAGCGCGGGTCGGCCAGGCCCTTGGCGTTGGAGGGGTAGATGGTGGCGTTCTTCGAGAACTCCACCTGGTTGGGGCCGTTGGTGACCCACTTGGCGAACTCGGCCGCCGCGTCGGGGTGCTTGGTGTCCTTGCGGATGCCGAGGGACTGGGCGTAGATCCCTATGTGGCCGAGCGTGCCGGTGACGGCGCCCGCGACCGCGGTGCGTTCGTAGACCTGCGGGGCGTTCTGTTTGACGTCCCGGACGAAGCCCGGGGAGCCGGGGCCGAAGACGAGCCTGCCGGCGCCGTAGAGCTGGTTGATGTCGTCGGCCTTCAGGAGGGATTCCTTGGGCATGGCGCCCTTGGCGTAGAGGTCCTTCATCCGTTCGACCCAGGCGACGGCCCGGTCGGTGTCGAAGGTGAAGCGGTCCCGCGCGTCGTTGAGCAGGGGGACGCCCATCTTCTGCCAGTCGCCGGGCAGCCGGCCCTTGGGGTCGGCCATGAAGGCGGCGTACCGGCCGTCGGAGCGGGCGGCGATGCGCTCCGCGTAGTCGAAGAACTGCTCGACGGTGGTGGGCGGCCGGTCCGGGTCCAGGCCGGCCTCGACGAAGAGGTCCTTGTTGTAGGTGAGGATCTCGGGGGTCACGTACCAGGGGTAGGCGTACACGCCGTCGCCCTTGCCGGGCAGTTTGAACTGCTCCCAGGCTCCCGGTACGTACTCCGCGGCGACCGCCCCGTCGAGCCGGGCCACGTCGGCGAGCATGCCGCGGTCCCCGAGGAGCTGGAAGGAGTCGGTGGAGAGGTTGACCACGTCGGGCAGGGCCCCGGCCTGGGCGTCGGCGACGAGCTTCTCGTTGTAGCCGTCGCCGGGGACGTCCTCCCACTTCACCTTCACCTTCGGGTGCCCGGCCTCGAAGGAGTCGATGACGCCCTGGACGTAGGCGGTGAACTTCGGTTTGAGCTGGAGGGTGCGGAAGGTGATCTCACCGGACACCTCGCCGGTTCTGCGGGCCTCCTCGGCACCGGCGCCGCCTCCGCTCAGGCCGCATCCGGACGCGGTCAGGAGGCCGGCGGCCACCAGTGTGGCGATGGCCGTGCGGGTCAGGGGGGAACGAGTCATCGTCGCCGCCTTCGGGGGGAGGTTCCGGCTTCGCTGCCGGAGGGCGGTGCCCACGCTGACCGGACGGCGGGGGACCGTCAACGAGGCCCGCGCCCCGATGGCCTGAAGCGGTTTATCTCCCGCGTGCTCCGGGCGGGCGGCGGCCCGCCGTACGGGCCGCCGCAAAAACCTTTGCGCACCCGGCGGGCCGACGCCTAGGTTGACGGCCTACCACGACGTGTAGCTCAGCAGCAGAGCGCCGGGCTTCCTACCCGGAGGGCGCAGGGGCGGAACCTGCCACGTCGGCCATGAACGCGCACGCTGACAAGCAGCCTCCGAACCCGTCCCGGCCCGGCCCCGAGCCGGTGGCCGTGACCGTGTCGCCGTCGTACGCGGCGGAGCAGCTGGCCCGCGCCCTGCGGACCTCGCGGACCCACGCGGACACCGCCACCCGCGAACGCGCCGGATCCCGCGCCCGCAAGTGGCAGAGCGTCCTGTCCGGCATCGCGGACGGGTCCCTGGCCATCGGCTCCCGCACCCCCGTCGCCGCGCTGCCCGCCTGGGTCACCCCCGAGGTGGTCACCGGCGGCTTCGCCACCGGCAGCGCCTCGGCCGGCGGCCCGCTGCTGCCGTACGAGGAGGAGGCCGCCCGGCTGGCCGGCGTACCGGCGGACCGCGCGGAGCTCTTCGCGTACCTCCTCACCGAGGACGGCCTGGCTTACCTGTGGTCGCTGCTCGACAGCGGCCGCTACGAGGTGCACGTGCCCGAGGAGGCGGCCCTCGCGACGGTGGCGTGGCTGGTGCGCGCCGGGGACTTCGACTCCGCCGCGGAACTCGTCACGGTGCTGCGCCCCTTCGCCGGCCGGCTGCGCTTCTCCCCGCGCCCCGCCGACCGCCCCGCGGCCGGGGTGGACTCCGTGCACCGCCGTACCGTCGGCGAGGCCTCGGCGACGCTGGCCCGCCGCGGACCCGACACGGCCGTGGAGACCCAGCGCGAGGCGCTCGCCGTCTGGCGCCCCTTCGAGGACGAGCTGCTCGCGCACCGGCTCCTGGCCCACGGGCGCGTGCCCGGGCCGGACTGGCACGCCCAGGGCGCCGGACTGCTGGCGCGCTACCGGACGCTGGCCGCCGCGCACACCCTCTGCACGAAGCACCTGGACCCGAAGTCGAACGCCGCGATCCTGCGCCGGGCTCTGGAGGAGGAGGTCGCCGGCCGCGCGCCCGCGCCCCGCCTGGCCGGGCTGCTGCGGGTCGCCGTGACCTCGATGCTGGCCAAGCGCGGCGCGCCGGGCTCTCCCGGGCACGCCCGGCTCCGGGCGGTCCAGGCCCGCCAGGCCGCGCTGCCCTCGCACCACGCGCTGGCCGGCCTGGTACTGCGCCGGGTCTCCGGGCTCGACCAGCGCGCCGGGACCCCGGACACGGACACCCCGTTGGCTCCGGTGACCGCCGAGGAGGCCCGCGAGACGGGGCTGCCCGCCGGTGCCGAGGTGCCGGCGGCGGTCGGCGGCGCCCTCCGGGCGGCGCTGAGCGCCCCGCTGGAGGTGCTGGTGGAGCGCGGGGTGGTGCCGTCGGCGGAGGTGCTGGCCGAGCTGGTGCCGCAGCTGGTCGGAGCGGTCACCGCCGAGCGGTACGCGGACGGGCCGCTGCGGAACCTGATGGCGGCGACGTACCGCGCTTTCCGGGGCCGCCGCTCGCTGCTCCTGCTGAACCTGGAGTCGCAGGTACGGGTCGAGGAACTGCCCTGGCTGCGGGCGGTCTCCGGCCACCGGCGCGCCGACGGCGCGGACACCGGGCCGGCCGCGGAAGCGCTGCGCCGGCTCGGCGGGCTGGCGGTGCGCGCCTTCCCCGGCACGGTGCTGCCCAACCCGCTGGTGCGCGAGCTGGGCCAGCTGGCCCGGCAGGCGGAGCTGGGCGCGCCCTTCGTGGAGGAGCTCGCCGCCGACATCTTCATGGGCACCTTCGGCCCGAAGTTCCTCGTCGCCGCCCGGGTCGCCGGGGAGCTGCTGGAGGAGAGCCTGTACGCGCGCTACTACGGCATCGACTACGCGGGGCTGCGCCGGATGGCGGTGTCCCAGGCCGCCGAATCGGCGCGCAGCGGCCGACCGGCGCGCACCGCGCCCGAGTTCGCCGCGCTGTGCGCCGAGCGGGCGGGGAGTGACCGGGCCTGGTCCACGGCGGCGAACGGCAAGGTGATCGAGCAGGCCCAGATCCTCACCACGCACAACCTCGCCACCCTGGTCGGGCGGGCCGGGGTCACCGTGCCGGGCGGCTGGGCGCAGCCCGCCCGGGAATGCTTCGAGACCGTGTGCCGGCTGGTGGCCCGGGTGGAGGGCAACCCGCGCCCGCTGCCCGCGATCAAGGACGCGGCGTACGCGTGGCGGCAGATGCTGTTCCACCTCTCGCTGTGCGATCCGGCCGGGCGGGCGGCCGTACTGGCCTGGATCGACGCGGAGTCGGCGCTGCGCCCGGCGCACGTGCGGGCCCGGCTGGCCCCCGCGCTCGCGGGTCTGCGCCTGGTGGCCCGGGGCGGTTCCTTCGACGCGGACGGTACGGGCGAGGGCGGCCGGGCGCGCCGGCTGCTGGGCTGGAGCACGGACGGGCACTGGATGCGGGTGCCCGCGCCGGGCGGTGCGGGAGGGGGCCGGGGCTCCGCCTCCGCTCCCTGAGGCGGCCCGCCGGGGCCGGGAGCGGCCGCTCCGGCGCGGCTCGGCGCGCGGGGCGCCACTCACAGGGGTGAACTCCCCCTGTCCGTACGGGCAGGGGGCGGCTCGGCGCGCGTACGCCCGCACGGGGTCCCCCTAGGGAGTGTCGTCAAAACCCTGGACGCCGCCCAGGGCTCGCCCGCACTGCGCCGCGCCGCCGGAATCACCCTGGGCGTCCTGGCCTTCTTCGCGGTCAGCAACCTGGTGGCCTGCTTCTTCCTCCAGGGCGTCCACTGGCAGATGCCCGGTGACCCCACGAGCTACCAGTTCATCACCGACCTGTTCTGAGGAAGCCCCGAGCGGGGCGGCCCGGCTGCTGCCGGGCCGCCCCGCTCGTCCGTCGTCAGTGGTGCCGGGCGAGGGGCCCCGGGGGCAGCAGCCGGACCAGGCCGCAGCAGGCGAGGACGGCCGCCGCGACGACGGCCAGGCTGTGGAAGGCGGCGGTAGCGCTGCCGCCGGAGGTGTGGAAGTACACCGTGGTGATGGCGGCGGCGCCGATGCTGTTGGCGAGCTGGGTCACGGCGGACAGCGAACCGCTCGCGCTGCCGGACTCCTTCGGGTCGATGCCGCCGAGCGTGACCTCGTAGACGGTGCCGAAGCAGGTGCCGAGGCCGAGGCCGGTGACGAAGACCGGGAGGGCGAGCGTCCACGCGGTCGGGGCGGTGGCCAGGACCAGCGCGATCAGCGCCAGGGTGCCGGCCAGGGTGAGCAGCAGGCCGACGAGGACGAGGGCGCGGCCGAGGCGCTCCCTGAAGCGGTGCGCGGCGATCGAGGCGACGATGATGCCGCCGGCGATCGGGGCGAGACCGAGGGAGGCCCCGGTCGGGGTGCGGTGCAGCCCGTCCTGGAGGAAGAGGGACAGGACGAAGAGGAGGCCGGCGACCGCCGCGTAGAAGACGAGGCCGAGGAGCAGGCCGGAGGTGAAGGCGCGGCTGCGCAGCAGCGAGGGTTCTATGAGCGGGGCGGCGGCGCTGCGCTGGCGCAGGCAGAAGAGGGCGAAGGAGGCGACTCCGGCGGCGAGGCAGAGCAGGGGGACGGTCGTCCAGCCGTGGGCGGAGCCGTCGATCAGCCCGTAGATCAGTCCCAGCATCGTGGCGGCGAGCAGCGCGGAGCCGGGTCCGTCGACGGTGACCGTGCGGTCGCCGGTGTCGCGGGGCAGCAGGCGCAGGGCGAGGAGGATCGCGAGGCCGCCGAGGGCGATGTTGATCAGGAACATCGAGCGCCAGCCGAAGTGGTCGATCAGGACCCCGGCGAGGACCGGGCCGCTGATCGTCGCCAGGCCGAGGCAGGGGGCGAAGACCCTGAAGGCCTTGCCGATCTCCTCGCGGGGGAAGACGGCGCCGAGGATGCCGAAGCCCTGCGGGATCACCAGGGCGCCGAAGGCCCCCTGGAGGAGCCGGAATCCGATGAGGGAGGCGGGGCCGGTGGCCAGGCCGCAGGCGACGGAGGCGAGGGTGAAGCCGGTGAGGCCGGTCAGGAAGAGCCGGCGGCGTCCGTACTTGTCGCCGAGCCGGCCGCCGACCACCAGCAGGACGCCCATGGACAGGGCGTAGGCGGCGCCGAGCCACTGGACGAGGGCCTCCCCGCCGTTCAGGTCGGCGGCGATGGCCGGGGCGGCGATGTTGGTGATCGTCGCGTCGAGGAGGTCGAGGACCGCGGCGAAGAGGACGACGGCGAGGACGGCCCAGCGGCGGCGGTCGGTGGTGGGGGGCGTGGTGCGGGGAGGGGCGGGGGCTGAGGCCCTGGACATGGGATCCCTTGGGGTCAGTGGCCGGTGAAGGCGGCGGAGTTCTCGTGGGCCCACTGGCGGTAGGTGCGGGCGGGGCGGCCGAGGAGGGTTTCGGTGGTGTCGGCGACGGCGGCGGGGCCGTGGCAGGCGGCCTCCCACAGGTCGAGGAGCGAGGAGACCATGTGGGCGGGCATGTGGGCGCCCATCTGCTGCTCGGCCTCGGCGCGGGTGATCCGCTCGACGGGGATCTCACGGCCGATGGCGTCGGCGA